>JAFGLH010000162.1 GCA_016928165.1 Pirellulales bacterium | reverse complement strand
CTGTCCCCTTCACCGCCGAGGGGGACAGTCCCATTTTCGCGGTGAACCGCGAAAATCGGGACAGTCCCCTGTGAACGGTTACCGATTTACGTTTCCTCCAAATCTTTTCCGTAGCCGGGCGGGAAGGGATTGAAGACCGCGTGCTTTTTTTCCGTCTCGGCGCACTCCTTAAGCAAGTCATCGCCGCCGAACAGTTCGACCCAGTAGTTGACGTCCTCTTCCAGCAGCGGCACGGGCGGGCGCTCGGGCGATTCCGACCCGGCTTGCTCGCGTAATCGTTGGGCGCGAACGAGTTCGGCGTACCAGTCGTCGCTGGAGACCGATTTCGCCCTGCGCGTCCGGGCAGCGCGGCGGATGCGGTTGTCGCCCGAGACGACCGTCAACCGCCGCGGCGCCGATTCCGCGCGGATCAGCTCCTCGATCAGCGCGTCGGCCGAGTCGTGCTGGGCGGCGAATCGGACGGTAATGCCTCGATGTCGCACGGCGCGGGGCAATCCCCGCGGCGCGTCGGCGGCGTCGAAGACGATCGTTGTCCGCGTCAACTGGTCCGGCTCGATCGAGGCGGCCAGGAAGTTTAGCAGCGCCAGCCGACTCCGTTCGAGGCCGCCCGGCCCGATGCCCCGGCCCATGATCCCCGAAGCGTAAAGCAGATTGTAGCCGTCGATCAATAGTGGCATGGTGAAAGGAAGCGATGCGTCTATTTGCCGGGGCGGCAGTTGAACCGCCACCCCAACGCCGCGGAATTATTTCTTCCGCTATACCCGACAACGACGGCCCGGTCAATACCGCCAGGTGACCGTGCCGTATACGCTTCGGGGCACTTCGCAGGTCCGGCTGAAATAGTTTACGTCTTGGATGAACTCGTAGTGATGTTGCTGCAAGAGGTCCCGTCCGACCACGGCCACTTCCATGCTCTCGCGCGGTCGCCATGCAAGCCGGAGATCCATCTCGATATAATCGGGCGCCAATCCGTACAAGTCGCCAAGGGAGTCGACGTAACGGGCTACCAGGTCGAAGTCGAGATTATCGCTCAAGTTCCATGAGGAATGCAAGTAGACTTGATTGCGGGGGGAATAGCCGTTGCCGTAGAATGTGCCATTGGAGATGTTCAAATTCAGATACGTGTACTGAAGCTGGAGCTTCCAGGCGTCCGAGACGGCGTAGTTTCCGGCCAGTTCGACGCCGTAGCTATATGCCCGCCCCTGGTTCGACATCTGATAAATGATTGTGTTGCCGACGGCGCCAATGTAATTGCTGGTCGTCAACTCGTCATAGTTGTTGTAGAAGGTCGCCAGGTCCCAAGAGAACTTTTCGCTGGCCTGCGCACGATATCCCAACTCGTATGCCAGGAGCACTTCCGACTTTTCGTCCGGGTTGCCGATCATAAGAAAGCCGTACGTGGGCCCGAACGGAGAAAATCCCCAAAACGATTCCACGAACATGTCCTCGTCGATGCGAGAGGGCGTGTGGACTGCCCGCGACATGGCGCCCCAGATGGTATGCCTCCGATCGGGCGTATACAGCGCCCGGATCGAGGGCTGGTATTCAAAATTGGTGTACGAGTTCTGTTCGATCTTGCATCCGAGGATCAACTGCAGCCTGTCGGGGTAGAGGGTAATCTCATCCTGGATGAACTGGTTGGCGATGTAGTAGCTCCGGTCGGTCGGGATGCTGCGGAAATACTCCGTGTTGCTGGGGAGGTTGTCGTGTATGTACCGATAGCCGGCGCCGCAGGTGATTTGATGTCCGTCGCCCAGCAAGAAGCGGTGTTGGAACTCCAAATCCCACGTTCGCACCCTATCCGCATTTAATAGCGTATCGCGCTGAAAGTTGTCGAAATACGTCTGCACGGACCAGTCGCAGTCCTTATCGACGACATGCCGATAGCGCGCGAGAAGATGTTCGCCGGTGTTGTAGGTGTTGCCGTACTTCGTTTCGAAGTAAGGGTACCAGGGGAAAGAAAAGGTTCCCATGGACCCCGTGTTGCCGACGTAGTGCTCGCCCTGTATCGTAAAGTTGTCGGGTTCGTCGGGTTCGAGCCTCCAATCGGCGCGAAAACCGACGCGTCCTTGATTCCACGAGTCTCTCGCCGGCTGGTTTGGATCGTAGAACTGTCCGCGGTCGAAGTACTTGCCGTAGACTCGGTACTTCCAATCCTCGCCGATTTGGCCGCCGTAGCGGGCGACTTCTTGGGAATGGATGATGCTGCCGCCGATGCCGCCGATGTATACGCCCTGGGTATCCGCGGCCCGTTTGGTGATGATATTGATGACCCCGTTTACGGCGTTGGCGCCCCAAAGGGTTCCTCCGGGGCCTCGAATCACCTCGATCCGTTCGACGTCCTCAATGACGACGTCCTCTACGTCCCAGTAAACGCCTGAAAAAACCGGGGTGTAGACGCTTCGGCCGTCGATCAACACCAGCAGCTTGTTGGCCATGCTGCTATTGAAACCGCGCGCGGAGATCGCCCAAGTGCTGGAGTTTATTTGCGCCACGTCCATTCCCGGCGCCATCCGCAGGGCCTCGGGAATCGTGGTCGCGCCGCTGCGGCGGATCATCTCGTTGGTAATTACGAAGATTGCCGCCGCCGATCGGCCCACCGTGCTCTTTTCCTTGGCCACGGAAGTGACCGGAATGTCCATCGAAGGAACTACGACCGGCGCCCGGGCAAGCTGCTCGAGGTCCATGTCGAGGATGTCCTTGGTCGCGTCGAGGGTCTTGTCGGCTTCGCTTTCAATCGAGGGAGCCGGATTGGCGTACGCGTCGGTCGTTGATATCAACCCCGCGCCGATTGCGGCGATTAACGTGCAAAGCCGGGCCGCTGAACCGCACAACCTGATAACCATGAATCGTTCCTTAGTGTGGTTCACCACCAAACGATACCTCTTCCGCTCTCGCAACGTAAAACATTGCGTAACCGTTCACGGGCCGGGGACTGGCTCATTTTTTCGCCCTTTCAAGGGCGAAAAATGTGCCTGTCCCCTTTACCGCCGAGGGGGACAGTCCCAGTTTCGCGGTGAACCGCGAAAATCGGGACAGCCCCCTGTGAACGGTTACAACATTGCGATACTCTATATCTATCGAATAGATAGACGCTTCCGGTGAACGTCGAATTTGCGATAAGTTCTACCTTGCCGGTATATTTTGGAGGAGATATTTACCGGTTGCGTAAAACGACCAAGATAGGTGATAAATAATGCCCAATCGGCCGCCGCCGATCAGCGCCGGAACTTTACCCGGCCGCCGACGATCACCGCGTCCGCCCGGCCGGTCAGTTCCCAGCCGGCGAACGGGGTGTTCGCGCTCTTCGAGCGGAACTCTCGCGGATCGACCGTCCAGCGGGCGCTGGGGTCGATGATCGTCACGTCGGCCGCGGCCCCCACGCGCAGCGTCCCCTTGTCGAGGCCCAAGATGCGAGCGGGATTGAGCGACATCTTGCCGATCGCCGTCGGCCAATCGAGACGGCCCGGGACGATCAGCTTCGTGATGACCAGGCCGAGCGCGGTTTCCAGGCCGACGATGCCGAACGGGGCGCGGTCGATGTCCTGCAATTTTTTTTCTTTCGAGTGCGGGGCATGATCGGTGGCGATCGCGTCGATCGTGCCGTCGCACAGCCCCGCGACGACCGCCTCGACGTGTTCGCGGCCCCGCAGCGGCGGGTTCATCTTGAAGTTGGCGTCGAACGTGCGCAGCGATTCGTCGCAGAGCGAGAAGTGGTGGGGCGTGGCCTCGGCGGTCACGCGGACGCCGCGGGCCTTCGCCCGCCGCAGCGCCTCGACGGCGTTGACGGTCGAGACGTGCATTACGTGCAGCCGTCCGCCGGTCGCCTCGGCCAGGGCGATGTCGCGGCTGACCATCACGTCCTCGGCCGCGGCGGGAATGCCCGACAGCCCCAGCAGCATCGAGGTCATTCCGGCATGCATCACGCCGTTTTTGGAAAGCTCGCGGATTTCGGCGTGGCTGAGCAGCGGCCGGTCGAACATTCTGCAATACTCCAACGCGCGGCGCATCAGTTCGGCGTCGCCGACCGGCGAGCCGTCGTCGCTGAAGGCGACCGCCCCGGCCTCGACCAGTTGGCCGATCTCGGCCAGTTCTTTCCCTTCGCGGTTCTTGCTCGCGCAGGCGGTCACCACGACGTTGCAGTTGTCGGCCCGGGCGGCCCGCTCGTGGACGAACTCGACCGCATCCTGCGAGTCGATCGGCGGATCGGTGTTGGGGATGCAGTTGATCGTGGCGAACCCGCCGGCCAGTGCGGCGGCCGTGCCGGTGGCGATCGTCTCGTCGTCCTCGAAGCCCGGCTCGCGGAGGTGGACGTGCATGTCGATCAGCCCCGGCGCGACGATCTTGCCGGCGGCGTCGATCGTTTCGTCTGCGTGGTCCGCCGCCCCGTATGCGGCGACCCGCCCATTGTCGATCAACAGGTCCGTCACCCGATCCATCTCCTGCGAGGGATCGATCACCCGGCCGTTCTTGATGAGGATCGATGGCATTGTCTGTCAACCTTCTTGTTCCCGCGCGCCGCATGGGAGCGGCTTTTTGCGCATACCCCGCCAACCGCGGCCGGCGAGCGTTTTTCTTCCTCTTCCCTTTCCGCTTTCAAGCCCCGTCGCCCGGCGCCGGATACTGTTTGCACAACTCGGCCACCTCGCCGCGGACTCGCTCGGCGATGGTCTCGTCGTCCGGGGCGCGGAGCACGTCGACCATCATCCCGCCGATCGCCCGCATCTGCTCGCAGCCCATGCCGCGCGTGGTCAGCGCGGGCGTACCCAGCCGGATGCCCGACGGGTCCATCGGTTTGCGTTGGTCGAAGGGGATCATGTTCTTGTTGATCGTGATGCCGCAGCGTTCCAGGGCGGCCTCGGCCTGGGCGCCGGTCGTGCCCAGCGGGGTAACGTCGGCGAGGATCAGGTGGTTGTCGGTCCCGCCGCTGACGAGCTTCATGCCGCCGGAGGTGAGCGTTTCGGCCAGCGTCTTGGCGTTGTCCACGACCTGTTGGATGTATTGTTTATATTCGGGCTTGAGCGCTTCGCCGAAGCAAACGGCCTTGCCGGCGATCACGTGCATCAGCGGCCCGCCCTGCACGCACGGGAACACGCCCCGATTGATCTCCTTTTTGTATTCGTCCTTGCAGAGGATCAGTCCGCCGCGCGGGCCGCGTAGCGTCTTGTGCGTGGTCGAGGTGACGTAATCGGCCACCGGCACCGGATCGTCGTGCAGTTTGGCGGCGACCAACCCGGCGTAGTGGGCCATGTCGACCATCAGCTTCGCCCCGCACTGCTTGGCGATCTCGGCGAATTTCCCATGTTCCATCTCGCGGGGATACGCGCTCGCGCCGGCCACGATCAGCTTCGGCTTGTGCTCGCGGGCCAGCGAGGACAGTTGATCGAAGTCGATCCGCTGCGTGTCGGGACGGACGCCGTAGCTGTGGAACTGATAGGTCTTGCCGGAGAAGTTCAACTTCATGCCGTGGGTCAGGTGTCCGCCGTGCGCCAGGTCCAGCCCCAGCACCACGTCGCCCGGTTCCAACAGAGAGAGATAGACGGCCATGTTCGCCTGGGCGCCCGAGTGCGGCTGCACGTTGGCGAACTCGGCGCCGAAGATTTGCTTGGCTCGGTCGCGGGCGAGATTCTCGGCCACGTCGACGAACTCGCAGCCGCCGTAATATCTCCGCCCGGGATAGCCCTCGGCGTACTTGTTCGTCAGCACGCTGCCCACCGCCTGCATCACGGCCGGGCTGGTGTAGTTTTCCGAGGCGATCATTTCCAGGCCGTCCCGCTGCCGGGCGATTTCGCCGGCAATCGCGGCCCAGACTTCCGGGTCTTGGCGTTCGAGAAAGTTCATGGGGCTGTCCTGCTATGTAAACGAAGGTGCATACTATACACAATAAGCAACTGAACTTTTGCAAAATCGAAAACGAAAGTCCCCTCTCCCTCCGGGAGAGGGCTAGGGTGAGGGCTTGCAGCCTTAAAACGCCTTGACTTGCTTGCGCGATTT
>JAFGLH010000161.1 GCA_016928165.1 Pirellulales bacterium | reverse complement strand
TGCCTGTCCCCTTCACCGCCGAGGGGGACAGTCCCATTTTCGCGGTGAACCGCGAAAATCGGGACAGTCCCCTGTGAACGGTTACGAAGACGTTACTGTGTCACTTATGTTTTGCCTCCTTTCCATTTTCTGAAGATGTTACGTGGTCGTGGAATTCATTCATTTCCAAAATGGGATCGCCGAAGACGACGCTGTCCCAACTGATCCCGTCGCCGCCGTCGGTGGCCACCAGCGTCAGGAAGCGATCGTCGGGGCCTAGCTCCACGTCAACTTGGAACGCGCCGTCGCCGACGCGGAGTTTTTCGCGTTTCAGTTTTAGTTCTCCGTCGACGAACACCCATACGTCGGCCATGCCGAGCGCCTCGGGATCCTTGCGTGGCCCGTCGGCCAGGCCGGCGACGGCCCGAAAACGCGTCGGACGCGAGTTGGGATACTTACCGCGGACGGCTTGAAGATCGAACGTGATCCCTCCGTTCGCATAAATCCCCAACAGCCCACGGCGCTCGGGCATATACTTTTCTTCCTGAAGTATCGAGTAGACCCACGGCTGGGCGGCGGCGACGCGCTTCGATCCGATATCCGCCGCCCGCGACCAGATCGAGCCGTATGCCTCGCCGCTGGTACGCGGAAAACCATCGAACATGTGCCGGGCGGAATCTACTTGCACGGCTCCGCTTGCCCCATCGGGAATGAACACGCCGTCGATCAATCGATTCCAGAAAACCGGGCGATATTGGCGGTCGCCGACGCGATAGTGAGGCACGAACATCGGGTCTTCCCATCCGCTGACCGGGTCGATGCCGCGTTCGCGGCGGTTGCCCGCGCCGTTGCCGCCGGCAACGACGTCCAGCAGATCAATAAACTTGGGTGGCTCGTAAATCCGACGCACGAACTCCGGCGGGGTCGTGGGGTGTGTGAAACGCGCCGTTTCGGTCGTGGTAGAGTTATGGTGCGTGCCAGCACGCACCCTACTAACTCGAACCGACTCGCCGGCGGCAAGTTGCACTAAGCCCTCGCCCCTCGCCCCTCTCCCGGCGGGAGAGGGGAGGATTTCAACTTTCACCATCCCTTGAAAGACGTGCGATGTGGTGTCGCCGTTCTCGGCAACCTCGACGCCGAACTCGGTGCCCAGGTCGGTGATGATCGCCGTTGGCGTGCGAACGGCGAAAAGTGGAGAGTGGAGAGTGGAGAGTGGAGAGTGTTCTGAATCCTGAACCCTGAACCCTGAACCCTTTGCTTCGATTCGCGCCGTAATTTTGCCTAGCGCCAAAAAGCCGCCGGCGGAAGACTCAACCTTATACGTGCACGGCCCCTCGAGGATCACTCGTACACCACTCGTATAAGTAATCTCCATCAGGCCCGATGCCAAAGCGTATCGACGATCCAGGGGGACCGACGCGCCGAGGCAGGTTCCCGTGCCGGGATCGGCCCAGCGGCAGCCCTTCATGCCGGTGACGCGGCCGACGAAAACTAATTGCCGCCGCTCCAAAGAATCGGAGGTCGTTGACCTCCGGCTACTGTCTACAAAAGCGTTGCGGTCGTAGTTGATTTTATATGCCCAGGCCCCGAGCAGCATCAAACACAAAACCACCGTAGCGACCATGTATGAGAATACCGGTCCGCCGACAAATGAAGGGGAGAGAGGAGGGGCGAAAGGGGATAGGGGAGTAATCGCGAGCGGCGAATCGGCAACCGCCAAATCGTCGAGCCGCTCGCCCTTTTCTCCTCCATCCAAATCTTTTTCCCGACGCGCCCAGTGCAAGGAAGCGCAGAGATCGACGTAGTCGAGGTACAAACGACGGGCGTCCGCGTCGCCGCCGATCAACGCATCGAGCCGGGCCATTCGATCGCCGTCGAGTTCCCCGTCGCGGAGCCGACCGAGCAGATCGCTTAGTTCGCGGCGCAGTATCGGCGAGAGGCTCACGGCAGCTCCTCCAACTTCGAGTCGATGCAGTTGAGCAACTGTTCGTGGATGCGGTTCAACGCCTTGTAGACGGCGTCAACCGAGCGGCCCACGAGTTCGGCGACCTTTCTCGTCGTCGCTCCCGGTTCGTATCGGAGGTCGATCAACTCCTTGTCCTGCGGGCGGAGTTGCTGGTAACATTCGCCCAAGAGCCGATGGCGCCGCGCCCATAGTTCCCCGCCTACCTGGGTGTCGCGGTCCACCGCGTCGATGACCGGGTCGCTGAAGCGGAGGACGTTCTTCCCCTGCGCCTTGCGGAACTGTAGAACCTTGAAGTAGGCGATGCGGAAGGCCCACTCGCGGAACCCGGTTCCGGGTCGGTATTCGTCGTACTTCGCCCAGATCGTGGCGCTGGTTTCCTGGAAGATTTCGTCGGCGTCGGCCCAGTTGGGGACCAAGGAGAAAATATACGCGTATATCCGCCTGGCGTTTTCCGTCAGGTCGTGGACGAATCGCTCCGTTTTGGCGGATTCAGCGGACAAGTCGGACATCCCTCCTTCCATAGGGATATCTCCATATTATTCAGAAATTGGAAGGCGCGCGAAAAAGGAGCGTTGAATGGGGGGGCGAGGCCATATATTACGGAAAGGGCAATGATATTGGACGGGCGAAAACACCGCGCCGCACCAGCCGCCGGCGGTCGATGTCGCCCGTCCGATCAAACCGGGGAGAGAAGCTCTTCTCTGGACAGGTTGTAGTCCGCGACGAGTTTTTTCGGCAGCGTCATGAAGCGTCCCAGTTCCTCGAAAAAATCCTTCCAGCGGACCGGCTTGGAGAGGAACCCGGCGGCCTCGAGCGAGATCAGCTTCCGCCGCACGCCGGCGTTCGTTTCGACGGTGAGAATCACGATGGGGATGTCTTTCGTCAGCGGATGGTTCTTGAACTTGCTCAGCACGTAATGCCCGTCGCCTTCCGGCATGTTCAGGTCGAGCAGGATCAGGTCCGGCCTCTCGCGCAGGCCCAAGTAGAAACCCTGGCTGCCGTTGGCGGCGTCGATCAGCTTTATCCCGTAGGGCCGGACCCGCAGCGCAATCGATTTGGCGATTACCGGATCGTCGTCGATGCAGAGTATTTTCGGCGGATTCGAGCCATCGTCTGGGGCTTGGTCTCCATCTTGGCCGGGCCGGCCGTCGATCGGCGGCGCTTCGTCGATCGGCAGGAGTTTTTCCGCCTCGCCGATGGGAATGATCTTTTCCAACTCGCGCCACAGTCCGATCCAGCCGACGGTTGGCTCCAGTATTTTCAACCACTCCGTCTGCGAAAATCCTTCGGTCAATTCCTCCGTTCGGACGCCTTTCTCCTTGACCACAATCACCGGCAGGCAACGCGTGACGGGATGTTGGGTGAAGCGGTAGAGGGCGGCTTGCAGTTCGGACAAGGGGACGTGGGTGTGAATCACCACGACGTGCGGCTTTTCCGTGAAGCACGTCCAAAACCCCTCTTCCAGATCGTTCGACTCCAAGACCTCCACGCCCAAGGAGGCCAACCGCTGTTCGATCGGCGCCAACTCGCTATTCTCGTCGTCGATGCACAACACGCGCGGTCGCCCGCAAACCGGCGAAAGGAGCCGTGGATCGATCTCCGGCGGCACGGGCCCCAATTGCTCCGGCGCGGTTTCCGGGCCGCCGAGCAGCTCGGCCACCAGGGCTTGAATCTCTTCCCACGACTTGGGCGTTTTCTCCACGTAATGGGCGCCGAGCCGGCGGCACCGCTCCTTCGTGTCCTCGTCGTTGCGCGACGTGTGGACGATCACCGGGATGTTCGCGTTTTGCGGATCGGAGGCCATCATCTCGCAAACCGCCAGACCGTTGCCGCCGGGCATGTTCACGTCGAGGACCACCAGGTCGGGGTGCGTCTTCATCGCGCCCATTAGCGCGTGGGCCGAATCGGGTGAACGAAGCACGTCGAAGCCCAACCGCTGCAAGCGCTTTTTCAACGCAAAGGCGACCACCGGGTCGTCGTCGGCGACGAGGATGGTTTTCGGAGGTTTGGCGGCCGGGGCCTCATGCGGCGACCGACTCTTGCTATCGGCCAATCCCTCGTCGGTCCCCGGCGGCGACCACCCCAGCGCTTTCGCGGCGGAATTCGCGGCCTCGGCGTATTGTTTCACGCGGCCGACGGTCTCCTCCTCGTCTGCCGGTGGGGTCTTGCGGCGGCCGGCCCCCGCGCGTTCGCGCCCGGCCGCGCGCTCGCGCAATATGTGAATCGCCAAGGCCAAAAAACCGATGACCGCGACAAACGCTAATGCGATGAAAGTTCCGCCCGTGAACCAGCTTGGAATTTCCGTAGACATGACAGCCCCGTTGTGCATGTGCAAGAAAACAATGTCCCTCGAAAACATACGTCGATCGAGTTCGAGGTCCGGCGTGTTTGATGGTGGAAAAATTCGCATCCGCGGCAAGGCATGCAACGGATTTTCGGGCTTCGACGGCGCCTTGGAACGGTTGAAACGTTTATGTCAAGCGCCGCTTTGCGCCCGGCGATCGACATCTCTCGCGGCAAGTCAGGCCGTTCTTCGCGCGTTCGCTTGCGGTCGGTCCCGTGGTCGAACAAAACGGTATGCTTGCAAAGAACGGCGCAACGTGTTCGCGGACGATTCATCGGGTCACTGGGGACTGTCCCCCTCGGCGGTGAAGGGGACGAGCACATTTATCGCCCTTGAAAGGACGAACAATGTGCCAGTCCCCGGCCCGTGAACGGTTGCCGCAACGGGTCCATAAGGGAGAAAAAAACATGTGGACGATTTTTATGCCGGGTTGCGGAGGGAAGGGGGTGAAATGTTATTTCTTGGCGCTATGTGCGATCTGCGTCGGCGTCACCATTACGCTTTATGTGTTCTTCGCCGTCCGAAAACTGGAATTAAACAAGGAAATCTCCGATTTGGGTCGCGCGGCCAGCTACCGGACGAACGGCATTAAAAGGTCCGTAGACGGCAAAATACTGTTGCTGGAATCGATCCGCAACTTTTTCTACGGATCGCAGTACGTCAGCGAGGAGGAATTTCGGGAATTCGTGAAACCATTTTTACGGAACGTACGGGACATCCGCACGCTGCAATGGGCGCCGTTGGTCGCCGGCGAAGACAGAAAACAATGGGAAAAATCCCTGCTGAGAGCTAGCAACGCGGCTTGTTTGGGAATTACGGAACGCTCGCCGTCGGGCGATCTTGCGTCCGCCGGCGAACGCGACAAATATTTCCCCGTAAATTATCAGGAGCCGGCCAAGATATATTGCATCGAGCGGGGCTTCGACCTGGCTTCGGACCCGATCGTGCGGCAGGCGCTCGACAGCGCGCGAGATTCCGGCTCGCCGGCCGTGACGCAACGCATATCAATGGTCGAAAAGGGGCCGCACAAATACGGCGTCATGATCGTCGTACCCGTGTACAAAACCAAATCCGTTCCTAAAACCGCCGCGGAGCGGCGCAGAGATATCCGCGGATTCGTCGCCGGCTGTTTCCGCGTGCACGACATCGTCAATATCGCCCTGATGCAAGGGGCGCCGATGGGCATAGACCTGACCCTTTACGACATGTCGGCCCCGCCCGGCCGGCGCTATTTGGGGTTCTATCCCTCGCTGGGGAGAAAAAACATGCCGCCCGCCGACGCCGCTCGCCAAAAGGTGGGCGGCGATTCCATCGTCGATTACGCGGTGCTCGAAGTAGCCGACCGCGAGTGGGCGGTCCTCTGCACGCCGACGCCCGAGTTCCACGCCGCGCACGATATTCGGGCGGGATGGATCGTGCTGATCGCCGGGATGGCTTTCACCGCCTTGTCGGCCGGATTGATCGTGGCCAACATCAGCCGAAACGCCGCGAAAAACGCCGCCGAGGCGGCCAATCGGGCGAAAAATAAAATCCTCGATGATATCGTTCGCGAAAGCAACGAACGCAAGCGGGCCGAGGACGAAGCCCGCCTATTGGGCCAAGCCGCCCAACGCGAAAACGCCAAACTCGCCGCCATGATCTCCGGTATGAAGGAGGGCATCGTATTCGCCGACGCCAACAACGCGATCGTCGAGGTCAACGAGTATTTTTGCAACTTCGTGAAAAAACGGAAAGAAGACCTGCTCGGCAAACGAATAAACGATTTGCACAAAGGGGACGTCTTGAAACGGATTCTCGGCCGGATCGATTTTTTCCGCCAAAACGCCGTCGGCGAGCCGCTCGTGCTCCAGCGGCCGGTCGGAGCGGCCGAAGTCATCTTGCGAATGCAACCGATCTACAACGAGGGACGCTACGACGGCGTGCTGCTGAACGTGATCGACGTCAGCGAGTTGGTGGCGGCGAAGCGCCAGGCCGAGGAAGCCACCAAGGCGAAAAGCGACTTTTTGGCCGCCATGAGCCACGAAATACGCACGCCGATGAACGCCGTGATCGGCATGACCGGACTGTTGTTCGACACAAACCTCGACGACGAACAACGCGATTGCGTCGAAACCATCCGCAACAGCGGCGAGGTGCTCCTCTCGCTAATCAACGACATACTCGACTACTCCAAGATCGAAGCCGGCAAAATCGAACTCGAAATGCAGCCCTTTGACGTTCGGCAGTGCGTCGAAGACGCCTTGGGATTGGTCGAAGCGAAGGCCCGTGAGAAGAACATCAAAATGGCGTTCGCGGCGGACGAAAACCTTCCCCGTTGGTTTGTCGGCGACGTCGCTCGGCTGCGCCAGGTGCTCCTCAACCTGATCGGAAACGCGGTGAAATTCACGGAAAGGGGATCCGTGACCGTCTCCCTCTCGGCTCAACGGCTCGAAAACGGAAAGTCGCGGCTGCATTTCACCGTGAAGGACACCGGAATCGGCATATCTCCCCAAGCGCAAGGAAGGCTCTTTCAATCGTTCAGTCAAGGGGACGTATCGACCAACCGGCGATACGGCGGCACGGGACTCGGGCTGGCGATCAGCAAGCGATTGTGCGAATTGATGGGCGGAACCATCTGGCTGGAAAGCAGCGGCGTGAGCGGCGAAGGCGCGGCTTTCCATTTCACCATCGAAGCGGAGAACACGTCGAGCGGAGCCGAGTACAAGCCCGTCGCGACGGATGCGCGCTGCGATTCCGAGATGGAACGACGACACCCGTTGCGAATCCTGCTCGCCGAGGACAATCCGATCAACCAGAAGGTCGCCAAAAAAATGCTTTCCCGGTTTGGCTATCGGGCGGACGCGGTCTGCAACGGATTGGAAGCGGTCGAGGCCGTCGGCCGCGCCGCCTATGACGTTGTTCTGATGGATTGTCAGATGCCCGAAATGGACGGCTACGAAGCGACCCGCCGAATACGCGAACTTCAGCAAGTGGCCAAGCTGCCGCCGATCCGCGTTATTGCCATGACCGCCCACGCCTTGCAAGGCGACCGCGAGAAGTGTCTCAGCGCCGGCATGGACGATTACCTGGTCAAGCCGGTTCGCCCGGGGGAACTCGCGCAAGCACTGCAACGCTGTCGCCCGGCGGAAAAGGATGCCGCCGCCGGCTTGCCCAGCAGTGCGAAGAGTAGTACCCGAGAATCCACTGCTGGACAAGCCGGCGGCGGCGCTCAAACCCAAGCGGACACCGCCGGCGACTCGCCGGCGTCTTGTGCCGATAAGACCGCGGAGATCGAGCAATCCACGCTCGACGTGGAATCGTTGCGGGACATCGCCGAGGGAGACCCGGAAGGGGCCGTCGAGTTGATCCAACTCTACCTGGAACAAGCCGACGAGACGATGACAAACCTACGGACGGCCGTCGAAGCCGGGGCGGCCGATCGGGTCAACCAACTTGCCCACCGCCTGGCCGGCGCCAGCGCCGCTTGCGGCGCGACGGCCATGATCGGCCCGCTCAGGGAAATGGAGCGCCGCGGCCTGGAGAACCAAATGGAAGACGTCGAGCGGTTGCTCGAAGACATCCATCGGCAGTTGGAGATCAGCCGCCGCGATCTGCGCGATTACATCCGCGCGCTTGTGGACCATCCGGTCGGATGAGGCGAGCTATCGCACGCGGGTAGGCAGGATCACCATCGGCACTCCGGCCCATTGCAGCCGCCGCTGGAGCGAGACGGCCGTCTGGTTGTGCAGCAGACGGTGCAACCAGGTGTCTTTTTGGAAGACCAACTGCCCGGCGAAGAAGGTGGCCTTGGGAAACCTCTTGGCGACCTCCAGGCAACACTCCTCCAGTCCGTCCACCGCGTCGGTGTCGACGGCCATGAACGAGGTCGAGGCCATGCCCAGCCGCTGGCCGAGATCGACGTATTTCCGCAGCGCGTCCTCGCAATGGGCGCGGAGCGAATCAATCGCGTCGCTTCCCTTGAAGTTGCCCGTGTCGATTACCCCGACCGAAACGAAGATGAAACTCTTGTAGTGGTCGGGGGCGAAGCGGACGGCGTTGAGCATGGTGTGGATGCCCAGGCCGCTGTAGTCGCCGACCAGGATCACGGCGGCCGGCTCGGCGGGATCCGGCTCGGCGGTGTTCGGCTTGTCCGAGGTGGGAATTTGCCCGAGCGTCTCGTTGAGCTTCCGCAGGCTCTTGCCGACCCGATAATAGTAGCGGTGGATGACGAAACAGACTCCCGTGCAGGCGCCGGTGACGACCAAGGTGCGCCAGCCGCCGATGTGGAATTTCGCAAAAATCGTAATCGCGAGTATCGACGAGCAGAGCACGCCGCCGATGAGGAACAGCGCCAAACGCCGCCGCCAGAGCGGGTGTTTACCCCGTTGGGCGAACCAATGGCGCGACATGCCCGCCATCGACAGCGTGAACGTGAGAAACACGTTGATCGAATACATGATGACCAGAGTGTGAACGTTGCCCTGGGTATATAGCAGGGCGGCCAAGGCGGCGAGACCCATCAATAGGATGCCGTTCTGCGTCGACAGCCGCTCCGAGAGGTTGGAAAACCAGCGCGGCATCCACGAGTCCTGGGCCATGCTGGCCAGCAGCCGCGGGCCGCCGATGAATCCGGCCTGGGCGGCGACCAGCAGCAACGCCCCCTCGGAGAGCAACGTGGTCCAGGTGAACGTGCTCCCCAGCCAGTTGCCGTGCAAACCCAACTCCAGCATGAATCGCCGGGTCAAGGTGAGGTTGAGCGGGTCGTTGCCGGTCTGTTCGATGTCCAGCAGTAAAAAGGACACGATCAATCCGGCGGCGGCCAGGGCCAGCGACCAGGCCATGTAGCGCATCGTCCGCCGGGCGGTGGCCACGCGCGGCTCGCGCATCACCTGCATCGAGTTCGACACCGCCTCGATGCCCGTATACGTGCCGGCCCCTAGCGAGTATGCCATCATCAATAGCGTGAACATCCCCCACAAACCAATTTGCGGATTGCGATACGACGCCGACACTTCCTGGGAGATGTGTTCCGCGAGCGCGCCTACCTCGGAAACGTTCCAGACAAGCGCGCCGACGATCAGGGCGAAATGGGTCAGCAAAAACAATATGAAGATGGGCAGCAGAACCTGGATCGATTCCTTCGCTCCCCGCAAGTTTAATAAAATAAGCAGCACGATGGCGATAAATTCGGCGTAAATCTTCCACGGCGAGTCCAACAACTCCGGTCCCATCAGTCCGAACAGCGCGTCGCCGGCGGCCGCGATCGACACGGTGATGGTCAATACGTAATCGACCAGCAATGCCGAGCCGGCCACCGCGCCGAGCCGCCGGCCCAGCAGCTTCGAGGCGACCAGATATCCGCCGCCGCCGCTGGGGAACGCCTCGATGATGTGGCTGTAGCAGGCCGATATGATAAACACCGTGGCGGCGATGGCGATTGCCAGAAAGATCGCCAAAAAACGGTGGTCGCCGAGATTGGCGAACGCCTCGGCCGGACCGTAGCAAGTGGACGAAAGCCCGTCGGCCCCCAAACCGACCCAAGCCAAGAACGCCACCAACGATATGTGCTTGAAGATCGTTTTGTCTTCCAGGTCGCGCGGCTTGCCGATCAGAAGGGTCTTGATCCTGTCCGGCAGCGTCGGTTCCTCTTCTCCGTTGGGCAACGGTCCGCCGTCGATGCCGACGGCCTCGCCGTTGTCCGTTTTGGGTGAAGAAGAAAGCGGCGCCGACTGCGGCGCGTCCGCCGCATGACTTCCGAAAGGCCCCGCCGCGTCGTCGCCGGGGGCCGGGGCGGAGTCGTGTTTGGGCGCGTCGGGTCCGGTGTCCATTGCTCGCTCGAAAGGGAATTGACGTGTTGTCCTTGCTCCTCGCGCGTAAACCTAATAGTGTCCTTTCAGACGGCTGAAGATGCAAGTCCCAGTGCGAGCCAATGAGCCGCGCGGAGTGCGTAAGTTATTTTCGCAAAAGAGCTTGCGAGAACAAATCATCCTCCCGTAGGTCGGCGGAGGTAGGTCAGGCTGTGCCTGACGCCGAGATGGGGCGGCAGTTTAACTGCCACCCCCAACGAGTAGCCGCTCCAACAAGCATCAGTACCGCCCGCGATAGTTCTTCGCCTCGCGGAGACGGCCCGGTTCGGAAGCATCGGCCGCCGGGGCCACTTGGCCCTTGCACTCGACGAAGACCAGCAGATCGGCCCTGGCCGGCGTTTTGCCGATCGGCAGCGGCACGCCCGGCACAAGCGGCGCCCCGTCGACAGGTATCGGCAGCGGCGCCATCCCCATTCCCACCAGCAACACCTTCTCGACCGGCCAGCGAAACCGTTCGTGAAAGCGGTATTGCGTCACCTGGGGCACCTCGATCTTCGTCCGCTGGCCGGGCGAGGTCTGGGTCGGCACGTCGATCATCACCGGTATGATCTTTTCGATCTGGTTGATCTCGCAGCGTATCGCCGCGTCGATCAGGCGGTGGTCGGCCGTGATAAGCGGACTGAAATCCAAGGCGAAGCCCTCGTCTATCTGCGAGGTGTCCGGCTCGAAGCCAGCGGCCACGTCCGGCCGGGCGATCACGCCGCGCACGTAGGGCCGGCCTCGCATCGCCGAGACGACCGTCGATTGGCCGTTGCCCACGATCAGATACGGCGAGCTGTGCTCGCGGTAGTCGCGCCGCCGGCGAAGCTCGCCCAGCAATATCGCGGCGTCTTCCTTGGCCAGCACCCAGGCGCTGATGCCCGGGGTCCGCACCGATACCGGATTCATCAGCCGCTGGGCTATCGTCCGCCAGCCGGGACTGTCGAGCGTGACCACCCGCATCGAAAACGAATAGCTGGCCGCCTCGCTGCTGGTGAAGCGATCGACCACGTCGGCGATCAGCTTGTGCATCTCGGGCGTATGGTAGACCCGCAGCGCGCGGTGGTCGGCGTTCAGGATGCTCACCGGCCCGCTGTGCCAGGCCTCGTAGCCCGTCTCGCGGAGTATCCAATCGACGATCGCCTGCTCGGGCCGGTTGGTGCTCGTCACGCGGGCCGTGTAGCCGCTGATGTCGTAGTCGTGCCACACTTGTCCGGCGTCGTTCGGCAACGACTTGCCGCCGGGTATGCTCATCGGCAGAGAGGCCGAGGCCGGCAGAACCGAGCCGGCCCCGTCGGATGCCGCCGCCTGAGGTTCCTCGGGCGTGTGCCAGCCGCCGTCTTGGGCGCCCGCCGCCCCCGCAACGCAAAAAACGATTCCCACGCTCAAGAAAAGCCGCAACATCTCAGCCTCCTTGCTGAAAGGCCCTCCGTCAAGGAATTCCCCACATTCTCGGGTGGGTAGTATAGGCGGACCGCCCTTGTGGGACAATCGCAATTCAGAGGGGCGGATCAGAAAACACACCCACCCAAGTGCGGGGTGTTCGTGATTTAATGGGCGCGACCAACGGTCGCGGCTTTATGGGGGCAACACTTCCACCCCGTCAGCCATGCTGCCGAGCAGGGAAAAAACCCGCGGATCCATCTCATCGAGTAAAAATCTCACCGCGCCGTCGGCTAAGCCGAAATGGGCGACGCCGGCGTGAACGCTGCCGGGCGAGCCGAAAAAGTGGTTGTTCATCAACTTGCCTAGCTTAGGATCGGCCGTACATTCCAGCTTGCCGCCGTAGTAGCGGAACATGGCCCCGGTGGTGAACAGCGTGGCTGGGCCGCCGACCGACCAGCCGTCCTTGCTGCCGGGCGTGAAGTCGGTGATCCGCTGCAACTCGCCGGTCATTATCGTGTTCGACGTGCCGTCGCGGATTTCCTTGAAAGTCGTGCTGACGTTCACCCGCCCGAAAATGCCCCAGCGTTTTTCCGCCGTATCGGTTTCGGCGGTCAGCGGCTCGGGGTAATAGTGCGGATCGAAGACCATCGAGGCGTCGCAGAGGTTGTAGCCGGTCTCCAGCGAGAAGGCGGCGTGACGGCCCGCGCATCCGCCGTAGTCGGTTCCCCCGCCCGGCCACCAAGGCTCTAACATCATTTGTTCGTCTTCTGGGCGGAGGCCGTCCCGTCTGCACGGACAATAAAAATACACGACGTCCAACGCCGCTTCACATGGATTACCCGGCGTTCCCGCGTTTCCGGCGGGGCTCCAGCAATTTTCCGTTGTACCCGGCAATATTCCTTTAGACCATTTCCTGGCAATACTGTCACCCTCCAGATATGGCATAACTCGCAACAAGAAACTTGTGCCGTGGGCGCCCACTTCTTTTTTACCGGCCTCCGTCCAAACGTCGTATTGGGTGCCGGAAGAGATCGGTTCGGTATTACAAATCGTGCCAGGCGGAAATGCTTTATTCGCTTGGGTGTAGTTGTGAATGGCCAAGCCGATCTGCTTCAGATTGTTGATGCATGTCATCCGCCGAGTGCTCTCTCGCGATCCAAGCATGAACGAGAAATACAGCATCGCCAACACGCCGGCGATGACCACCACCACCAAGACTTCTATCCAGGTGAACGCGCTTCTGAGCGGATCGCCGCCGCGAGTGGTTCGCCGGCCCATGATTTTTCCTCCCTTTGCACGATGGTTTCCGTGGGTCGGGCATTTCCGGCCCGGTCCGATCAAAGCCCGACAATATCGGCTAGTCGGTCTTGATGGGAGTATTGTAAATTCATTCCCTTCACTTTGAAAGAGAGGGCTATTGTCCGTCGAGCAATTCGCTCAGTCGCTCGATTACGGTTTCGTATCGTCGGCCGACGGAAACCACCTCGAACCGCCTTGAGTTCGGACCCGTCGCTTCAATGTGGATTTCGATCCGCTGCGGCGGCAGGCAAGCGGCCACGCGGTCGGCCCATTCGACGAAAACCAAACCGTTGCCGTCGAAATACTCCTCCGGCCCCAGCGAGTCGAACTCGTCCTCGTCTCGGATTCGATAGGCGTCGATGTGATAGATCGGACGTCGGCCGCCGTATTCATGGATCAGGACGAAGGTGGGGCTGAGCACGTCGCGGCGATCGACGCCGGCGGCCTCGGCGACCTCTTGGACCAACCGCGTCTTGCCCGCGCCCAACGTCCCGCACAGTGCGACGGTCGTTCCGTCGGGCAACAACTTCGCCAGCGCCCTGCCCAAGGCGGCGGTGGCCGGTTCGTCGTCGGACTGGTATGCGAAGCGGTCCATTACAGTCGGTGCTCCCATCCGCGGGGCACGAGCGGCCGTCGCCCGCCGCGCGGTTCAGCCAGCCAAAGCCCCGCGCCGTCGATAAACTCGCCGATGTCCGTTATCGGCACGTCCAGCGGCTGCTCGGCCGTCATTCTTCGAGCCTCCTCGGGCGGCACGGCCAAGATCAGTTCGAAATCCTCGCCGTCGGCCAGCGCGTGGTCCAGCGGCGTCGAGCCGTCGCCGCGCCGCTCGGCCAGCCGCCGGGCGTCGTCGGCCACCGGAACGGCGCCGGCGTCGATCGCCGCGCCGCAGCCGCTCTCCTCGCAGATGTGCGACAGATCGAGCGACAGCCCGTCGCTGGCGTCGATGCCCGCGTGCAATTCGTAATTTCCGTGCAACTCCAGCGCCTCCGCGACGCGCGGCTCGAAATCGAGGTGTCGGCCGAGGATGCTGCCGCCGAAGGCGCCGGTGACGACGATCCTGTCGCCCGGCCGGGCGCCGCCGCGACGGAGCGGTCCGCGCTCGGTCGTTTCGCCCACCAAAGTAATGCTAACGGCCGCCGGGCCGTCCCAACTGTTGACGTCGCCTCCGGCGATGGCAAGCTTGTAGCGTTCGGCCAGCGGCAGCATGCCTTCGCAGAGGGCGACGGCCAGTTCCATGCCGCCTTGTCGCGGCAGGCAGAGCGCGACCACTCCGGCCAGCGGCCGGGCGGCCATGGCGGCCAGGTCGCTGAGATTGGCGGCCAGCGCCTTTCGACCCGCCCGGCGGGGATCAATCTCGCCTAGCTGGAAATCGACGCCGTCGGTGAGCATGTCCACTGTAACGACGCATTGAGTTGTTTGCGCCATATCGAGCACGGCGGCGTCGTCGCCCGGCCCCAGCAGCAACCGCGGATGAGGCGGCAGTCGTTCGCGGAGCCAGCGGATGAGTTCGCGTTCCATGGAAGTTGTCGGTTGTCGGTGTTCGGTCATTTATGCAATCGCGCGTGATTGCTTTCATTGAAAGCCGATGCGTTGTCGGGGCGGTTGCGGAGATGGTTGTAAAAGCGGTTGCAGTTTCTGCCAGATGATTCGCAATCCCTGATCGTGTTCCAACAGCGTCTTGTCGATCTCGGCCAGCCGCTTGAGTATCGCCGCGTTGGCCGCAAGACGTTCGCGCATCTGAACGAACGCCCGCACCACATAGACGCTCATTGCCACGGCTTCCGGGCTGTTCAGCACGTTTGCCGCCATGATCGCGCCGTGCTCGGTGAAGGCGTAGGGGGGATACTTGACATACCGACCAGGCTTTAAGGTCGCATATTGTGAACCTGAAGGGGGAGTGTCTAAGGTCACAAATTGTGACCTTAGAACCGCAGAGCCATCTCTTGCAAGCACTTTTTGCGATTTCAGGTCGGAGAACTCGGCGGCAGTGAGTTGAAAAACAAAATCCGTTGGAAACCGCTCCGTGTTGCGTTTCACCGCCTGGTTTAGCGCTTTTGTCTGCACGCCGTATATTTCCGCCAGATCGGCGGCCATCATCACCCGCTCCCCGCGGATGGTCAAGATCAACGATTCGATGAGCGGCTTGGGTTTCATGGTATTTCAGGACCTGCCGTCAAACTTGAAATGCGACATGCTCCGCGGAATGAGCGCCAAAGCGATCAACGCAAATGCCAAACCCGCGAACAGCGCGTCGACACACCAAAAGAATTTCGTAATCGTTCACAGGGGACTGTCCCGATTTTCGCGGTTTACCGCGAAAATGGGACTGTCCCCCTCGGCGGTGAAGGGGACAGGCACATTTTTCACCCTTGAAAGAGCGAAAAATGAGCCGGTTCCCGGCCCGTGAACGGTTACT
>JAFGLH010000160.1 GCA_016928165.1 Pirellulales bacterium | reverse complement strand
GACCGGGGACTGGCTCATTTTTTCGCCCTTTCAAGGGCGAAAAATGTGCCTGTCCCCTTCACCGCCGAGGGGGACAGTCCCATTTTCACGGTGAACCGCGAAAATCGGGACAGTCCCCTGTGAACGGTTGCCATCACCGGGAAAAACTCCACGAGGACTTGTTTCTTTAGCCAATCTCCTTTACAATCGCCAATATGGGGGTGAATATCCCAGTTTTGTTTATTTACCCCTTTTTCCTTGTCTTGGTCTTGCGAGGGACGACGGCGTGGCACTTTCTCAGATCGACCGCAACTTGCTCGAACGCTGCTTGAATCGCAAGCCCAGGGCTTGGGAGGATTTTGTCGATCGGTTCATGGGGTTGGTGGTCCACGTTATAAACCACACGGCCAGGGCGCGAAGCATCCGTCTTTCGGCGGCCGACCGGGAAGATCTGTGCGCGGAGGTGTTTTTGGCGGTCCTCAAGGACGACTTCGCCGTGTTGCGGAACTTTCGCGGCAAGAGTTCCTTGGCGACCTATCTGACGGTCGTCGCCCGGCGGGTCGTGGTCCGCGAGTTGCTCTCGCGGATGTCGTCGGCCCGATTGGGTGAAACCGCGCCGCACGCCGGCGGCGAAATCCCCGATCCGCGTCCCGCCGCCGAACAACGCTTGGAAGATCGAGAGGAGGTCGAGCGGTTGTTGCGCGGTTTGCAGGGGACCGAAGCCGAAGTGGTGCGAATGTATCATCTCGAGGGCAAAAGCTATCGGCAGATCGGCGAGGAGGTCGGCATGCCGGAGAACAGCATCGGCCCGATACTTAGCCGGGCGCGCGACCGGATGCGCCGGTCGGGGATCGACGCCGCCGCCGACTGACGCCGTTTTTTCGCCTCCGCGCAGTGTCCGATTTCCATCAAAAACGAGGTCACAAAGATGTCGCGTTTTATTTACCCCTCCAATCGGCGCGAATTTTTCCGCGCCTCGGCCGCTATCGCCGCCGGCGCGGCGGCGCCGTATTGGTTTTCGGCCGAAAAACTTCGCGCGGGGCAGGGGACCGCGAAAAACGATCGCCCGACGATCGGGGCCATCGGCCTCGGCAAGCAGGGATGTTTCGTCGCCAAAGAGGCGGCCAGGTTCGGCGATGTCGCGGCCGTCTGCGACGTCGATCTGCGCCGCGCCGAAGAGGCCAAAACCGTCCTCGGCGGCAAGGCCGACGTCTATCAAGACTATCGCCGGCTGCTGGACCGCGACGACATCGACGTGATCGTCAACGCCACGCCCGACCATTGGCACACGGCGATCAACGTCGCCGCCTGCCGGGCCGGCAAGGACGTCTACGCCGAAAAACCCTTGACCCTGACCATCGACGAGGGAAAGCTGCTCTGCGACGTGGTGCAACGCACCGGCAGGATCGTGCAGGTCGGCACGCACCAGAGGAGCGTCAAGTGTTTCCAAACGGCCGTCGAGTTGGTCCGCAACGGGCGGATCGGAAAGCTGAAACAGGTTTGGGTCGCCGTGCCGTATTACACAACCAAGGGCGGACCATTCGCCAAGCAGCCGGTCCCCGCCGAATTGGATTGGGACCTCTTCCAGGGCCAGGCGCCCGTGCGCGATTATTGTTCCCAACGCTCCAGCGACCAGTTTCGCTGGTGGTACGAATACGCCGGCGGCATCGTCACCGACTGGGGCAACCACCACGTCGACGTCGCCCACTGGGGAATGGACTGCGAGTTGAGCGGCCCGGTTTCGGTCGAGGCCCGGGGAATCTTCCCAAACTCGAAAGGCCCGAATTACTTCAACACCCCCGACAGGTTCTTCTCGCGAATGATTTACCCCAACGGGGTCGAACTCTTGTATTTCGCCGCGCTCAATCAGCGCTTCCGCTACGGCGAAGACGTAGGCGACCACCAACCGACCACCCCCGAACAAATCGCCTGGCTGTTCGGCGAGGACGTGCCGGAGCAGATCAAAACCTTCGACCGCGACGGGGTGATGTTCGTCGGCGAGAGCGGGCGGCTGCTGGTCAACCGCGGCGGGGCATACGGCAAGCCGGTCGAGGAGTTGAAACACAAGCCGCTTCCGGCTGACGCCTGGCGGGCGCATCCCAGCGACGACCACATGGCCGATTTCATCCAGTGCGTGAAAGACCGCAAGCAGCCGACGGCCCCGGTCCAGGTCGAACACCGCTCCGTCACCGCCTGCCACTTGACGAACATTTCGCTGCGGCTGAATCGGAAGATCGCCTGGGATCCGGCAAAACAGCAAATTGCCGGCGACGACGAGGCTGACGCCTGGCGGAAACGCGCCCAGCGGACGCCGTACCTCATCGACGCGTAAGCGTCTTCAATCGGCAGGGCAGGGCAGGGCAGGGGGGCGAAAGATGAGCAGGCAGCAGGTAGGGTGCGTGCTGGCACGCACCAATAATCTTGTCCTGCCGCTTTTTATCATAGCAGTGGTGCGTGCAAGCACGCACCCTACTGAACTGAACTCTGAATCCTCACTTCTCCCTCGCCTCGGCCAGCAAACTGGCCACGCGCAGCGCCTCGATCATCCCTCCGGTCTCGGCGCGGCGGCGCCAGGCGATGTCGAAGGCCGTGCCGTGCGCGACGCTGGTGCGAATGATCGGCAGCCCGAGCGTAACGTTCACCGCCCGATGCATCCCCAGCAACTTCAAGGCAATGTGCCCCTGATCGTGATACATGGCCACTACGGCGTCGAACGTACCATCGCGGGCCTGGACCATCAGCGTGTCGGCCGGCAGGGGACCGTCCAGCAGCAGCCCTTCGGCCCGCCCGCGTTCGACGGCCGGCCGGATGATCTTTATTTCCTCGTCGCCGAACAGTCCGCCTTCGCCGCCGTGTGGATTGAGCGAGCAGACGCCGATCCGCGGCCGCGAAAAAGGCAACAGACGCCATTTGCCGGAGCGGTCTTTTGGGTGCTTGGCGCGAATGGCGCCCGTCGCTTTTTTCGCGCTTTGGTCGTGGCACATCAATTGCGACATGAACTGGTCGGCCAACCTGGCCTTGGCCAGGATCGCGTCCTCGGTCAACTGTCCGAAGACGTTTTTCATCGCCGTATGCAGCGTGACGTGGACCACGGCCAGTCCGGCCCGCTGGGGGCGGTCTTCGCTCGGCCCGAGGTAGAGCATCATCGCATAGTCCTCGACGCCGCAGACGTGGGCCAGCAGTTCGGTGTGTCCGGGGTATTCGTGTCCGGCGCGGTAGAGGGCCTCTTTTTGCAGCGGCGCGGTGGCGATGGCGTCCACCTTCTTGTCCAGGGCGAGTCGGGTGGCGGTCGCCACGGCGTCGTAGGCCGCCTGGCCGGCCCGGGCGTCGAGTTGGCCGGCACGCACCTCCAACGCGTCGTCGCCGCCGCAGGAGATGCAGGGAATCGCGTCGGGCGAAGGCCGGGCCAACTCGGGCGAGGCGACTTCGACGACTTTCTGCTTCAACCCCCATAGCTTTAACGCCCGCCGCATGATTCCCGGATGGCCTATCACCACCGGTCGGCACCACTCGTGGACCACGCTCTCCGACCAGGCGCCGACGATGATCTCCGGCCCCACGCCGGCCGGGTCGCCCATCGTTACGGCTATCAGCGGCTTTCTGCGTTCCATAATAAAAGCAGATTGTACGCCGCCTCGACCGTAAAGCAACGGGCAATTGCGGATTCCGATAAAATCTTCTATCTTGACCAAAAACATCGGCGAATTGCCCCCGCGACCGCAATCGCGGGGCGCTTTGCACTACCCACTACCAACTATTCCATGAAAGCCTGCGTCCAACGAGCGTTTACAGGGGACTGTCCCGATTTTCGCGGTTCACCGCGAAAATGGGACTGTCCCCCTCGGCGGTGAAGGGGACAGGCACATTTTTC
>JAFGLH010000159.1 GCA_016928165.1 Pirellulales bacterium | reverse complement strand
CTCTCCCGCAAGCGGGAGAGGGGACGGGGGTGAGGGCGGCAAGATATTGCGAAAAGACGAATCCATTCGAGTAAGTAGGGTGCGTGCTGGCACGCGCCATGAATCCGCGGCCGAATCGGTGCGTTTCACGCGCCCCGCGAATCCGCCGAAGTTCGTTCGCCGCATCGAGCAACCGCCGAAATCAATCGACTTGTTGGACATCGTCGCCGGCGGCAACGGAATGAAAGGCTCGAAATATATCGCGCTCGTGCAAACCATGCCCGTCGGATATTGGCGGTTTGACGAACAGCCGGCGGGAACGCAGTCCACGGGTGCCCCGGGTTCGCTGATCGACAGCACGGGCAACGGGCACGACGGACGTACGTTTGGAAGCCCTCTCCCTTATTACAGCAGCGACGTTAAAGGATATCCTCGTTCGGCCATCGCGCTGACTCGGAAAAGCGACGACAACGACGCGGGCGAGGATTGCATTGTGATCCCGCACCATCCGGACTTCAACCTGAGAATGGCCGACGGCGTGGATTACCTGATCGAGGCGGACATCAAGCTCTCCGGTTTCGACTACGCCGGCAACCACACGCCCACCATTTTTTCCAAGGGCGTAGGTTGGAACAGCTACGCGTTCCGCGTCAACACGGCGGGAAAATTGAGTTTGTACATCCAAGGCGCCGCCGACGGCACTCCCAGTGCGGACATTTGCGGCAATACGGCCGTCAACGACGGCGCATGGCATCACGTTGCCGTCCTGATCGACTCGAACGAGACGGACGCCCTCAGCTCGGCGACCTTTTACGTCGACGGCAAACCGGACGGCGCCGTGGTTCTCCGGAAGAACGACGGATCGGCCTGGACCAACGAAAACATCGACGCCGCGTCGAACGCCGATCACGGCGACGAAGTCCTGATCGGCGATTACGGCGACGTGTCCCGCGAAACCTATTATCGAAAAAATTACTCCCAGTTCGTCGGCTCAATCGGCGCGGTGAAGTTTTCCCTAGTTCCAGAAACGGCGACGTTGCCGCCGGACGGCGGCGGGCCGGCCGGCTGGGACCGACTCATCGGCGACGACGTATTTCCCGACGCTGGGGCCGCGACGTTCGGCAGCGTCTTGCTTCGCGCCGCGGACGACCCGCAACTCGATCGAACGATCATTTCCAAATTGTTGGCGGCTCCGGCCGATCGCGAGGAAAAATCCCCGCCCGCGCAACCCGGATTGCTTTTTGTTCGTCCGAATTCAAACATTACCGTCGATCTGCGAGCACTGCGAAAACTGTATCGCGGTAGTCGTCCGATCAGTTTCAAAGCCGTTGTCGGCGCGGCCGGCGGCGAGGCGGACTTCCGCGTCCTCGTTGACGGACAACCGAAGTTTATACGGACCAAATTGCGCACCGAAGATGGTCCCGTTGAGGTAAACGTCGAACTTGGTCCCGACGACCGCTTGCTGCGGCTCGTCGCCGACGGCGGAAACGGCGGTTCCGCCGGTTGGATCGTCCTCGGCAATCCAAGTTTGGATATTACAGAAATCGAATCCGAGAACTGAAAGGAGGGTCGTCCGCCAATCGGGTAACGTGTGCGAGGCATTCAAAAATATATTGTGTTTCCTGTAACATCTTTTTTGGAGAGAAAAACCATGTCTAAGATGCATTCAAGCGTTGTGATGCTCGCCGTGGCGTTGCTGGTGATCTTGCCCGCCGCGGTCGCGCAGGCCGAAACCATTGGGCTTTGGCTGTTCAATGAGGGAGACCCGGGAGACCAGACAACCGGCCAGGCGGACGAAATTATAGACTACAGCGGGAAGGGAAATCACGGATATGCGGCGGGCAATCCCCTGCCCTACTATGCTGCCGCCGATGAAGGGTACGATCCGCCCTCGGCCATCCGCCTGACATACGGCACCGTCCGCGCAAACTGCGACCGCATTGTAGTCCCGCACTCTTCGGACTTCAATTTAATGTTCGCCGATGAAAAGGATTACACGATCGAGGCGTTCATCAAGACGAGCTCCACGCTATCTCAAACAATCTTCTCGAAAGACGTTGGTTGGGATTCCTATACATTTCGCGTAGATCAGTCCACCGGGAAGCTGGCCCTCTACACACAGATCGGCACCGGACTATCCTTTTACCCCGACGCAAAAGGCAATACAAGCGTTCGGGACGGCGAGTGGCACCACGTCGCGATTGTCATAGACACGAATGCGGATCCCAGCCTCACATCGGTGACGTTCTACCTCGATTACGAGGCTGACGGCACGGTTTATTTCGACGACGTCACCTATCAAGCTGATTGGGTCAATAACAACATGGTGAGCGATGCCGACGTTTGGATCGGCGATTACGCCACGACGAGCGTTACCAACCAGTTTGTGGGCGACATCAGTATGGTGCGCTTCAGCGACGCCGCGCTGACGCCGGACCAGTTCTACGTGCCGGAGCCGTCGACGTTCGCGTTGTTGGCCGCCGGCCTGATAGGATTGTTGGCTTACGCCTGGAGGAAGCGGAAGTAACAATAAAATACGCCCCTCTCCCGCTTGCGGGAGAGGGGAGTAATACTTGGACAACCGCTTAATGCCGTTGCATGGCGATTTTAAGCGACGGCGGATTTTTTCGAGAACAGAGAACAATTTAGGCAAAGGAATATGTGCAGATGATCGACCGCCTTGTGATTTACAGCCGTATAACTCGATTTGCGATATTATCTGGGATTTTGGCGCTGATTTGGGCAGCCGCCGATTGTCGGCCCGCTTGCGGAGCGGTGGTTAAAAGCACGCCGGATGTGGTGATCTACAGCGGCACGTACCCCGCCTGGCCGTGGATCGATAGCACATCCGACGGAAAGCTGGTATGCGTGTGGCGCGAAGGCACCCAGCACCATTATTCATCGAACGGCAAAGTGATGCTTAGCGAAAGCACCGACAAAGGCATAACCTGGTCGGCCGCGCGAACCATTATCGACGCGCCGCAGATCGACGATCGCAACGCGGCCATACTAACGATTTCCGACAACGACTGGCTTGTCGTATACAATACCGCCGTTTACACCGACGGTCCCGGTGTGGCGATGACTTCGCGCACGACCGACGGTGGACAAACCTGGTCGACGCCGCAAGCCGTCGGCGGCCCGGAGGGCGCCACCTGGACCCGGGGCGCGCCCATCCAACTGTCTTCCGGATCACTGCTTATACCATTCTACACCGGCGGGCCGGATCAGTCGTTGGCCGCCATATCGAACGACAACGGGCAGTCGTGGACGATTCACGAGGTACCCAACGCGCCGGGCATGTACGGCAACGAATGGAGCGTTATGGAAATGCCCGGCGGCGTTTTGGCCGGCATTATCCGCACCGACACTCCCGGCGAGGACGGCTCGCTCTACGTGACCACCAGCGCCGACATGGGAATAACATGGTCCATGCCCCAAAAGACGAATTTGCAAGATTCCCTCTCAAGGTCGCCGGCGCAGATGTTCATGTATGAGGGAGAACCGTGGGTTGTCTACGACGACGCGCGAATGGTCTCCATCGCCCTGGCCACCACCGACGATCCGAACCTGATCGAGTGGAACGTCGACGAACGATTGCAGTTCCAGTACAAGGCCGACGGCACGGCGATTTCCGACGGCGGCTATCCGTCCTGCGTCTCGTTGGGGGGTAATGAAGTCCTGATAGTGGATTATTATATAAACGGCGCGACGCGACAGATCGTCGGGTACTACGCCACGCTGCCGATGCCCGAGCCGGGGACGCTGGCAATGCTGGCCGCCGCGGCGATCGGCGCTTTGGCGTTCACTTGGATCAAATGGAGGAAGCGGAAGTAACAATAAAATACTCCCCTCGCCCGCTTGCGGGAGAGGGGCCGGGGGTGAGGGCGATCGGCTGGCGAAAGCTGCTTCCCCTCACCCTAACCAT
>JAFGLH010000158.1 GCA_016928165.1 Pirellulales bacterium | reverse complement strand
TTGAACCTGGATTTTTTAGACCCAAGTTCTTTACTGGAGAAACCTTGCGTTCACCTATACCAATTTGCCAAATTTGGAACTACTGAATATTATCACTCCCCGACTATATAGGCAATTGGTATAGGGTATTTGATAATGATTATGTAATGCAATTCCATCTGCTCTAATTTTGCCCCACTTCCGACGTTAGCGGCATCCCCGCCCGCTTCTGCGCCAGGGCGCGATGGAGATTCCTCCGCGCCGAACTGTCGTGAGGCTTAAGCTCCAGGCTGGCGCGGAAATGAACGATGGCCTCGTCCAACCAACCTTGGCCGGCCAACGCGCGGCCGAGATTGTTGTGGGCGTCGGCGAAGCTCGGATTGAGCTGCACCGCGCGGCGGAAAAAGGCGATAGCCTCTTCGACCTGCCCCCGCTTGGCCAGCGCCGAGCCGAGGTTGTTGTAAGTCGTTTCGCAATCGTAATTGCAAGCCAAGGCCTTGTAATAATGATTGACGGCCTCGTTCGTCCGCCCGACGGCCAGCAGCACGTTTCCCAGGTTGTTGTGCGCCGAGGCGTTTTTTGGCGATAATTTCAGGGTTTCGTTGTAATACTCGACGGCGAGGTCGAGCCGGCCGCGATACATGTAAATGTTGCCCAGGTCGTTATAGGCCGCCGCCCAGTTGGGAATAATGTCGAGCGACCGTCGATAATGCCAAATTGCCTCGTCGAACCGGCCCCGTCCGGCCAACGCCAGGCCGAGGTTTTCGTGCGCCCGGGCGTTGTTCGGCGCCTTTGCCACCGTATCTTCCCATATTGCAAGATTGCTGCGATAATCCCTGTTGCGGTCAATCGTCAAAACGATAAACGCGGCTGCCGCGAGCGCGACCGACGCCCCGGCGGCGACGCGCAACGTTCGAGGCGAGAATTGCTTGCGGCGCATCAGCCATTCCCCGACGGCGAATACGCCCAGCACGACAAAAGTCACCACGGCGGCCAGCGGCAGATACATCCGCTTCTCGGCGATCGGCTGTTGGAGCAGAGGAATGAAGCTGGAGCTGGGCGCCAAGATCACGAAGAACCAAGCTCCCAGGAAACCCAAGTCGGGCCGATAGCGGAAGGCGTCGATGACCACCGCCAACAACACGCCGATCAACACCACGAAGGGAATGATCTCCCAGGCCGTTTCCGGCAAATAAAACCCGTAGTCGAACACCAGCGGATCGGGCCAGAAACAGAGCTTCAGGTAGTGGGCGATTGCGCCTCCCTGGGCCATTAGGTATTCGACGACCGCCAAGTCTTCGCCGAAAACTTCGGTACCCTCGGCCCCGTATGGCAAAAAGGAGACATAGACGATCCAACTGACGCCCAGCCACAAATACAATCCGCCGCGTCGCCGGAACGCCTCCCGCCATGAACTGCTGAGGAACACTCGATCGTAAAGCATAATCACAAACGGCGCCGTTAGCACGACCTCCTTGCAGCCGACGCCCAAGACACAGGCCGCCACGGCGGCGGCGTACCACCGCCGCGGCCGACGCGCAGAGTCTCCGCGCAGCGTGCAGTACAAGGCGAGCAAGTAGAACAAGCCGGCGAACACTTCGGTCCGCTGGATGACGTAGGTCACGGCGTCGGTCAGCAGCGGATGCACGGCCCAAAGCAGCGCGACGGTCGCGGCCAACGGCGTGGCCGCCTTTCCAAATCTCTCCACGAGGCGCGGCAACCGCAGCGTGCGGTGGACGATGCCGAACAGCAGCAGCGCGGCCAGGGCATGGGCCGCGACGTTCATTAGATGATAGCTCCAGGTGTGGTCGCCGCTAATCGCGTAGTTGATCGCCAGCGAGAGGTTGATGACCGGCCGCCGCTGCACGGCCGCGTAATTGCCCGGCGGAAGCAACACCCGATCGATCGGCCAAAGCCGGCGAATCGACGCGTTGTCGACCGTCGAGGGCCGATCGTCGAAAACGAAAGGATTGTTTATGCTGTTGGCGTATGCGATTGCGACGGCGACGACGATGATTCCCGCCGCGACGTATTTCCCCGTTCGTGAATTAATGATTACGTTCATGGCGTATTGCCAACCTCCCGATGTTCGTGCATGCCCCGGACAACCACTGAAATCCTACGATTGAAAAGGGCTACGCGACGCGAAAAGTCGGCGGACTGTTGCGTTTTTGCCACCGGCAAGAAGTTCGATCAGGAGAATTGTGCGAGATAATCGGATTAGCAAGACGGCGGAAACCTTGACGCCGGCACAAACCAAAACGGCAAAATCCATCCATTCCGCCCGTCGATATTCCGAGTTGTATCAAAAGACGCCGTTTATTTGAAAGCAAGCTGATGCCATGTCCACCGATATTCGCTTTAAGGAGAGCCTGCCCGCGCTGACCGAGCGGCTCGTCGACACCTACGCGGAAGTGGGCGGGATCAGCCACCTGGGCCACTGCCCGCTGCCGAACTACGACACGATCGTGGCGGCCGTGGAAGACCTTCGCGAGATTCTTTTCCCCGGCTATCGTCGCCGCGACGGGTTGCACTTGGGCAATGTCGCCTACCACGTCGGCGACCTGATCGACCGGTTGCACGATACGCTGAGCGTGCAAATCGGCCGGGCCTTGCGCCACGAGGCCGCCCGGCGCGCGCCCCGCAGGGAGCGACAAACCGCCGACTTCGAATCGGCCGCTCAGCAAAAGACCGTCGCCTTTCTCGAGCAACTGCCAGGGTTGAGAAAAATCCTCGCCCTCGACGTGGAGGCGGCCTACCAGGGCGACCCGGCCAGCAAGTCACTCGATGAGGTGATTTTCTGTTACCCCGGGTTGGAAGCGATAACCGTATATCGCCTGGCCCACCTGCTCCACGAACTGGAAGTGCCCTTGGTGCCGCGAATGATGACCGAATGGGCCCATTCGCGGACCGGCATCGACATTCATCCCGGCGCGAAGATTGGACGCTACTTCTTCATCGACCACGGCACCGGCGTGGTGGTCGGCGAGACGACCGAGATCGGCGACTGGGTAAAGCTCTACCAGGGCGTCACGCTCGGCGCGCTCAGCTTCGACGCCGACGCGGAGGGGCGCATCGTCCGCGGAACGAAGCGCCATCCGACGATCGAGGACCGCGTGGTGATCTACGCCAACGCCACGATCCTCGGCGGCGAGACGGTCGTCGGCCGCGGCTCGGTGATCGGCTCCAGCGTGTGGTTGACCCGTTCGGTGGCGGCCGGAACGACCGTCGCCCTGGAAGGCCCCAAGCTCTGCTTCCGCGGCGAGAGATGAAAATACGCCCGGCGGTCGCGGCGTTATGATTTCCGCTCTGGATAGATCACCAACTCGACCCGCCGGTTTCGCTCCTTGCCGGCTTGCGTGCCGTTGGAGGCGATTGGATTGTTCGGGCCGTGTCCGACGACGAACAACTGATTGCCCTGCAAGCGCGTCCGCGCGACCAGCACGTCGTAGACGGCCATCGCGCGGGAGACCGAGAGGGCGTGGTTGTTCTGCCATTGGCGGCCGGCGACCGGATCGCTGTCGGTGTGTCCCTCGACGCCGATGATCTGATCGGGATACGTTCGGGCGATTTCCGCGGCCGCGTCGCCGATCAAGTTGGCCGCCTCAGGGCGGAGCCGCGCGCTGCCCGGCAGAAACAACCGCTCGCCGGGCAACTCGATGCGGATCACGTCGCCGTCGCGGCGGACCTGCACGCCGGGAATGTTCACCGCCGGCAGCGCTTGCAGAAAGCTGTTGTTCGGCTCGATCGTCACGCCGCCCTGGCGCCGCATCGAGGCGGTCATCGCCTGAACCCGCTTGTCCGATTTCTCCTTTTCCACACGGCTTTGGGCCAGTTGCGAAGTGACCGTGCGGAGCTGGTCGCGCAAGGCCGCCAGTTGTTCCTCGAATACCCCGGCCTGTTGCTGCGATTGGGCCAGGAGGGAACTCAACTTCTGATTGTCTTGATCCAAGACCTTGGCCCGATCTTGGAGTTGCTGATACTGGAGATTCAGCGCCGTCTGCTGCTGTTCGGCCTGGTTCAGCCTTCCTTTCAGCACCATGGCGTTGTCGGCGCAGCCCGCGACCAACAGGGACAGGCCCGCTAAAAACCACGATGCCCGAGCCAACCGGGACATGGCATCCTCCTGATTTTCCCCCCGCGAATTGACATGGCGCACAATCTCGCCGCGATAAGCGGGCGGGATGGTAGCAAGACTGCCAGGGGGGGGGCAAGGGCAATTCGGACATCAAGGCAGGTCGGGCCGTGTCTGAAACGCATCGTTGGGGCGGCAGTTGCACTGCCATCCCAAAAAGCAGTGGAAGCAGGGGGCGGCGGCACAACCGCCACCACAACAGTGTGTTTGACCTATATTTACTTGCCGGGAGAGCATAGATGCCGCTGTTCGAGACCGTTACCGACCTGGAGCTTGGAGCCGAGAGGCTCCTCCGCCGTCGTTACGGCCTAATCGAAGTCGTGGAAGGCAGATTCCACCGCGTGTTATTGCGCCCTTTACCTAAGCTGACTAGCTTGCCCGGCGTCCTGATATTCGGGGGGGTGAAGCATCGGCGGCTCCCCGGCGACCGCATCCGCATCTATTACAACCGGCCGCGGCGATTTCCCAACTTTCTGGTGTTGAAATACGCCGAATCCGCCCGGCGGACCAGCTTCGGCACGCTTGCCCGGGCGTTGGCCGTATTGGACGAGATCGCCCGGCTGACCGCCAGCGACGCACTGCTCTGCGACGTATCGAACGGTCGGATCAGCGGCCGGCTGATGAGCCGCTGGGGCTGGGAGCCGCATTGCCGTTCGCGGTTCCACCGGCATTACATTAAACGGTTCTATGGTGAATATCCAGCGCCGTCGGTCAATATCACACGTTTAGCGGCCGTCGGCACGACGGCCCTCGGTAGATTTTCAAACCGCCGTTCCGGCGGCTGCTAAACGAGTGAACGTTTATAACAACCCGCGAATCATTCGCCACGCGCCGAGCATCGCCGCCATCAGCGCCAAGCAGACGAGCATGGCCGCCGGCGCCAGCCAGCCGGCCTCGAAGTAGGGCCATGTATAATCCCAAACGGCGTTCCAAAAGACGATCGCAAACAACGTCGCCAGACAGAGAAACGGGCCGTAGGGGATTACCTTGTCGCGCGACCAGGCGAACCGGATCAAGGCGATGATCACTCCGGCGACCGGGGCGAGAAAGAAGATCACAATGCACGGCTGCCAGCCGAGGAACGCGCCGATCATCGCCATCAGCGTCACGTCGCCGAAGCCCATCGCCTCCCGTTGCAGCGCGGCGGAGGCGAGAATTCGCACCAGCCAGATTAAGCCGCCGCCAACGGCGATGCCGACCAACGCGCTGAGCAATCCCGTCCAGCCCTCGCCGCCGCGAAACCAGATCAGCGCGATCACCGCCGCGCCGATCAGCGCCATCCGCAGGATGCGATAGCTGGTCCGCTGTCGGGCGACTCTCGCGCAACATAGTTGCATGGCTCGACGCAGGCCGTGGCGCGTGTACCAGGTCCGAGGCAAAAGCGCCACGCACCACAACCACCAACAAGCAAGCCCGATGGCCAGCGGAGCGATCAGCGGCGCCCCGCCGAGCCTGGCCAGCCAGGGATTGGGCGAAGCCAAATGCAAAAAGTTCGCGTCGATGTGGAGGCCCTGGATCATCACGTCTGGCAACAGCGACCACGGCCATGCGGCGGCCAGCAGCAGCCCGACCAGCGTGCCCGGAACGGTTATCTCGTCGGGGATGATCTGTTCGTCCACGTCGATTATCGAGCCGGCCAGCATCAGGGCGATCAGTATACAATGGGCAAAGAATTGCAGATGCAAAATCGTCATCCCCTGAGGCATGATAAACGGCTCGAGGCCGGCCGGATACAATCCCGCAGCGACGACTTCCCACCAGTACAACAAGGCAAGCCCCAGGCCGGTGAAGATTTCCAGACACATCGGGCGAATCCAAAATCCTCGTCCGAAGAGAGCTTTCTCGCGGCGCAGCCTCAGCCAGCCGACTATCGGCAGCCGGTCGGACAGCCGCCGCGGCGGGGCGGCCGGATCGCGCCGCGACCAGGGGCTGATCGGCCGCCGATACCAGGCCAAGCTGTAGATTGCCCAATTCACCGCCCCGCCGACACACGCGCCGATCGCAAACAGCAGCAGCAGTCGGACGGGCATCGGCATGGCGAAGATCAAGTTCATCGGACGGCTTTATTCATCGAATTTCAGATACTTGATTATGTCCCCGGCCAACTCTTCCGGCGTTCGGCCGTCGGTATTGAGCACCAGGTCCGCCATATCTTGATAGATCGGCGTTCGCGCCCCAAGCATCTGTATTATTTCTCGAATCGACCCCACGCCGGTCAGCGGCGGCCGGCGTTGGGCGGTCGAATCGTCATTGTACATCCGGGCCATGATAGTTATCGGGGTCGCCCTCAGCCATACCACCTTTCCGGCGGCCTTTATCAGCCGGCGACTCTCTGGGTGCATCGGCGCGCCGCCGCCGGTCGCCAGGACCAAACGGCCGCGGCGGCAGAGTTCGGCGACCGCGGCGGCCTCTAGCTCGCGGAAGGCCGGCTCGCCCTCCTCGGCGAAGATCGAGGCGATCGACTTGCCCGCGCGGCGTTCGATCTCGTCGTCGCAGTCGGCCCACTCCCACCCCAAACGTTCGCCCAGCAATTCGGCGAGCGTGGTTTTTCCCGTGGCGCGGTAGCCGACAAGAGTAATGAGCATTTGGGATTCGGGGTCTCTGGAGTTCGCGGACTGGGTACGATAATATCGCCAATCGGGCCGATTTCCAATCCCGACGCCCCCGATACCCCGCATCCCCGCGACTTTAATCCCCGACTTCCAGCCCCCAATCGCCGGATTCTCGCCGCTCGGCGAATTCGCCGTCCATGCCCAAACGAGTTTTCAGTTCGTTGAACTGTTGGGCATACAAGTCGCTGGAGGAATGGACGTGCTCCGCCTCGGTGAGAAAGCGGATTTGCTCGTTGCGGTCGATGTTTCGTTGTTGTAGGATTTCCTCGAACTGGCGCAACTGTTCGCCGTAGACGATCAGCAGTTTGTGCTCGTCGAACTGGATTTCCTGCGGCACGCCCGGATTGAGGACCGCGACCCCCGTGCAACCGTCGTTCATCAACAAGTCCTCGAATTCCCAGAGGACGCTTTTCAACACGGGCAAGTCGATGTGTTCGCGATACAGGTCTGCGTGTCCGTTGTGTCTTTTTTTATGGCTGGTCTCCAACACCACGTCGACGGTGAAGCCGAGCGGATCGAGCAACTCCATGAAGGTCTCGAAGAGGTTCTCGCGGGAAACGGAGGCCATTAGCACCGGCACGCTGTTGCGGTTTTCCTCGTCGCGGTAGTAGTCGTGGCGGTAACCTTGGGTGGGAACGACTTGCAGGTCGTACGAAGGTCGGACGGCGTCGGTGAGGATATAGTTTCCGTAGCGCGAGACCTCCAGGTGCGACTCCAGTTCCGCTTCGCTGAGTTGTTGGAAGCTGCTGGCGCCGACGGGCATCTCGCCCTCTCGGAACACATTACGAAAAAATCTTTGCAGGAAACCCATTGATGCTCTCGATCTGGTGGCAAACGACTATACGGGGGGCGGGTTTCTCGGGCCGAAGCTGGGGGCTTTCTATCAAACTTTAGGTTACGCTTTGAGAGAAACTCGCCCTTGTCGCTCGGCCGTTTTCCACCCTCTCCTTTCCTGTCCTCGATAAAAAAGGAACAATCCTCACGCGCCCCATATCCGGCAAGGCGAACGCCGTCCGGGCTGTGGCCCAACGCCTTATTTTCCGGGCGTTTATGTTAGTCTAGCACCGTAAAATCACTCTCGGGGTAAACCGCGTCAGATTGGCCGAAAAACCGCGGCCGCTTCGAGTGCGATGCGACGGTTGGCGGAGAGTTTGACGCCCGCTGGTCCCGGAAACGCCGTTGCGGTAAACTGCCTTCATCAAACAAGACGCGAGAAAGGGAAAACCGCCCATGAGGCAAAATGTCACCACGATCGGGCGGTTCGCCGCCGTACTGTTGATTGTTGCCGGATGCACGAACTCCCCGGCGCAGACCGCCCCAGCCGAAAAATCGCGGGAATTATGGGAAGTATTTTTCATTCAAGGCCAACGGGTGGGATACGGACACACCTCGATTGTCCGAAAAACCGAAGCTGGAAAAGAAATCGTACGCACCGAAAACGTCACGCGCATGACCATCCGGCGCGGCGAGGACGTATCCACGCAGGTGATATCCGGCTCCAGCGTGGAAACCCCCGACGGACAAGTGCTTGGTTTCAGCAGCAAGATTCAAATGGGACCAGGCTCGATCAGCTTCAACGGCGCCGTCCGCGAAGATAAGTTGAACGCAACCGTCACCGGACCGGGCGAAACCACGCCCCGGCAGCTATCAATCCCCTGGTCGTCCGACTATCGAGGACCGTTCGCCGACGTTCTCTCGCTCCTGCGGAAGCCGATGACCCCGGGCGAAAAACGCACCATCAAAAAACTTGAAATCAGCCTCAATCAAATAGTCGTTCTGGAACTGGCCGCCAAGGACTACGAAAGAGTGAATCTGCTCGACGGTGAGGCCGAATTGCTCCGCATCGACGCCGTCACGCGAATGAAAAACGGTCAGGAATTGAAAGCAGCCGTCTGGTGCAACCGCTCGGGCGAGGCGCTGAAGACCATCGTCGAAGTGATGGATATAACGTCTTATCGCGTCTCCAAAAAAGAGGCCCTCAAAAGCATCGAGGGGGCGGAACTCGACATGATGCCCGATATGCTGGTCAAAGTCGATAAAAAATTGTCGAATCCGTATCAGACGAAAAAGGCTCGCTACCGTGTCCACTGGGAAAAAGGCGATCCGGAGAAGGCCTTCGCCGCCGGGGCGACGCAGCGGGTCGAGTCGCTCGACCCGCACACGGCCGAAATCACCGTTTATGCAATTCGCCCCGACGTGAAAAGCAACCCCGAGGCGGCGGCCGAGAAAGCAACCGACGACGATCTACGACCCAACAGCATCATTCAAAGCGACAATCCGCTGGTCCGCGCCAACGCCGCCAAGGCCGTCGGCGACCGATCCGATCCCTGGCGCGTGGCCGTGGCGCTGGAGAAGTTCGTCAACCGCGAAGTGAAAAAAAAGAACTTTACGCAGGCGTTTGCCACGGCCGCCGAGGTGGCTAAATCGGGCGAAGGCGATTGCAGCGAGCACGCCGTCTATTTGGCCGCGCTGGCCCGGGCACGCGGGATTCCCGCACGGGTCGCCTTCGGACTGGTCTACGACGAGGGTCTCCAAGCGTTCGGCTTTCATGCCTGGACGGAGGTCTTCATCAAGGATCGTTGGATTCCGATCGACGGCACGCTGGCCCTGGGAGGGGTCGGCGCCGCGCATCTGAAAATCTCTTCGAGCAACTTCAAGGAATCGTCGTTCCACGGCGACTTGCTGCCGATCGTGAAACTGATCGGCGCACTGCGGATCGAAATCCTCGATCAAGCGCCGGACGAATGATCTGTTGCAAAGCCGCGACTATCGGTTGCGCCGACGACGGAGTGCCGCCATGCCCGTCACCTATTCAGTGGCGCGACCACTGGCCGCGGCTTTACATTGTGTGTATAATGAATTAACGATCACCCGCCTCAAGATGGAGTCCCTCCCATGTCCGAAAAGACCGACCGTCGCTGCTTCTTGGCGAAAACCGCGCTGGGCGCCGGAGGAATTCTGGCCGCCGGCGGCAGCATCGAGGAAGACGCGCTGTTGGCCGCAATCGAGACCGGCGCGGCGGGAAACGACAAGCCGAAGACCGACATCCCGCCCGGCGCTCTCGAACAAGGTAAAATCCGCGGCGTCTCCATCAGTCGGCTCGTGCTGGGCGGCAACCTGATCGGCGGCTGGGCCCACGCCCGCGACTTGATGTACGTCTCGAAACTCTTCAAGTCGTACAACACCGAAGCGAAAATTTTCGAGACGCTGGAAATCTCCCTGGCCTGCGGCATCAACACGATCCAGATTGCCCCCGCCGCCTGGGACCCGGTGCTGAAGTTCAACCGGAACCGCTCCGAAAAGATCCAAACAATAGTCTGCGCCGCGGTGTCGGCGGACAAGAATCGCATGGAGGAGGAGATCAAACGCCTGGTCGGCCAAGGGGCCACGCTCGTTTATCTGCACGGCGGCGACGCCGATAAATACGTCCGCGACGGCGGAGACATTGAACTCTTCGGCTGGGCGATCGATAAGATCAAGGCCCAGGGCGTGCCGGCGGGAGTCGGCAGCCACTCGCTGAAAATACCGGTCGCTTGCGAAAAAAACAAACTCGATCCCGATTTCTACGTCAAAACATTGCACATCGACCGCTACTGGTCGGCCACGCCCGAGGCAAGCCGCGAGGAATGGGAATGGCTCAAGCGGGAGCCGACCGACCACAACCGCGGCAACGACAACCTCTGGTGCTTCGACGCGGAGGAGACGGCGGACTTCATGGAAAAAGTCGAGAAGCCCTGGGTGGCGTTCAAGGTAATGGCCGCCGGGGCCATCCGCCCGAACGTCGCTTTCTCCTACGCTTTCCGCAAGGGGGCCGACTTCGTGCTGGCTGGGATGTTCGACTTCCAGGTCGAGCAGGACGTGAAGATCGCCGCCCGTTGCATAAGCAAGTTCAAGGAGCGCAAGCGCCCCTGGCGAGGATGAAAGTAACTTGTGAAAATTTACACCCGCAACGGCGACAACGGAGAGACGGACCTGCCCGGCGGCGGCCGCGCGGCGAAGGACGCGCCCCGGCTGGAGGTCTGCGGCGAGTTGGACGAGTTGGACTGCCTGCTCGGATTGGCCCGCTGCGAGCCGATGGCCGAGAACGTCGCCGCGTTGCTGGAAAGCATCCAGCGCCGCATGACCGCCGTCCGCGCGGAGGTCGTTTTTCCAAGCGTTCCACCGGGTATCAAACCGATCGGAGCGTCCGACATCGAGGATTTGGAGCGGGCCATCGACCGCCACGACGCCGAACTAGAACCGCTGCGAGAGTTCCTCGTTCCCGGCGGCGGCGGCCGGGCGGCGGCGGTGCTGCACGTCGCCAGGGCCGTCTGCCGCCGCGCCGAGCGGCGTCTGGTTTCGCTGGCCCGCGCTGAGCCGTCGGCCGTTTCCCCGTCCTTGTCGGCCTACGTAAACCGGCTGAGCGACCTATTGTTCGTGCTCGCGCGAAGCGAGAACGGCCGGGCCGGAAATAAACGTTAGCGCTTTGTTGTGCATGGGCGGCGCTGGCGCCTTGCCAGTGCATAACAAGAACACTGGCGAGACGCCAGTGCCACCCGCCGGCCGACCAGCTCTCACCCCATCCCTTTCCCAAATTGAGACGGGACCGAGCAGCAGCCTTCTGCCAAAGAGAAGGGGGAATAAATTTCTAAAACAATTCCACGCGGCGGCCTTTTTCGTGGCTCAGCCATGCGGCCTGTACTACCCTGAGGGCGAAATACGCGTCTTCCAAGTCGGTGGTCCGTCGCACCAGACTGGTGACGGAGCGGTGGAAGTTGGTCAGCAAGACCTCGCCCAGCGGCCGCTCGCTATCGAGCGATTCCTGGTGTCGTCCTGCTTCGTTGAACCATACCAAGTTGCTCGGCAGATCGACGAAGGCGATCCCCTTTTCGCACGACGCTTGCAGACCGGGCAGGAGCCGATAGGAGATGGCCTCTTCCCAGCCGGCCGGAATGTAGCGGCCGCAACTGATCTGAGCGATCGGCCCCATGCCCGGCTTCTCGGGGGTGGAAAAATCCAAGTTCAGCATTCGATAGTCTTCGCTCTTGTCATTCTCGTCGGCAAAGTGCATTACGCCGGTCACGTAGCTCGGTCGCCTGTCCATTACGTAATGACACCAATCGACCTGGCCGATGATGTGCTGAAACATCGACCGCCCCGGCCGTGGGCGGGTCGTCTCGGCGGACGGCCCTTCGACGACCGACCTCTGATGGCAGAACAACAATCGCGGAGTTCCGAGTTGGGTGGCGATCAACTCTTTTAGTCGCAGCGTGGCGGGCATGTATCGCCTGGGAAACTCGGCCACGAAGGCGATTCCCGCCTCGTCCACCCGCCGTTTGATTTTTTCCGTCTCTTCGGAATCAAGCTCCAGCCCGACGGCGCAATAGACGGCCTTGCCAGAGTCGCACGCCGCCAGGATGGGCAATTCGCCGAACCATTGGGGCGAAAGGACCAATACGGCGTCGATGTCTTCCCGCTGCACCAAGGCGTGGTATCCGTCGACCGCCTCGGCGCGAAAATCATCGGCCGCCCCTTCAGCGCGGTGACGCACCTGGTCGCAGATCGCCCGGACCTCGAAACGGTCGGCCAAGGCCCGCAAGGCCGGGGCGTGACGCGTCTGCCACGATTCGCCCAATCCGATCAGTCCGACGCGCAACCGCATGAAATACTCCTTTGCCCACGATTATATCGACTTCCATCGAATAATCGTATGCCATTAGATTTCTCTTGAATGCGTAGAAAGGATAAGGCGGGAGATACAGGAAATCCAGGGAAGCGGCCGCCTGAGGTTTCAGCCGTCAAACCTCCCTCCGCCGTACTTGCCAACGCAGGATTCCCATTTATACTGAATAAGTGTTTGCGGAATAGGGGGCATCCGCCACGGATATTCCCGCCTTAGATACCCACCGAACAGGACAGAGGAGATTTTCCATGACATCCGCTTTGTGCGCTGCCGTTGTATGCTCAGGTTTGGTTCTTGCGGGGGCGGAGGCTACCACGGCGTCCGACGAAACGTACGCGGCGGCCCATCGCGAAACGATCGAGACCGGCAAACCGTTGCTGGTGATGGTGGGAACGGATTGGTGCGGCCCGTGTCAGACCATGAAAAGGACCGTATTGCCCCGGCTGCGGAAGCGAGGCGTCTTTAAGAAAATTGTTTTCGCCTTGGTCAACCCCGACCGCAATCGTGAACTTGCCGAGGACCTTACCGGGGGAGGGCCGGTGCCGCAGTTGGTCATGTACCGCAAGACCTCCAAGGGGTGGATGCGTAGGGTGCTGGTCGGTGGACAGAGCGAGGATGCGGTCGAGCGGTTCATCAAAGACGGACTGGCCGACGACGAGGCCGAAAAAGACGCCGACGGCGGAGAACGGACTTAACGACTTTACAATACTCCTCCCACCTTGCTTCCGAACCCTCTCATGCGAGTGGGCGAGGGAGTAATGCTGGAGTTCCTTAATCCTTCCCCCGCCGCGAGTCGTTCGAAGACGCCTCCCGCAATTCATCGCGAGAGGCAATGTCGTCCAATATCGTCGCGGCCCGTCGATAGCGGCCTTCGCCGTAGGCGGCGTCGAGCCTGGCAAGCATCTCGGCCAATTTCCATGCCGCGACGGACTTGGCGTCGTCGCGGTCGGACTTTGCATCGTCGCGCGGGGCGGCTGCCATCATGCGGCAATGACGTTCGGCCAACTTTTTACGCAATGCCAGATATCTGCTTTCACGAATAATTTCCAACACGTAGAGCTTTTCGGTGTCGAAGGAGGCTTGCCGGAGGGCTTTTTCTAGATATTCGGGCGGGTGGTGATCCGCGTCCGCCGCGCGCATCGTCGCGATTAGCTTTTCGTTTGCCCGAAGCGCCTCGGGCAACAGCTCTTCGCTGAAGAGTTTTTGGAGTTTTTTCCAGTCGCGCGGCAAGGGGCGAACCCGCTGGTCGCGGACCGTCGAGATGCGCGCCGACCGCGGGTGACCGTGGCGATATGTTTCCCAACGGTCGAAGAAGCCGTCCTCGTCGGTGTCGAAGAAGCGGATTTCGCCCCACTGTTCCCCGCCGCCGCCAAGATGTCCGACGCGGATCCATCCTTCCCTCGCTCCTTTGAGATGTATCCGCCGATCGACCAGCGAGTAATAGAGTTCGCGGCGGTCGCTCGGCACGGGATTGAACTCGCGGCGGATGTTCCAGTACTGCGTCGGCCCGCCCGTGTCGTGCATATAGCGGCGGTCCCACGCCCAGCAAACGCCGTCCGGGTGCCGGTCCTTGTCTTCATGCGGCGGGCAGCCGATCGAAATCGCGTCGTCCGGATACTCGAACCAACTCAAGCCGGTCTGAAGGGCGTGGTATTTATCGGCCAATTCGGGCAAGGCCTCGTGAGGAACGCAGACGATCGTTTTCGGCGGGCGGCGGAGCGGATTCGTCCGCTCCATCCCCTCGAACCGATACGGCGTCCGCCCAGTCATGTTTAGGCTCAGGTCGTAGTGGACGCGGCGCCGTGATGAACTCGATCCGGTCAGATCGACGCAATATCTAATCGCCCCCAGCGAGACTTCCCTAAATCGCGGCTCGAAGGGGCGCGTGTTGCAATGGGTGTTGCCGCCGTCTATTTCCCGAGGCGGATACGGCGCCCACGGAACGGCCGCCGCGCGGATCATCATCTCCGTCGTTCCGTCGCCGTCGGTGTCGTACCAGGCGAAGGGACATTCGCTGGCGGGCCACCATCGCTTTTGTTCCGGATCGAATTTATTGACGATGATCTCCGCGTTGCCCGAGGCGTCGTAAGGGTCCGGGTGGTTCGGATCGTCGTCGCTGTACGGTGTGTAGACGTAGCGATACAGGGAGGCGTTCCACATGCGTCCGTCGCGGTCGAGGTCGGTGCTGAACCAGGCCATCCGCATCTGTCCGTCGGCGAAATACCGCATGTCCATCTCGTCGGCCCGTCCGTCGCCGTCGTTGTCGATGTAATCGACCATCTGATCCGCCTTGCCGTCGCCGTCGTCATCGACGACGTAACAATCGCTGTCTTTGTCCCCGTCGGCGTCGGTCGGGCGCATGTCACCGTCGTCGTCGATTATCCAAACGACGGCTTCGACGGTTTTCGATTTCGGCGGGGGAAAGACGAGCCGCTCGCGGCGGACGATCATTCGCCCCCCGCCCGGCGATTCGCTGTTTAACTTGAAAGACCCGCCGACTTTCAGTTTCTCGGCCCGCGCCCACCAGGACCTGCCGTCCAACAGCAATCGACCCTGGTTGTCCAGCGCCGTTTCCGTTTGCCACCAAGGCGTCGGGTTTTCTTCTCCCGACGAAGTGGAAATACAGACAATTACAAAAAACAAAGCCGCGAAAAAGCTATTCGAGTGCATTCCGACAATCTCCCATATGGTGCGCGAAACGCACCGTAATTCGCCGTTCAAAAATAACTTCTGTTTTTCATGCGCCAACCGCCCTCACCCCCGACCCCTCTCCCGCTTGCGGGAGAGGGGAGTAATTTTTGAACGGCTGCTGAATAATGGCCGCGGTGCGTTTCACGCACCCCACATGTCCATTACTTTCGCGGACGGAGATGTTTGGCCGATAAGCCGATCAGCATCATCCCGCCGCCGACGGCCAGCAGGCAGACCGTGCCCGGCTCGGGCAGCGCGACGGGCGTGTACGCCAATTCCGGCGTGGCGAAATCGCCGCTCATCGTCGTCGGCAGCCGCCACACGCCGGTCCCGTCCTTGTCGGTAAAATAAAGCGTGGAGAGCGAGACTTTGGGGCTGGCGTCGCCGTCAGCCCAGAAGGCATAGAAGTCGTCGTCGGCATTGACCGGCTGACGGGCGTATGTGTTGTTGTACTGTCCGTCGTGAGTCAACAGCGACGTCTTTTCCCAATTGGCGCCTTGGTCGTCGCTGATCCAGACGGCCATGTCGCCGCCGGTCTTGCCGGCTTGCGGCCCGGCATTGGTCGGAGCGATGATCCGCCACGTGCCGTCGTCCTCGATGTAAAACGTGCCGTGGTCGTAGTTGTTGTCCGACTCGAAGGCGCGGCGAATAATCCATTGGTCCGAGGCCGGGTCGAATCGGGCGGTGTGCCAGGTCCGCGGCGTTGAGAGATCGTTCGTGTCCACCGTCGAGGAGGTCAAGTAGAGCAGGACCGGTTGACCGGCGGAGTCGAAGCGGACCTCTTTCAGGAAGACGAACAGCCCCTCCGCTTGATAATCGTGGACCAGCGCGGCGCAGCCTGGATCGGTCATCGGCGTGTTCACGGCGACGCCCCCGGCCGTCTTCCAGGTATTGCCCAGGTCCGAGGTCTCGACGTAATAGAGGTTCGTGCGGCGGTCGTTGTCGACGCTGGTGTTGAAGGCCGTGCCGACCGTTTGGCCGCGCATCCCGCTGACTTGATAGTTGCCGTTCGGCATGGCGGCCAACGACGGCCGCGAGTTCGCTCCGCCGACGGCCCAATTGTATTTCCAATTCAAGCCGTCGGCGCTGGTGTTGAAATACAATCGCCGAGCGGGATTCGATTGGTAAAATGTATGCAGTAGCATAAACCCTTGCTCGGGCACATACCACGGCTGGGAATAAGAGAAGTTCGCGCTGCCCGGCAGTGTGAGGACCGTTTCGAACTCGTCGATCGAGTAGGGCCGCGTACCGCGGTAAACATACGAATTCCGCAAGGTGCCGTGGGCGTTCGAGAAGACGTAGACGTATCCGTCGTCGTCGAGCATCATCGACGGATTGTCGTGGCCGTCGTTGGTCCCTTTATTGTTGAGGATTCTCGGCCGGGCGACCTGTCCGGTGGCGTGGTCGTAATACGAGATCGTCGTCAGCAGGTTGGTCGGCGAGGCCTGCGTGGCGCCGCCGTAGACGAAGAAGGTCCGTCCGCCCTCGCCCGCGTCGGCTGCGTAGTAGGCCATCGGGTGAATTTGTTGGGGAAACGTGCCCAACCCGCCCGCGTAATACTCGCCGTTCGTGTAGCCGTACCACAGTCCGACGAATCCGTCCGCCTGCGGCGGGACAAACGGCGCCGCGGCGGCTGAAGCCGCAATTACCGATATTAATACCAACGCCGCGACGCAATGTTTAATCATGGCTGTTGATCTCCGTAGGGCGGGTCGATCGCAGCGAGCCCCACCATGTTGTCCGTTGCTGATATGGTTGGTGGGGCTCGCTGCGCTCGACCCACCCACCCTGCCAATTTAGTTGAGGGTGTCCTGGAATTGAATGATCGTAAACCCTTATTTTTTACGGTTTTCTGGCATCCGGTCGCGCGATTTTGCGCGCGACCGCAGCCAACAACATAGGAAAACTGCGGTATTTAATTACGGGACACTCGCAAGCAATTCCGAAACACGATCCCGGGACGGCGTCCGGTCCGGCAGAATGGTGACGTCGTCCCCGTCTGACGCGGTATAGGTAATCCGAGAGCGACTATTGGTGTTTGCGTCGTAAATGATCCGGCCTGGCATACTTTTTGCCTAATTTTCCGGCCTCCCATTGGTCGGCCTCGGATCATTAGCTGTGCGGGGCGCAATAATACTCCCCACTGCATACCCGCCGCCGGAGAAAATCTGAAGGCGAAAACTCGGAAATTTCCAACTGGCATGGATCCTCTAATAGTCCCCGCCCGGGATGATCTCTCCGCCGGCGATGGTGCTCAGCGCTTGATAGACGTTCATGTTGATCGCGTCGTTGAGGAACGCGACGTGTCCGTCGGCGAAGACGAAGTGCGCCCCGCCGCCGTGGAAGCTGCCGAAGGGCGAGTCGTTTTCCTCGTTGTTGGCCATGGTCGGATCGAAAAGGGTGGAATTGATCGGATGCAGCGTGCTGCGGTGCCCGCGCCCCATGCTCCAGGAACTTGTCGGGCAGGTGGTTTTCGAGCATCCGTCGCCGGCCACCCAAGCGCATGGCGCGCCTAGACTGGGGTTGTTGTATCCCGGACTAATGTTCCCTTCCGCCGTCCGAGCGTCGCCGAAATACGCGTTGTGAACGCTTTCCCCGACGGCCATCGTGGACGAGGCGCCGTCGCTGATGTCGGCAAACCGTCGCCATGTATTGAAAGTGAAAATCCCGTCCATGAACACGTAACCGCGCGTGCCGTGAACGACGTAATTCTTGCCGCCGCTGACCCCGAAGTAATCCCGCATGTTTGGATATTGTGAGGGTCGATCGTCGCTGGGGCATTGATAGACCGGCACTTTCAGGAGGTAAAACTCGAAGTTCTGAGAGGCCCACATGTAATAGCCGACGTCATAATCGTATGTTCCCTCGATGCCGGTCTGCTCGATGAACGGCAGAATAACGACGTAGAGCGGGTTTCCCCGGCAATCGCTGTAGCCCGTGTCCGACCGGGCGCAATCGACCAGGCTGATCGAGTCGCCCGCCGGAAAGGAATTGTACGTCTCGGCGTAATTGTGGATGGCCAAGCCGATCTGCTTGAGATTGTTTTGACACTGCAACCGTCTGGCCGCCTCGCGGGCCGCTTGCACCGCCGGCAACAGCAGGGCAATGAGAATGCCGATGATTGTTATAACGACCAAGAGTTCGACCAAGGTAAAGCCGCACGGGGATTGGGGATTGGGGCTTGGGGATGCGGGGGCGGCACTGGCTGAGCCAGTGGCACGCGCGCGCGTGTGGCCGTTTAGCCGCCGCGTCCTCGCGGCGTTATTGAATAAATGATATTCGTTCATAACAAGCGTCCAATAACGTTTGAACTTCGGGTCTGCATTCAATTCGCCCTCACCCCTGACCCCTCTCCCGCTTGCGGGAGAGGGGAGTATTTTACGCTGGGGCGACTACACGTTGGGGTGGCAGTTAAACTGCCACCCCAACATGATTCTCACTTGCGTTTCCTCCAAGCGTAGGCCAACAGCCCGATCAGCCCGCAACCGAGCAGAGCCAAGGTGGACGGCTCGGGAATTGTGCTGATTTCGATGTTGTCGAACAGCGAGACGTTCGTGTAGCTGGTACTGTTGGGCGCGGCGTTCGTATAGCTGAAAAGTCCGATGTAGTTATGGCCGTCATCATCCCAACTCCATGAAAAATCCAATCCTTCCGTGCTTGGATCCAGGTCCTTCTGGACGAGCGTGCCGCCTTTCGGACCGACCCAGAACGAAGCCGTGGCGGCGCCGCCTTCCGAGAAATCGGAGTCCAAGGCGACTCGCAACTCGCAGGTATACCATTTCTGGAAGTTCGCGGCGTAGTCGGTGTCGTAGACCGTCCGTTGGGTGATGCTGGTCGTGCCGACGGCATTGACGCGCGTGGCGGTGCCCGCATAGGCGCCCAGCAGCGCGCCAGCCATGCCGGTGTAGGGGCCGTCGGTGAGAAGTATGCCCAAGTCGGCTTTGTTGTCATAGTTGCCCACGGAAGTGGAAGTAACGTTGCTTTCCAAATTATCCTTGGCGCCGATGAAGACTCCGCCGCCGTAGTATTTCAACGTGCCGCTGCTGCCGACGGCCATGGGATCCATGTCGAAGCGAACGATAAACCCGCCGGCATCGATGATTTTCTGATCGGTGAAGTCGTGGTTGATCAGAGCCGAGTGATTATGGTTGACGTCGTTTGCGCAGATCATCAGCGTGTTAGCGCCGTCGCTGCTGTAGGTCGTATTGTTGACTTGCACGCGATCCACCGTCGAGCGCGTGGATCGCGTCCATTGAACCGTGCCTCCCTCGCTGACCAACGTTCCTCCCTGGCGCGCGGCGAGGTTGCCGTTTAGCGCCCAATCCGCCGTGACGGGCGTGCCCGCGTCGTTGAAGTTATCGCTGAAGAGGACTTCAGCCTGGGCGTGGGCGACAAAGCAGAACAAGAGCGCCGCTAAAGTCAACGCCGCGAAACAAAAATAAGTTTTCGACATGGTTAGAATCTCCTGAAAAAGAAACATGACTGCGGAAAACACACAACTTATTCGAACGGACCGCCCGCCCGAAAACTGCAAGGATTGCGGGAAAGATTCGGAATTCCATCCCGCGTTGCCCGGGGTTATCGAGATGGTTCCTCCTTTCGGTCTGTGATTTTTTCGCTGATTTCCAAACGCGGGTCGCCAAACATCGTCCAATCGCACTCGCCGGAGTTGCCGGCGTCGGTGGTCGCCAACGTCAAAAACCTGTCGGTCGGTTGCAAGGGGACGATGATCGGAATCGCTCCATCCTCGGAATTAAAATCGGTCTTGCTGAATCTGAGTTTGCCATCGACAAATACCCAAACGTCGGCGGAAACACGTTTACGAAGCGGGACATGCTCGTAAGTTCGGGGTTCGGTGTTGCCCGCCGCGGCGCTGAATCGTCGCAACGCCGCGCCGGGATTCATCTTGCGAATCGCGTCGATGTCGAACGTGACTCCCTTGCAGGCGGGCATGCATAATACGGAGTGGGGAATTCCGGAGTAATCGACTCCGTCCAACCAACATGACGGTGAAGGTATCGTGTTTTTCACCGTCGGATACTTGCCCGCCCAAATATAACCCCACGTGAAATTGTCGGTTTCGGGAAATCCCGCGAAGACGTGTCCTGCGGAGTCGAGTTGGACCGGGCCTTGTCGGCCGTCGGGCACAAATACGCCGTCGACCAACGGCAGACCTTCGACGAGATGATAGCGGCCGTCGCCCTCGGCGCCGAAACTGCCGATCGGCGCCGCGATTATCGCGCCCGTGGAAGGATCGACGCCGCGCTGGTTTCTCCATCCGAGGCCGTCGCCCCCGGCCGCGATGTCGGCCAGATCGATAAAGTTCCTTCTCGGTTGGGGCAATTCGCGGATAAACTTCACCGTATCGGCGGCCGCGACGCCCATCACTATTTTTGGAAGAATATCGGAGCTATTAGTTCTTTCAACCAGCGCCGACTCGTTCTTCCGCAACACCACGCCGCGAGCGCCGCCGGTTGCGACGACGTCTCCGGCTGCCACGACTCTTACCGAACCTTGGAAAACGCGCGTCGTTGTATTGCCGTTTTTATCGACAGCGACGCCGAACTCCGTGCCCAGGTCGGTGACGACGGCGGTGGGAGTGCGGACGACAAAGAGGGGAGAGTGGTGAGTGGAGAGTGAAGAGAAGTCCAAGCTTTGAGCTTTGAGCTTTGAGCTTTGAGGTCTGATATTAGCCGTTAGTTTTCCACGTTCAAGAAAACCGCCAGCCGAGGATTCGACTTTGTACGTGCAGGGGCCTTCGAGGATTACCTTTGCCCCGGATTGGTACGTAATTTCCATCAGGCCCAAGGCTAGGGCATACTCGCGATCCAGCGGCACCGAAGCGCCGACGATTGTATGCGTGTCGGGGTCGGACCAGCGGCAATCCTTCATGCCGGTTACTCGGCCGATGAAGACTAATTGTTGTCGTTCCAATGGACCGGATGTCGTTGAGCTGCGGTTATCGGCGGTGAAGATGTTGCGTTCGTAGTTGATCTTGTAGGCCCAAGCCCCCAACAGCATCAAACATAAAACCACCGTGGCGACCATGTATGAAAACACTGGGCCGCCGACGAAAAAAGGCGAGAGCGGAGAGTGGAGGGGGGAGAGGGGAGGAAGCGAAATCACAGGCGGCGTTTCGGACCTGACGCCGTCGCCCCAGGAGAGCCGGCCGTGCAATTCCACGTAGGCGACGTATCGGCGGCAGGCGTCGATGTCCGATCGGAGAATCTCGTTCAGCCGGCGAGCGTCCCGGTCCGTGTGCAATCCATCCAGCACGCGGTCCAGTAGCCGATCGAGTTCGCGGTTTTCGGGGAGGGATGCGCTCATGGCCGTCCTCCTTGCCGGTTATCGGCTCCGTTGTGGACGGCGGCGTTGATGCAATCCAACAACAGCCGGCGGACGCGCCCCAACGATTGAGAAACCGCGTTGGGCGAGCGGTTCATGGCGGCCGCCATCGCCTTGACGGTCAGCGCCTCGGCGTAACGATGATGCATCAATTCTCGATCGCCGGGGCTAAGCCGCTTCATGCAATCGACTAACGCCTGACGGTGTTGCTCGTCGAGGTGTTCCACCTGGGTGGCCGCCAACTCGGCCAAACGATCAAGCACGTCCGGATCCAACAGGCTTGCCGCCCGGGCCGACTTCTCCCGGTGCTTGAGAACCTCGTAGCGGACGATCCGGCAGGCCCAGGCGAAAAAATTCGTCCCCTGACGGTATTGATCGAACTTCCGCCACAACACCAGGTTCGCCTCTTGCAGCACGTCCTCGGCGTCGACCGAGTCGGGCAACAGCGTCAGCGCATATAGATAGAGCCGCCGCTGATGGCTCGAATACAAAGCCATGAACTGCTCGACGCGCCGCGGCTCGACGGAATCCGGCCGACCGTTGGTGTCCATTTAGCGCAGACCCCCTTATCTCGATTCTAATTGCATACCCGGCGAGGACGGAAATATGAGGGCGAGCGGTGAAAATTTGGGGAAATACGTTGTATGGAGGAAAATCCATGACGCTTGCGAGGGGGTCGCCATGAATCCAGAGCATGAAAACCGACTCAAAAAAGAAACTTTTTACTTGCATCTTCGTCTACAATGAATAGCGGAGGTTGGTCCGCGGCGAACCTCGGTATTTTCCCATGCGTATTATGGGAGGTCGGGGGGCGGACATACTTTTCGGCCATTCGGAACAAAGGTGGCGCGATGGGCGGAAATCCGGCCGATCCGGTGCAACTCTATTTGACGCAGATGGGCAACGTGCCCTTGCTGGGACGCCGCGAGGAACTCGACGCGGCGCGGCGGATCGACCAAACTCGCGGACAATTCCGCCAGGCCATCCTTTCCAGCGACTTCGCGTTGCAAGCGGCGATGGTCATGTTGGAAAAGGCGGCCCTAGGGAAAATCCGCGTCGAGTCCGTCTGCGAGATCCCCTTTTCCGACCGCTGCAAGAAACGCCGCCTGCTGGCGCTTATCGGACCCAATCTGCACACCATGCGCGACCTGCTGCGGCGCAATCGCCTCGATTTCGCCGCTTCGCTTGGCAAGCGCCGCGGGAAAGGCGAGAAGCGGATATTCCGTCGCCGCTCGACGCTCCGCCGCGCCAAGGCGATCCGGCTGGCCGAGGAAACGCCCGTCCGCATCCAACATCTCCAGATAGTCTTGCATAGGCTCGAGGAAATTCAACTGAGCATGGACGCCGTCGTCCGAGAGCTGACCGTTCTGCGGGGGTCGAAGAACGGCGACGGTGCGATTTGCTCGCGCATCGCCGTGTTAAGAAAGGAATTGCGCCGCCTGACGACGATCGCCGGCGAACGGCCCGGGCGGCTCCGCCGCCGCTTGCAACTCATCGCGGAGCTGCGGCGCGAGTACGATCTCGCCCGGCAAAAGCTGGCCACCGCGAACTTGCGATTGGTGGTCTCGATCGCCAAGCGCTACCGCAACCGCGGAATCAGCTTCCTCGATTTGATTCAAGAGGGAAACACCGGCTTGTTGAGGGCGGTGGACAAGTTCGACAGCTCGCGCGGCTTCAAGTTTTCCACCTACGCCACATGGTGGATCCGCCAGGCGATCAGCCGCTCGATCGCCGACCACAGCCGCACCATCCGCATCCCCGTGCACATGCTAGGCGCGATGGACAAGGTGCTCGGCGCCGATCGGCGATTGACCCAAGAGAAAAGCGGGACGCCCACCGTGGAAGAGACCGCTCGGGCCGCCGGCCTGTCGCCGGCGGCCACGCGGCGCGCGCTGCGCGCCAATCGGCGCACGTATTCGCTCGACGATCCCTCGGGCAACGAAGGCGAAAACTTCCTTGCCGAAATGATACCCGACGAGCGGGTAAACGATCCGCTGATGTCGCTTAACCAAGACGCGCTGCGGACGGAAGTGATCGAGGCCTTGAAATCGCTCAACTACCGCGAGCGGGAAATCATTCGGCTCCGATACGGACTATCCGACGGATACAGCTACACGCTTTCGGAGGTCGGGAAAATCTTTTCCGTCACTCGGGAGCGCATCCGCCAGATCGAATGCGAGGCCCTGCGCAAGCTGCAGCAGCCTTCCTGCGCCGGCAAGCTGGCCGATTTCCTCGACAACGTTCCGCTGCCCGTTCAATCGGCCGTCATGCATCCGACGGCGCAATAGCGGTGGGTCAGGCGCTCGGTACTCGACGTTTTGTTTCTGCGGCAAGTTGTCGGGTATGGTGTGCCCGACCTACTTTTCTCGTTCCGCCGACCGCTGGTATCCGTAACGCTCGATATACGTCTTCCAACGTTCGCCCACCCGGTCGCGGAGTTCGTCGGCCAACTCGTGGCGGTTGACCTTGTAGTCTTTTGTCCGCTCGGCATAGGCCTCGATCCCCGGCCGGGCGACCTCGAAATCGCCCAGCTCCAGCCGCTGGTAGATTTCCCGCATCCGGCCGACGGGGTCCGCGACCAATTCTTCATAATGAACTTCGAGAAATCTTGAAGGGCCGAGCAGCTTGCGGTCCTCCTCGAAGACCTCGTACATTCTCTCGAAGGTTTTCAGTACGTGTTCCTCCAGGCCCTCGTAGCGGGGCTTTTGCAGGCCGTGATAGCGGTACATCCGCTTCCAGAGCTTGATAGTCGAGGGAAAAATCGTGTACGGATCGCGGACGATGTGAACGAACCGCGCGTCGGGAAACATCTCCAAGAGCGTCTTGATTCGACATGTGTGTTGCGGCGTCTTCAGCACGATCCTACGCGGATTGCGGAAAGTCAGGCATTTGAGAAACCATCGCAGTTCCCGCTTCCAACGCGCGCGGGCCGAGGGGGAAACGTTACGCAGGTCGAGATACTCGCCATAGGCCGGCGGGTGGTTGGGAAACATCAGCGTCAGATACGGCGAGGGAACGCCCATGTTGCACATGGCCCATTCGTCTTCCTGAGGGCTGTCCAGGCCGACGCGCATGTCGTCCATCGGCCGGCTGCGGGGCAGAAGCGCCCAAAGCCACCAGGAGAACAATTTCGCGGAGAGCAAAAAGTGGTTCGGCGCGAAACAGGCGAAGGTGTCGGGGTAGGTGTGACGGGGATCGCAGACCAACAACTCGTGCAGCAAGGTGGTTCCCGACCGCCAGTGCCCCAATACGAAGATGGGATGTTTCTCGATCTCGGTGCGGTCGATCTTTCGGCCCATTAGCGCCGTCTGCACCAGCCACAGCAGCGAGTTTATTAGGCTCAGCGCCGTCAGAATCAGCGCCATGCCGATGCGGGTGGGGCCGCAGTTGAAGCGGTTTTTGACGATTTCTCGAAACCACCCTTTTACGCCGATGCCGCTCCAAATCCGCAGCTCCCAAGGGCGATCTTTAGAACCGCCGGAGTGCGCCGCCGTCTGCTTCTCCCTTTGTTCCACTCGTCGGTCCCTTCTTGCCCGCTTGACAGTTGCCAGCATGAAAAACTAGATTTTAGTGGTTTGCGGGTTTGGATACAACGGGCGGTCGGGGCGTGGCGTTTAGAGGGAGATTTCCGATGCGTTGGCGCTGGATAGATCGATACGTCGAGTTCCATTGCGGCAGCCGCGCCAAGGCGTTGAAAAACGTTTCCTTGGCCGAGTCGCACCTCCGCGACCACTTCAACAGCCGGCCGCTGATGCCCAACACCTTGATCCTTGAAGGGATGGGCCAAACGGGCATGTACCTGGCCTTCGAGGCCACGGAGTACACCGATTTGATTTTGCTGGCGAAGGTCGCCTCCGCGCGGTTTTACCGCGAGGCCGTCCCCGGCGATCTGCTGACCTATTCCGTCTCGATTGATTGGATCCGCGAGCGCGGCGTATCGGTGACCGCGCGGAGCCACGTCGGCGAACGCTTGCAGGGCGAGGCCGAGATAATCTACGCGCGGCGGGCCGGACACGAAAACGACCTGCGGGAACTAACCGAGCAAATGCACCTGCTGGGCGTGTTCGATATCGGCGTCTCGGCCGACGGCGGCCCGCTCCAACCGCCGGCGATGCCGGGCGCTGCCGCCGGCTTGTTCGGCAGCGCTTGATCCGCTCGCGGTAAGACGGGGCGAGGTCGCGCAAATCATCGGCGAAGCAGCGCAAACCAATTAACCTGTCTGCAATGCATTGCGATTTGCCGCACCGAGTCGCCGCGACCGAAACCACGCCGGGACAAAGGTTTGCTTGACCCACCCTGCGTTTCCGGTTCCCATTGGACGTCGGGGGGCGATCAGCGGCGCATCAGGCAAGACCAGGCGGAATAACGCCGGTTCGGATCGGAGCTTTCCAGACGAATCGGACGGAGATGGACGAACTCGAACAGCCGGCCCAACTCGTTGCGGACGTCCTCCTCATCGACCTGCGGCGGACCATCGTCGTCTTCCGCTTCGCCCGGCGCGCCGGCCAGACAGAGGAAATGAGAACCGGGGCGCGTCACGCGCCACAACATATCGAGATAGGAGGCCAACTTTCTCTCGCGGGCGTAATGATACAACCCGGCGTCGTAGACCATGTCGAACTGTCCGGCTTTCTGGGCGAACTCGAAGGCGTCGGCCAGCACGAACCGCAGCAGGGCGTCGTGTTGTTCGGCCCGCAGCCGCGCCCGCTCCAAAGCGATCGGCGCGCACTCGACGGCGGTCACTTCCAAGCGGCGTTGGGCCATGAGTATCGCGTCGGCGCCGCTGCCGCAGCCGACCTCGAGCACCGTTCGCGGACGCAACTGATATTCATCGAGCACGCGGGGCAACTCGGCGTGGGGTTTGCCGGCGTCCCAGGGGGGCGTGCCGTCGCGATAGGCGGCGTCCCAGTCGGCGGAGGTGGGGTATTCGGTCTTTAATTGCCGGCTCATGGCATACTCCTGCGAAGACGATACCAATCTCTAGTTTGAGGCTTGCAGACCCGCTTTGCAAGAGGCCCCGGCGGAGTAATGTGGCAATGTGGAAGTATGAAGAAACCGTTCACAGGGGCGGTGAAGGGGACAGGCACATTTTTCGCCCTTGAAAGGGCGAAAAAATGAGCCAGTCCCCGGCCCGTGGCACGTCGTCGGACGGACTGTCTCCATTTGCCGCCCCTCGTTCATAATTCATCGTTTTTCACTCCGCTACCTGCTCGCGGTATGATCTGACCTGAGGGCGGACCTTGCCGGTGATTATCATGTCGAAGTCCAGGTAGCGGCGGCGTTCGTTTTGGCCTTTGGCCTTGATCGGGGGACGGATGTTGTCCCCTTTTTGCAGGACCGGCCGGGTCTCGGTGATTCCGCCGAACTCGCGCGTGCCCGCCGCCTGGCAAGGGAACCAATGCCCTGCTCCCTCCTCGTCGCAGAGATAGAACTCTGGATAGCAATGTCCCGGCACCCAAACGGTCCGCGCGGGAATGTCGGCCGCGCGACAGATGGCGATAAACAGCGAGGTCAATTCCTCGCAGTCGCCGGTGCCGTCCTTCAGCGCCGCCAGGGCGCCTTTGATCGGGCCGTTTTGATACTTTACGTTTTCGCGCACCCAGTCGTAGATCGCCTCCACTTTGTCCCAAGCCTTCTCCTTGTCGGCACCGATCCGTTTGGCCAGATCGCGAATCTTCGGGTGGCGGCTCTCGATCAGCGGGCTGTGGCTGAGGTATTGCCGCAGCTCGCGGGAGAGTTTGTTTACCTCCGGCAGCACGTACCGATCGGTGTCCTCGGGCGGAAGGATCGTGCCGCGGCGGACCTCGAAGATGGCGATTGCCTTCGCCTTGGCGCCGGCCGCCAGCCGTCCCATCTTGACGTTCATCACCTTCACGCCGCCGGCGATCGTCGAGTAACCGATTTTCATTTCCGAGGAGACGTCTTCATCGACGATGTTGACTTCCTGCTCGGGCCAATCGGCGGGCACCGAAATGTATCCGTTCCCGCCCAGGCAGGCCCCGCCCGAGGCCGTGACTTCGACCCCCACGCGCCAGCGCGTCACCTGCGATTTGCCCACTTTCGGTCCCTCGGGTTCGCCCTTCTTGAACTGGGCCGACGCCGGCGCCACCGATATAAGCCAGCAAAGCATTCCGATTACGCCGAATTTCATCCACATCTTGTATACCTCCTCTTTGTCTATTGTAACTTAACGGTCGTGAGAAGGCGCGCAAATAAATGTCGCACGCCACCCGGCGTCGGGGGTGTCGCGGAATACGGCATTTTCCGCTATGCTGCCGGTTTCGACCCTTTGAAAAGGCAACGGCGGTGAATTCGTGTTTCACGACCCTCGACTGGATAGTGCTGGCCGCGTATTTCGCGGGCACGATGTCGATCGGATTTCATTTCTGGCGGCGGGGCCGTTCCACCGAGGGCTTCACGGCCGCCGACCGCTCGTTGCCCGGCTGGGTCTGCGGAATGTCGATCTTCGCCACGTACCTGTCGAGCATCAGCTTCTTGGCCCTGCCGGGCAAGTCGTTCGCGGAGAACTGGAACCCGTTCGTTTTCAGCCTCTCGCTGCCGTTGGCGACCTGGATCGCCGCGCGATGGTTCCTGCCCTACTATCGACGCAGCGGCGAGGTCTCGGCGTACGCCTACCTGGAACACCGCTTCGGTCCCTGGGCACGAGTTTATGCCGGGGTGTTTTATCTGCTTACGCAGATCGCGCGGATGGGCGCCGTGATGTACCTGATGGCACTGCCGCTAAGCGTGCTGCTCGGCTGGGACATCCGGGCGCTGATACTCGTCACGGGGCTGTCGGTGACGCTGTACACCTTCGTCGGCGGGATCACAGCGGTCATCTGGACGGACGCTTTGCAGGCCTTCGTGCTCATCGGCGGGGCGCTGTTCTGCTTGGCGGCGATGCTGGCCGGGATGCCCGAGGGACCGGGCCAAGTGTTCGCCATCGCCGTGAAAGAAGGAAAGTTCTCGCTGGGCAGTTTTGGCCCCTCCGTCGGCGAGGCCACCTTCTGGGTCGTGTTCGCCTACGGACTTACGATCAACCTGCAAAACTTCGGCATCGATCAAAGCTACGTCCAGCGTTACATCGCCGCCGGTTCCGACCGCGAGGCGCGAAAGGGACTCTGGCTCGGCGGTCTGCTTTACATTCCGGTCTCCGCGTTGTTCTTCTTCATCGGCACCGTGCTTTTCGCCTATTATCACAGCCGTCCCCACGATCTGGACGAACTTCGCGCGGCGGTGGCCGTCCAGCAGCTCGAGGCAAAAGGGATTGGCAAGGGGAGGGCGGACTACGCGGCCGTTTTCGCCGAGACGAAGGCCCGCCTGACCGACAAGGACCTGGGCGACAAGGCGTTTCCCCTGTTCATCGGCGCGCGGCTGCCGGCCGGAGTGACCGGACTGCTGATTGCCGCCGTCTTCGCCGCCGCGATGAGCACCGTCTCGACCAGCCTGAACAGCTCCGCCACGCTGATTATGCGCGATTACTACCAGCGCTACGTCAACCGCCGGGCTGGCGAGCGGGAATCGCTGATCGTGCTTTACATCGGCACCGTCGTCTGGGGGCTATTGGGCATCGGTACGGCGATGTTGTTCATGCAATTCCAAAGCGCGCTGGACGCCTGGTGGATGCTGGCGAGTTTTTTCAGCGGCGGTATTCTGGGGCTGTTCCTGCTCGGATTGATCTCGCGCAAGGCGGGAAACCCGGCGGCCGCCACGGCCGTGATCGTCGGGCTGCTGTCGATCGTCTGGATGACGCTGGCCGATGCCGAGTTGTGGCCCGACGCTCTTGCCGCGCTCCGCAGTCCGTTCAATAATCTTATGGTTATTGTGATCGGCTCGCTGGTTATTTTCCTGGTTGGGCTATCGGTCGGTTGCTTCATGGGCCGGAAAGACGCCGGCCGCTTGAAAAATTGATTTCTCAAAAACGAAGGTGGCGATAATGTCGGAACCGCACCCAAATCGGCAACGGATACTCAATACGATGAACGGTTTTCGCGCGGCCTGCGTAATCGGGGCGGCGGCGGAACTGGACGTTTGGACCGCGCTGGACGGCAACCCGCTCTCGGCCGATGAGTTCGCCGAACGACTCGACTGCGACCTCCGCGCGACGGCGATGCTGTTGGACGCCCTCGTCGCGCTGGGCCTGCTGGAAAAGCGCGAGGGGCGATACGCCCCGCCGCCGGAGCTGCGCGATTGGCTCGTCGAGGACGGCGCGGATACAGTCCTGCCCATGCTGCGCCACGCGGCGAACATCATGCGAGGCTGGTCGCAGTTGGCTTGGACCGTCAAGGGCGGGATTCCCGTGCCGCGGCCGTCCAGCATCCGCGGCCCCCGGGCGGACATCGACAGCTTTATCGCCGCCATGCACACCGTCTCCGGCCCCGTGGCCGACGAGGTGGTCCGGCAACTCGGCCCCCTGAAGTTCAATCGTTTGCTGGACGTGGGCGGAGCGTCGGGCACGTGGACGCTGGCCCTGCTCCGCGCCGCGCCGGGGGCGACGGCCGCAATCTTCGACCTGCCCGAGGCCGTCGCCTTGGCAAAGCTGCGTTTGGCCCGCTCGGAGTTCGCCGATCGGGTGTCGTTCGTGGCCGGAGATTTTCACCGCGACGAGTTGCCCGGCGGATGCGATTTCGCCTGGGTCAGCGCCATCTGCCACCAACATTCGCGGCGGCTGAACCGCGAGTTGTTCGCCAAGGTGTTTCGCGCGCTCGTGAGCGGCGGGCGGATCGCGGTGCGCGACGTGGTGATGGAGCCGTGCCGCACTCGGCCCGTCGAAGGCGCGTTGTTCGCCATCAACATGTTGGTGAACACTTCCCACGGCGGCACGTTCACCTTCGACGAATACGCGGAGGATCTTCGCGCGGCCGGCTTCGAGGGGCCGCGCCTGGCCGTCCGACACGAGGCGATGAGTTCGGTGATTTTAGCGGAGCGGCCGTAATGGTACGTTCGCTCTCTAGTTGACCAGAGGCTGCGGCTCGGATACCATACATTTATATATGGGGATGATTTTCCATTCACTCCGTCGCGTATTCTTTCCAAGGAGGCCCGATCCATGCGAGTCGCACAATCTTTCCGATTCAAGACGATCTTGTTTCGCTTGGCTAGAATGCGATCGAGGGCCTTGTCGGCGGCCGTTGCGGTCGTGGTTCTTTCGGCGTTCGCCTTATCGGCCCATTGCCAGGCCAACAAGCCGCAGGCCAAAGGCGAGGAAGAGCAGAAAATCCCCCCGCCGCAAGACCTCGTGTTGGAGACCGGCGACGGGGTTCAACTGGCGTTGACGTACTATCCGAGTTTTCAGGGCAAGCAGGCGATTCCGATCGTGTTGTTGCACGGCTGGAAGCAGACGCGGAACGAGTACAAGGACCTGGCCCCGGCGCTTCAGGCGCTGGGCCATGCGGTGGTCGTGCCCGACTTGCGCGGCCACGGCGAGAGCACGCGCCGCAAGGACGCCCGGCGGGACGAACGGCTCGACGCCGCTACGATGCCGCCCAGCCAATTCGCCCTGATGGTCGTGGAGGACATGAAGGCGGTCAAGGATTTCCTCTGGAACAAGAACAACGAGGGCGAGCTGAACATCGACAAACTGTGCATCGTCGGCGCGGACATGGGGGCTTCCGTGGCCCTGGATTTCGCCTGGTACGACGCGGTCGGCTACAACTACGGCGGCGTTTATTACGGACCGCTGAAGCTGGGACGCTTCGTCAAGGCGCTGGTGCTGATCTCGCCCGAGTGGTCCTTCCGCGGACTTCCGCTCCGCCGCGCGGCGGCCGACCCGGCCGTGCAGTCAGACATCTCCATGTTGATCCTGGCCGGAAAGCGAGACGCCAAGGCGATGGGCGGAGCCAAACGAATATACAAAGTCTTCGAGCGCTTTCACCCCGAACCGACCGGCGACGACAAACTCGACAAGCAAACGCTTTTCCTGGGAGGGTTGGACACGAGCCTGCAAGGGACGAAGCTGCTCGACCCGCGTTTCAACCTCGGCGGGCTGATCGCCGATTTCATCTATCGCCGGCTGGTGAAAAGCAGCGAGTCGCAGGAGTGGTCCTGGAAGGAGCGGAAGTTCCCCCACGAGTGATGCAGATTCAGTTGTTCCAAATTATGGCTTGTTGAACGTTTAGCGGCCGTCGGCACGACGGCCGAAACCGACATGATTTGAGCCGTCGTGCCGACGGCCGCTAAACATAGTCAACGTTCAAGTAATCGCTCGATCGCCTCGGCCACCGCCGCGCGGCGTTTCAAGATGGGACGCGGATCGGTCGTAAAGGTCGTCATGTACCGAGTGATCGAAGCGGGTACTTCCAACAGCGACTGATGCTCTCGCAACTGTGCGGCGGAAAGCGAGTCGCGCCGACGGGAGATCAAATCCCGCAACAGCCACAGATACTCGTAGTCCTCGATCCCCTCGCGGACCATTTCCCAACGGATGCTGGAGACGGGCGGTTCGAGGACCGGCCCGTCGCCGTAGCGTTTGTCGAAGGCAGACAACGGTGGATAGATGAAGCGACCGTCGCCGTTGCCCCAATGTTGCCGCTCGGATGGTTTCGTGCCGCTGACGTATCCCATCGGGTCCAAGTATGGATTTTGCAGGGGATCATCCATCGAGGTCCAATAATTCGCGCTCCAGACCAAAACGCCGGCGATGTCGCGCTGCCACGTTTGCCACATCCAAACCCTCAACTCGGCGGCCGGGTGGTCGATGAACAGCGTGCAGTACGGGGCCTTGGGATTGCAGCACAAGTACCACCAAAACCGCTCGCCCGACGCCATGCGGCGTTGTGCGGCCTCGCGGTGATAGTTGGGACTGTTCGGGCACCAGATGTCGACCGGCCCGACCAACGCCTCTTTCGGCTGCTCGGTGAGCATGGTTTGCAAGTCGGGCGCGTATTTTTTCAGCCGCTCCATGCCCTCGCGGACGAATCCGTAATCGACAGGCCGCGGCTCGTCGAACCAATAGATGTAGGCCTTGTTCAGCCAGCCCTTGGCGCGGAAGTGGTCGTTCAACTGCTTCAGATAGCTGGCGATCACGGCTTGATATTGTGGGGTGTCCGCCGTGAAGCCGTCAATGTCCGGCTCGTTCCTGGCGTGGCACGATCCGCCGCCGACGCCCTCGATCGGCAGACGGAAATTGGTGACGTGATACTTTTCGATCGCCCGTTCCATGGCCGCGTCGAAGGCGGTGAAATCGACTTCCGCCCGCGGCGGGTCGGCCTTGGGCAAGAACTTCACCTTAATCGGGTCCAACGCCGCCGCGTCGTAGGGACTGACGCGGTGCTCGGCGAAGTTCCGCAGGTACATGTCCCAAACCCGACGCTTGTCGGCGTCGCTCTTCAATCGGTGGTAGGGCATAATAAATTCCGGCCATAGACCGAAGGCCGTCTCCAAATGGTTCCGCTCGGGCAGGGCGAAATCCCAGACGTGCAACCGCAAGGGAACTTCGGCCGCGAAGCCCTCGCCCTTCAGCGTCAGCTTGCCGGAGTAGTTGCCCGGCCGCGCGTCTTTGGGCACGTGGACCAAAACCCACAACGGTTGGTTGCGGCCGGCCGGCACGTCCAAGGGTTTGTCCAGTGGGGGCAGGGCGTCGGGCCAATCGTCGCGCGAGCCGGTCGAGTCGGTCGGAGTATGGACCGCATGATAGAATACTCGAAGCACTTGGATATTCTTCGCCGGGATCGTCGCTCCGTCGGGTCCGACCAGCGCGCCGGCCTCGGCGGTCAATTGCCGCAAGTCCTCGGTCGGACGCACGACCACCTGCACGGCCTCGCGGTCGTTTCGCGCCGCCGATAGCTCGGCGGCCGCCGAGACATCTTCCGGGGCGGGCCGATTCGGGGCTATCTTCCAGCCCGACTCGCACCACCAAACATTCGCCGGGCCGCCAACGCCCTCGATCCGCCGGCCGTAATCGGCGGCATAGTATTCCGGCAGCGTAAAAGTAATTGAGGTCGTGAATACGTCGCTCTCGTCCGAGCGAACACCCAATCGAATTAATCGTCGGCCGGGACGCGACAACGGTATTTCAGCAGTCAGCGTGATTCGTTCGCCCGGGGCCATTTTCGTCGCTTGGGTACCCGGCGTCGGTATCGGAGCCATCGGCGCCGCAGCAACGATTCCCGTCCCCTCTTCGCGCGCGGCGGGCATTTCGAGCCGCCATAACGAAACCGGCGCCGCCGCGGAGCCGTGGTTTTTAATCGTCAAAGAAATCTTCGGCCGTTTCGGGCCTTGGGAATCGTCGTACAACAATTCTTCGACGACCAAATTGGAATTGCTCTTATCGAACTCCGCGAACAAAGTCCGACCTTCACCGTCGGGGAGAGGGTTGCTCAATTCGCCCGAAAATCCGACGCCGAACACCTGAAAAGAACTTTCCGCAGTAGAGGGCCGCAGGCGCAGGTAGATCGCTTCGGCGGGAAACAAGTCGGCCGGCAGATCGGCCTCCGCCAACCCCAAGTCATTTTTGGAAATCAGGGTCCGCCAGATTTTTCCATCGCGGCCGACCTCGGCCGTATACCCGCCCCGCTGGAGATAAATGACGATAAAACCCGCCTTGCCCGAGCGGAACGAGCAACCCGGCAGGGAAAAGCGATAAGTAACCTGATTGTCGCCGGCGAAGCACCAACGGTTGGAGTTGAACCGTGCGGTGGCGCTTTCCAGGGGCCGATGATAATTGCTCCCCTCGCCGGAAAATTCGCCGCGGAAGTGGTATTGCCCGTCGCGAATGGATTCTCCCTCGCCGAGCCGCAAGTCGCCCACTCGCTTATGGATTGGCATAACCGGTTCGAGCCGCACGGCGTCGAATTGCATGGGGCGCATGGCGTGCCACTGACCGACGCGGAGGATTTCCTCGCCGGCGTCGTCCGGGGCGCGGAAGACGTGGCCGTGCCACCGCCAGTCTTCGGTCAACGCGTAGTCGCGATTGACGGAGGCGGGCCCGGTTATGCAACGCCGACCGCCGCCTTTAGAGCGGGCGCGGGTCTCGAACCTGTACAACGAGCCTGGGGTCAAACGACACTTGCAGCTCCAATGATTGCCGTCCTCACCCGTGCCGGAAACTTCCAGCGATTCGCGGTCGATCCACCGCCCTTGGCCGCCGGAAAGTGTCCAGCCGACCGGCGAGTCGCCGCCCTGGTCGAACTCGGCGTTGGGGACCGTCGGCGCGGCGGCGCCCGGCGGTTCGAGTTTTTGCCCCAGCGCGGGAATGATAGACTGCGCTGTGGCGTCGCTGAGCTTGAAAATTACGAATCCGTCAGCGCCAAACGAACGGGCAAGCCGGATTTGCTCGCGCACCTGGTCCGCGGTCAAAAGGCTTTCCGTCGCCGAAGCGCCGATGCCGGGAAAAAGCGGAATTCGACCCCCGACGATCTTCACCTGATCTTTCACCAATCGAGAGAATTCCTTATCGTTTTCGGTATAGTTCATCGGGCAGACGAAATCCAGATATCCGGCCTCGATCCACTCGGGCCAATCCTGGGCGCGCGACTCGCGGCAATCCGGATAGGCCCCGAAGACGGCCGCCGAGATTTTTATATCAGGGCGAATTTTCCGCGCCTCGCGGCTGACTTCCTCGACCAGCGAGGCGATCTGACGGCGACGCCATTGGTTGTATTCCTCTTTCCGCGAGCCGGAAAAACAATCCGTCGGCCAATCGGTGACCGGTCGGCCGCTGTCGGCCTCGAACCGCCGCCGGCAGCCGTCGCAATAGCAGAGCTTCCGGCCCGGATAACGAATGTAGTCCAGGTGCAGGCCGTCGATCGGATACTTGCGAACCACTTCCAACATCGCCTCCAATTCCAGTTTGCGGTTCTCCGGATGCGAGGGACAGAGCCAATCGAACGGCTTACCCCGTACGTTCACCTGCGTGCGGCCATCGCGGCGCATGGTTTCGATAAATTCCTTCGACGTTGACAACAGGTTGAAGTTGACCTTCCAAACGTGGACTTCGACGCCGTGTTTTTTCGCCGCCGCGCAGCACTGCTCAAGTTGATCGCCGTGCTTCTTGAAAACCGCACTGCGGGGCAATACGTCGCTGGCGTAATGGGCCGCCCCGCCGGAAAGCATCAGCGGAAAGATCATATTGAAACCGTTATCGGCCAACAGCTTCGCCGAACGGTCCCAATCACCCTCGTAAGGCGCGATCCCGGGGTTGCACCAGACGCCTCGGCCCTGACGCGGAGAATTTTCGGCGGCAAGCAACGTACAAAGCAGCAGTGCGATAATTTTCATGGAGAAGGCTCCTTTTGCGAAGGGTGGAGTGGTTGGGCGGGAAGGAAAGTTCCTTAAGTATTCTTAAGGATTTTCTGCACTGATTATAACGCTTTTTCCGATTATACGTGATGGGAGGGAGGCTGATTTTTTTTGGGGGGGGAAAGATGCGGACGGCACTTCGTGTTTTGCCTAAGTCATTGCTGGCTCTGGTGTTCGCCGTCTCATTGAGCGGCTGCACGAGTTTTCCGGAATATATCAGAAACGGCTTGAAGGTTGGGCCAAACTATTGCCCGCCGGGGGCGGCGGTGGCGAAACAATGGATCGACGCCGACGACATCCGCCTGGCCGAAGACCCCAGCGTCATTCAACGCTGGTGGACGGTCTTCGACGATTCCAAACTGAACTTCCTCGTCGATTGCGCATATCGCCAGAACCTTTCGCTTCGCGAGGCGGGCCTGCGGATACTTCAAGCCAGGGCGCAGCGCGACATCGTCGTGGGAAACATATTTCCGCAATCGCAGACCGCCTCGGGCGGGTACGGCCGCCGCGCCGCCGCGATTGACCCGAACGGCGGCGCGCTTGTCGATAGATTCACCGACTCCTGGAACTTCGGCTTCAACCTGAATTGGGAGCTTGACTTTTGGGGGCGCTTTCGCAGGGCCGTCGCCGCCGCAAACGCCGACCTCGACGCCTCGGTCGACAACTACGACGACGTGCTGGTTACGCTGTTGGCCGACGTGGCCGAGAATTACGTCACCGTCCGCACCACGGAAAAAAGGATCGAACTGCTGAAGGCCAACATCGAATTGCAGCAAGGCGTGTTGCAATACATCACGGACAGATTTCAAGCTCGAAAGGTTTCCGAGCTAGACTTGGATCAGTCCGTCAGCGATCTGCGGCAGACGGAAGCCGGAATACCGCAGTTGGAAATCGCCCAGCGTCAGGCAGAAAACAGGCTGTGCATCTTGTTGGGAATGCCGCCGGCCAACCTGAGGAAATTGCTTGGCGAAGGGGCGATCCCCACGTCTCCGTCCGAGGCGGCGATCGGCATCCCCGCCGACCTGCTCCGCCGCCGGCCGGATGTAAGAAAAGCGGAACGAGAGGCGGCCGCACAGGCCGAGGAGATCGGCATCGCCGAGGCGGACCTCTATCCGGCGTTCTATCTTAGCGGATCGTTCGGCTACTCGGCGAGCAAGTTTTCCGATCTCTTCCGCACCACGTCGCTGAACGGCAATTTCGGACCCTCGTTCTCGTGGAACTTGTTAAACTATGGCCGGATCGTCAACAACGTCCGACTCCAAGACGCCCGCTTCCGCGAGTTGATCGTCGCCTATCGGAACACCGTCCTTCTGGCCAGCGAGGAGGTGGAGAACGGATTGGTCAATTATCTCCGCTCGCAACGGCGGGCGAAGCTGCTCGACGAAAGCGTCGAGGCCTCGCGAAAGGCCGTGGAAATCGTCATCCTCCAATACAAAACCGGCAGAGTCGATTTCAACCGCTATGCCACCATTCAGCAGAGCTTGGTCACGCAGCAGGATTCGGCGGCGCAGGCACGGGGCCAAATTTCACAGGGGCTGATCGAGGTCTATCGCGCACTGGGCGGCGGATGGGAAATCGACCTGGCCGGCGAAGACGAGGAAGCGGCCGGTCCGGGGCCGGAAGTGATCCGTTTGCCCAACCCAACCCCGATGCCGTAAACCCATCCGCACTGTGTCCGAGTTGGTGGGCCGGTTCGTGACCCGGAATCTTATACTACCGAGCAAAGTCGGAAAGGGAACCGGCTCCGTCGCGGTGTTCGATTCAGGCGTTGGCAAAGAGGTTGCGGCGACGGCGCCTATCCTCTTTTCCCCGCAACTCAAACCCCCATAACGGACGTAGACACACCCTGCTTTGTATTGTGCGTGCCTCGGGGCGCGACCAACCGCGCGGCGAGACTTTGACTTGCAACGATGGTTTATGTATCTTGATATTATAGGTTGATGAACCGGTTTCCGGGACATAGAGGCGACTCTGTGAATCGGCATTCGACTTTAACGGGAGCGCGCGAAACAATGGACAACGAAAAAGTCACATGGGCGGAGGCCGAGAGGGTGGAAAAACTCCTCCACGGTTTTCTTCGCAGAATGGTGAGCGGGGTCAACGACGATCCGGCGGCGGACCTGCCGTTGGCCCAATTGCGGTTGTGCAACGCATTGCGCGGAAAGGCGCGATCAATGTCGGCCATCAGCCGGGAGTTGGGCACCTCGCTCAGCGCGGTCACGCAGATTGCCGACCGTTTGGAGCGGGCCGAGTTGGTCAAGCGAGTTCCGCGAGGAGACGATCGGCGGGTGCGGTGTTTGCGGCTGACAGATCGCGGCGAGGAGATGATGCGGCTGCACGAGGAAAACCGCGTTCGGAGGATGGCGAAAGTATTAGGGCAGCTTGCTCCCAAGCAGAGAGAAGCGGCGGCGGTCGTCCTCGAGTTGCTCGTTGAGGCGGCCGGAGAGGAAGCCGGCCGGGATGGCGACGCCAAAAGATCCAAACCCCATTTCGATGCTTCCAGGGTGGTGATATGAGAACGGCGATTGCATTGATTCTGATCGTGAGCATCGCCGCCGGCGGCGCGGCGTACTACGTCAAACACAGCGGCAACGACGACGCGGCAAGCTTCCGCACGGTGCCTATCCAACGAGGCGACCTGATGCGTACGATTCGCGCTTCGGGGACCATGCAGGCGGAAGAACTGGTCGACGTAGGTTCTCAAATCACCGGCAAAATACTCAATTTCGGCCCCGATCTGGATAATCCCGGCAAGACGATCGATTTCAATTCTCGTGTCCGCAAGGACCAACTTTTGGCGAACATCGATCCCACCTACTATCAAGCGAAGGTGGATCAATGCAGAGCGGCGCTGATGAAGGCCCAAGCCGAGCTGAAGCAGTTGGAGGCAATCTGCCGGCAGAAGGAAAACGAATGGGAGCGAGCCAAGGAACTGATGCCCAAAAACGCCATCGCCGGCTCCGATTACGACGCCGCCGAGGCCGATTATCTGGTCGCCCAGGCGAACATCGCGGTGGGCAATTCCGCCGTGAAGCAGGCCGAAGCCGCCTTGAGGATGGCCGAGATTGATTTGAATTACACCCGCATCATATCGCCCGTCGACGGCATCGTCGTCAAGCGCCGGGTGAACGTGGGCCAGACCGTGACGGCCGGGCTGAATACGCCCAGCATGTTTCTGATCGCCAAGGATTTACGGCGGATGGAGGTTTGGGTGCCGGTCAACGAGGCCGACATCGGCAACATTCGCCTTGACATGCCCGTCGGCTTCGTCGCCGCCGGTTTTCCGGAAGACACCTACCGAGGCGTGGTGTCTCAAATACGCATGGACGCCTCGATGACGCAGAACGTAATAACCTACGTCGTCGTCGTAACGACCGAAAATCCCGATCTGAAACTGCTCCCTTACATGACGGCGGACCTGGTCTTCGAGGTCGCCGAGCGGCGCGACGTGCTGTTGGTTCCCAACGCGGCGCTTCAATGGCGGCCGAAACAGTCGCAGATCGCCCCGCAATATCGGGAGGTCCGATCGAATTCCCATGCCGCGGAAAACACGCCGTCGGGGAAAGAGGAAGCAAACGGAAGCATGCAACGGATTTGGCTGGCCGACGGCGCTTTCGTCCGCCCGCTGAACGTGGCGGTCGGAATTACCGACGAGGTCAACTCCGAGATCGGCGGAGAGGGAGTAAAGGAAGGAATGGATGTAGTGATCGGAATCGAGCAGGCGGGAAGCGGAGTGGAAGAGGATGACTCCGCGGGAACGTCCATACCGTTCTTGCCGAAGCCGCCCAAAGGCAATCGGCGTCCGCCACCGCCGGATTAACGTTTGGGAGACGCGCACATGGAACTAATTCGGCTGGAAGACATCCGCAAGACCTATTTCTTGGGCGAAGTGGACGTGCCCGCCCTGTGCGGCGTCTCGTTTACGATCAATCGCGGCGAGATGGTGGCGCTGATGGGAGCCTCGGGATCGGGTAAGACCACGTTGATGAATATTCTCGGCTGTTTGGACCACCCGACCTCGGGAAAGTTCTGGCTCGACGGCGAAGAGATGAGCGGTTTGAGTTCGAACCAAAGGGCAATCGTGCGGAGCGAAAAAATCGGCTTCGTCTTCCAGAACTTCAATCTCCTTTCCCGCACCACGGCGCTGGGCAACGTGGTGATGCCGTTGGATTACGCCGTGCATCGACATACGGCGGCGGAGTCTTATCGGTTGGCCGGCGAGTTGCTGGAGCGGGTCGGGCTTACCGACCGGATCGGGCACGAGCCGTCGCAGATGTCCGGCGGACAGCAGCAGCGGGTGGCGATAGCCCGTTCGCTGATCAATCGACCCAAGTTGCTGTTGGCCGACGAGCCGACCGGCAACCTCGATTCGCACACCAGCGTGGAAATACTGAAGATGTTCCAACGACTCAATACCGAGGGGATTACGGTATTGCTGGTGACTCACGACCCCAACGTGGCAAATTATGCCCACCGTACGATTCGCATCGCCGACGGACTGGTCGAAGGAGACGAATATCGCCGTGCGGCGGGGGAAACGCAGCCGCCGGCGCCGCATATTTCTCTCAACGGCGACGGAAACGGCGACGGCGACGGAGGCAATCGATTCGTCCGCGCCGAGCGTCGATCCGCGACGGTAGCTTGCGCGGGATGCGCAACCGCAAGTGGCTCGTCGGTGACGGAATGTAAAGCCGCGACCATTGGTCGCGCCAACTTGGAGCCGAGCACGACAATCGCTGCGGACGCCCCTTGCGAAACCGTTAGCGGCGTCGCCTCGGCCCCGGCGCAAACGACCGTGAAAGCCCCCCGCTCCGTTTTACCCGCTACCTGGAGGACCGCGCTCGGCGCGCTGAAGCGGAACAAGATGCGTTCCACGCTCTCGGCGCTGGGGGTCATTATCGCGGTGGCCGCCGTGATCGCCATGACGGAGATCGGCCAAGGATCGAAAGCGACTTTGCAAAAGAGTCTCTCCAGCTTGGGCGCCAATACGCTGATGGTCCGGTCGGGGGCGGCCTCGACCGGCGGGGTTACTCGCGGCTCGGGTAGCGTGATGACGCTCACGCCCGAGGACGCCGAAGCAATCCTGAAAGAGTGTCCCGCCGTAGCGGGCGCGGCCCCGACCGTCAACGCCCGTTCGCAGATCGTCTACGGCAAACGCAACTGGGTCCCCAGCCGCATCAGCGGCACCACGCCGTCTTATCTGCAAATACGCGATTGGGGCGAGTTGTCAGAGGGGATTATGTTCACCGACCGAGACGTTCGCAGCGGGACCAAGGTCTGCGTCGTCGGCGCGACCGTCAAGAAGGAGTTGTTCGGCGACGAATCGCCGGTCGGCAAGGAAATACGCATCAACAACGTTCCCTTCCGCGTCCTCGGCGTGTTGGCGAAGAAGGGCGCGAGCATGATGATGGATCAGGACGACGTCGTTCTCGCCCCCTGGACGACCATCAAGTATCGGGTGAGCGGATCGGCCTTGACCGACACCAATCAAAGCGCCAGCGCGGAGTCGAGTTCCTCTTCGTCCAGCAGCTCCGTCAACTCGATCAGCGACATGTACACCACCGCCACGAGCATGTATCTGACCCGAACGGCGACCGAAGAGGCCAACACTCCTCAACTGGTGCGGTTCGTCAACGTGGACATGATTCACGTGAAGGCGAAATCGGCCGAACTGGTGCCGGCCGCGATCGAACAAATCACCGCCTTGTTGCACGAGCGGCACCGCATCCGCGACGGGGAAGCCGACGATTTCAACATCCGCGACATGGCCGAAATCTCGAACATGCTCAATTCCACCTCGGAAACGATGAGCACGTTGCTGTTGGTCGTGGCCCTGATCTCGCTGGTCGTCGGCGGCGTGGGGATCATGAACATCATGCTCGTCTCGGTCACCGAGCGGACCCGCGAGATCGGACTGCGAATGGCAGTAGGCGCCCGCGGCCACCATATCCTTCGCCAGTTCCTCGTCGAGGCGGTGGTTCTCTGCCTGCTGGGCGGCACGATCGGCATCCTCGCCGGACGCGGCGTCTCGCTGCTGGTCCGATCGTTGATGCATTGGCCGACGGAAATCTCCCTGCCGGCGATCGCCGCGGCCGTGGCCGTTTCGGTCGGGGTAGGCATGGTCTTCGGCTTCTATCCCGCCTGGAAAGCCTCGCGGCTCGATCCGATCGAAGCACTGAGATATGAATAGCCGTTGTGCCGCTGCCGGCTTGCCCGGCAGCGGCGCCTACATCATGGCGAAGTAGTTCTTCACCGCCGCGTCGATCGCCTCTCGGCCGAGGACCGCCGGCTGTTCCTGAAAATCGCAATAGACGCGGACCTGATGCAGCAGGTCGCGGGCGTGGCAGAATCGCAAGCCGCGGCCGGAAGCGCGATAATGACGCTCCAGCAGATAATCCAAACACTCGCCGTCGAAGCCGATTTCCATCGCCTCGGCCGTTCGCTCGAAAAGCAACCTAAACTCCGCCTCGGTCGGATCGCTGACGTCGATTTTATAGGGAATACGACGCAGGAACGCCTCGTCGACCAGGTCGCGCGGCTCGAGGTTCGTGGAAAATATGATCAACTGGTCGAACGGCACCTGGACCTTTCTGCCGCTGGCCAGATTCAGAAAGTCGTAGCGCTTTTCCAGCGGGACGATCCAGCGATTGAGCAGTTCGGCGGGGGTGACGCGCTGACGGCCGAAATCGTCGATCACCAGCGTCCCCCCGTTGCTCTTCACCTGCAAGGGCGCTTCGCTGATCCCGGTCAACCGATTGGATGAAACCTCCAGATTGTCGAGCGTCAATTCTCCGCCGACAACCAAGGTGGGACGACGTATGCGGATCCAGCGATGGTCGATCGAACAAGCGTCTAGCGGCGCTCCGGGCGGCGCATCGGGCAAGGCTTCGTGGCAAGTCGGATCGTAGACGCGGATGATCTCGCCCAAAACGCTGATCGCCCGCGGGATCCAGATGCTTTCGCCCATGGTGCGGGTAATCCGTTCGGCGATGCTCGTTTTGCCGTTTCCGGGGGAACCGTAGAGAAACAGCCCCAGCCCGGAATTGATGGCCTGCCCCAGTTGTGCGAGCAATTCGTCGCCCAAGACCAAATCGGCGAACGCTCGGCGGAGGTCGCTCATCCGGGCGCGTCCGGCGCGGACCGACTGGGCGCAAACGCCGGCCGCGTATTGTTCCAAGGGGACCGGGGTGGCGCCGAAATAGGTGCATTGCTCGGCGAACCGTCTGGCCCGCGCGAAACCCGCTTCGGTCAATTCGTATACGTAGTCGCCCATCGCCGAGGTCGATTTGTAGACCACCAGCCGGTCTTCCTTTATGCCGCGGAGAAGATCGTGGATCAGTCCGAAAGGAAGCTTGATTTGCTGAGCGATGCGGCGTCCGGTGGCGGTGGCCTGGCTGGCGAGGAACTTCAGAATCAGGGCCTCGATCTGACTGGGGCTGACGCCCACCGCATTGAGCGACTGCGGCGCTTTCGGCGTAAAGGGGTCGGAATCGCCCTTGATCTTGGTTGCTTCGTCCGGTGCGATTGGGACAGTCGTCGCTCCGTGATAATTGTTCGGCCGAACGGCGGGAAGGCGTTTTTCCTGGGCCAGCGCGATCGCCCACCAGGGATCATCGCCCTCGCGTTCTCGATCCCCGGCGGCGACGACGCCTTCGATCGATTCGCGGTAGATGTTTCGGATGTCTTCGATGAGCGAATTCATTGCGACGGTGAACTCCAGCCCGCGAGGATTGGATCAACCCGCTTTCGAGGCAATAATACGTCGGCGGACGGCGAATAATTCGCTTTCGGACGGAGTTTTTGTCCGAATACTCCTGCCAGGATGAATATGGAGATTAAACAGAAGCGAAATCCGTTATAGACGGACGCCGGTGGGGGGATGCGAAAAAGGTAACCGTTCACAGGGGACTGTCCCGATTTTCGCGGTTCACCGCGAAAATGGGACTGTCCCCCTCGGCGGCGAAGGGGACAGGCACATTTTT
>JAFGLH010000157.1 GCA_016928165.1 Pirellulales bacterium | reverse complement strand
TGCGGGAGAGGGGCCGGGGGTGAGGGCGATCGGCTGGCGAAAGCTGCTTCCCCTCACCCTAACCATCTCCCAAAGGGAAAGGGGGCATTGAGAGATTTGTGATTCCAGATTCGGCCCCGGCGATGCCGTGTAATCGGAACGAGCCGACACCCGATGCGAATATAATGATAATGGAGGTCAACCGTGTTGTTGGACAATCATAAATCAGAAATCGGAAATCGGCGACGCGGCTCCCCCCCCGACCACAGTCGCGGGGCATTTCCCCCGCCCCCCGTCCCCCGCCCCTCGTCCCCGCGGGCGTTCACGCTCGTGGAGCTTTTGGTCGTCATCACGATCATCGGCATCCTGATTGCGCTGTTGCTCCCGGCGGTGCAAGCGGCCCGCGAGGCGGCGCGACGTTTGCAGTGCCAGAACAATCTCAAGCAACTCGCCTTGGCCGCCATCGACCACGAGCAAGTGCATGGATTCTTTCCGACCGCCGGCTGGGGACCGGCTTGGACGGGCGAACCCGATCGCGGCTTCGAGCTGAAACAGCCGGGCGGTTGGGTCTACAACATTCTGCCCTATCTCGATCAAGGGCCTTTGCGGCTGATGGGTTCGGGAGAACCGGACCCGCAAAGACGCGAAACGCTGCGGTACATGATTATGACGCCGCTGGCGATGTGCAACTGTCCCAGCCGGAGACCGTGCCAGATCTTCGGATACGTGCCCGGCGGCAACGCGAGAAACATCACTTACCCGGAATTCTCGGCCCGCTGCGACTACGCCGGCAACGGCGGCGACATAAAATACGACCTCGACGGCGGGTACTACGCCGACCCGATAAGCCTGACGCAGGCCGACACCACCTACAACAAGTGGCCCTCGAATCGCGGCCGCAACGGCATCTTCCATTGCAGAAGCATGACCAAGATGGCGGAAATCAAGGACGGAACGAGCAATACGTTTCTTTTCGGAGAGAAGTACGTTTGCCCGGACTGGTACTTTACCGGCGAGGACGGCGGCGACAACCAGTCGATGTACGTGGGCTACGACGTGGACAACGTCCGCTGGACGGCGGAGGTGTATCCGCCTCTGCAAGACACGCCGGGTTTCGACCGTTTCGAGTTCTTCGGCAGCGCTCATGCCGGCGGCCTGCACATGGCCTTCTGCGACGGATCGGTGGACCTTGTCAACTACAACATCGACGCCGAAACTTTCCGGTATCTGGGCAACCGCGAGGACGGCGTAATATTGGACGCCAAAAAGCGATGATGGTCCTTCGGTTTCTCCTTGGAGTGAAACCCCTCGATACTCCGATAACGCATTTTGCGGTTGTCCAAAAATAACTTTGGAGTTTTTTGCGGCCGCCCTCCCCCCTGCCCCTTTCCCGCAAGCGGGCGAGGGAAGTAATATTTGGACAACCCTTTAGATATTCCTCGACTTGGAAAGGGAAAACTTAACGTGACATTATTCACCCGATTTGCGATCGCTTGCCTTTGTTTTTCAATGTTTTTCGGCTTTTCTCGGAGTGCCTTCGCCGACGATAAAGCGGAGTCGAAGTTCATCCACGTGTGTCGGAACGTGGGCGGCCGAGAATATCATGCCTTCCCCGACGTTTGCCGCTTGAAAGACGGCCGGCTGATGGTCGTTTTTTACTCGGGCTACCGTCATGCGTCGCTGCCCAACGAAAAATGGCCCAAGGGGGGCCAAATAAACTGCTGCGCGTCGAGCGACGAGGGCCATTCCTGGAGCGCGCCGGAAATGCTGTACGACGGTCCTTATGACGACCGCGATCCGTCGATTGCGCAGTTGAAAGACGGACGGCTGATCTGCAACTTCTTTTGCGTGAAAAAGCCGGACAAGCCCCGTGGATACAACGATGTTCTGGGAACATGGCTCATCAGCTCGGACGATTTGGGAAAAACCTGGTCGAAACCGCGGAAACCCTACGATGACGCGGGCGACATATACGTGTGCAGCACGCCCCTGCGGGAATTGTCCGACGGCCGGCTCATATTGCCGCTCTACACGTTCAGTCCCCTCGATCCGCTCGGCGCGATGGGCGCGATAGGCGTCAGCGACGACGGCGGAAAGACCTGGCGGCGCCCGATCCACATCGACAACGACGGCCGCGAATTGTCGGCCGAAACCGACCTGATCGAGCTAAAAGATCGCACGCTCTACGCGGCGGAGCGTTCGGAACGAGGATCGATGTGTTTTTCCGTTTCCAAGGACCGCGGCGAAAACTGGAGCGTCTCCAGGCCGATCGGTTTCAAGGGGCACTGCCCCTATCTGCACCGCACGACGGACGGCATTATCATCCTCGGCTACCGCCAAATTTTCGCATCTTCCACATGCCTGCGGTACAGCCTCGACGAGTGCGAAACCTGGAGCGACGAGGTCTTGGTCGATAAGAAGTTGGGGGCGTATCCGTCGATGGTCAATCTCAAGGACGGCTCGGTCCTGATCGTTTACTACGAGGAATCGGAGCCGCTCGGCGGTTCCGTGTCGGCGATTCGCGCCAAGCGGTTCCGCGCCGCGCCAGACGGCGTCGAATGGCTTGTTCCGTGAACTATAAGAACCGTCCTGAAATACAAACAGATCATCGACTATTCATCACACTCGTCGTCCAACTGGCGAATGTAGCCCAACGCCTCCGCCATGTCGGGGACGGGCATTCCCACCGCGCGGCCCGCGCGGTCGCATTCGGCCAGCAGCATCAACTCGTCGAAACTCTCCGACGACTCCAAGCGGCGGCGAAGCCGAACGCCGACCGAGCTGTCGCGGAGCTGCAGGGCCTCGATGTGGTGCTCGATCAGCCAGGCGGTCCGCGGGCTGATCGACGCGCCCAACGCCTCCAGGGCGGCCGAGACGTGGTCGCGGCGGTCGATCGCCTTGCCCACGTCGTGCAACAGCGCCGCGGCGAGAAAATCCTCGTCGTAGGGCAACCGCCGCCGGGCCAGCTCGAAGACCTGCATACTGTGATATAAAACGTCCCCCTCGGGATGTTCGTCCGGCGGCTGCTCGACGTGTTCCAACGCCCGCAGCAACAATTCGTACAGGCGGAAGCGGTCGGCCGCGCCGACGGGATCTCGCCATTCATCGGCAGCAGTCAACAATTCCCGTTGCTCGTCCGGCGCGGCGCGGTCGAACATCCGCAGATGGCGGCGTATCTCCCGATTGTGCGGCAGCTCGTCCGGCGTGACTCCCTGGGCCGTCAGTCGCCGGGCGGCGCGGATCTTCGCCCGGCCGTACTGCGTCTCCTCGCGGGTGAAGATCAACCGCGCCGCTTCGTAGGCCACTCGACGACGTAATCGCTCAGACGACATTAATGGCGGTCGTTAAACAACAACTTCGGGTTATCGCACTCGAATCGCCCTCACCCCCGGCGCCTCTCCCAAAGGGAGAGAGGAGTTATTGGACGACATCTTTACAATTCTCTTCTTGCTGTTCCATAATCAGTTGCAGCTTGCGGATCGCCCTCATCCAGAGCATCTGCACCGCCGGCCGCTTGCGGCCCATCCGCTCGGCGACCTCGTTGAACGGCAGCCGCTGAAGGTTGCGGAGCATGATGACTTCCTGATAGTCGGGCGAGAGCTTTGCCAAGGCCGCCGTGACCCGCAACTCGGTGTCCAACCGCATAATTTCCTGGCTGGGCGTGGGCTGATCGGCGGCCGGCTCGGGCGCGCCGCGGGCGAGGCTGTCGTCGGGATCCTTGAAGGAGACCTCGCGGCCGGCCGCGCGCTTGGCCGTCAGCCGGTAGCGGCGCACGAAGTCGGCCGCGTTGTGGTTGAGTATCTTCCGCAGCCAGGCCAGCCATTGCTGCTCGCTATTGCCCTCGAACCGCTCGAAGTCGCGGTAGGCATCGAGCATCGTTTCCTGGACCAGGTCGGAGGCGTCCACCTTCCGCCGCAGCCAGGTCTCGACTTGGCTGCGGGCGACGAAACCCAGATACGACCGGCACAACTCGAACAGCCGGTCCCGGCACTCGGCGTCGCCCCGCCGCGCCGCCTCGATCAGGCCGGAATAGCGCACGGAATCGTTTTTCGACATGAATAATAGTATATTTGAAAGCGGTGTGATCCGCCAGGCATTGCCGCGTAGACGCAGCGGCGAAACACTACTATACCCCCGCGACCGCAGTCGCGGGGCGTTCCTCTCCCCTCTCATCTCTCCCCTAATTTCCCGCCCTCTAATATCTCAATGTTCTTTTTTGCCAGCGGCGCCAGAGGGCTGCCGGGGTAGTCGTTGACCAACGAATGGAGCGCGGCCAACGCGCGGTCCTTGCGCCCCAATCGCATTTGGCCGTCGGCCGCCAACATCAACAACTGGTCGACGTACGGCGAGTCGGGATTGACCGTCTGCAACCGCTCGGCCTGGGCGATCGACTGGGCAAATTTTCCCCGCTCGGCCCAATATCGGGCAAGAAGCAAGCTCATGTATCCATCCAAGCGCTCCGCGGGATACTCTTGCACCCAGGCGTCGAGTTGCTCGGCCGCGCGGGCGTACTGCTTCGAGCGGATGAACTCCTCGGTCGAGCGGGCATGCGCGCCCCGCTCGGCCGTCTCGACGTTCAGCCGCCGCGCGGAGCCGACGAGTTTTTCCGCTTCGAGATACGCCTTTCGCGCGGCGGCCCCGTCGCCGGCGGCGGCAAGGCAATCGCCCCGCACGCGATGCAATCGGGCGGCCAAGAACCCGGTTGCTTCTTTTCCCACACGACCCTCGGCCGCGTCCAACAGACGCTTGGCGTCTGCCGGGCGATGCAGGTCGTTTACGGCCGCGTCCGCGGCGGCGATCTCACATTCCGCTTTCGCTTCCGCCGTTTCCTGCCGCTGACCCGCGGCAAGCCATATTTCCGTCGCCGCCGGCGAGTTGTCCAAGATGAATCGGGCCATCGGACAAACGGTTTTCGCCAGTTTCAGCAGGTCGGCGTCGCCCTTGACGGCCGCGTCGTCGCGCAGCGCCGCGCGAACAACCTCCACCGCCTTGGTTATATATGCTTCGTATTCGTCCGGCGACGCCAGCGCCTTTGCCTCGTAGGCCAACGCCAACTGACGCAGCGACGCGGCGTCGAGCTTTCGGGGGTCGTACGTCTCGATTATCCGAAAATACTGGTCCAGCGTATGGGTCTTCTCGCCGGGCATCAGTTGAGGGCGGTCGACGTATACCCGATTCGTCGTTTCGTCGGTCCGCACGCCGCGGCGGACCGAAAGCGTCGCCGTGTAAAGCCCCGGCCGGAGGTAGACGTGCTCCGGATTGGGCAGGTCGCTGCTTTGCCCGTCGCCGAAGTCCCAATGGATTTTCGCCCCACGTCCGCTAAGGCCCTCGGGCGAGAGGTCGCTGAACTTCACGGCCACCAGCGGCTCGTCGTTGTCCGGCAGCGGCACGTCGCCGACGACTTCGGCCGAGAAATCGGGCGCCTGGCCACCGATTCGCATATTGACCCTTCCGGCGGGCAAACGGGCGACCATGTGCGTATTGAACGCTTCGGCGGGAATTTTTCGCGGCCGTTGCGGCTTCTCGTCGGGGGGATTTATCTCCCAAGCGACCGCCATCACGGCGTCCGGACCGGCGGCGGCGTGGTAAAACTCGAACTCGTGCTCGCCGGCTGTAAGCCGCACGTCGTGCCGGCTGCCGGGAACGGCGCGTCGCCTGAGGCCGTGACGCCCCAGGGCCGAGGCGACCGGTTTGCCGTCGATCAGTAGAAAACAGCAATCCCGCCCGGATACGAAGAACCCGTATGTGCCCGCCTCGCGGAGATGCAGGCAGCCGCTGTATCGGCTGAGAAACGGTTTCCGTTCGAGGGTGCATGGATTGGCGGCGTGGAAGACGCCCTCGACGTAGTCGGCGCCGATCGGCTCGGCCGCCTCGAACGCCCTTCGCACGGAGTCCAGGCTCCGCAGGTTGCAGCGGCGGAACTCGCGCGTCTCCAGCAGCAGCCCGTCGCGGGCGGTCCAAGACGGCGGGTCGTCGCGCGGCGGGTCGCCGCCATAGATAACGTCGTAGGCGGCCTGGCCCTCGATCGGCTGGAAGGCAGCGCGGCAAAAGTCGCCCGGTCCGACCTGCAATACGCGGTAGGGAACCGTATCCTTGTTGCGCGCGGCGACCAACAGGTTGCGGCCGTCGGGGCGAAGCAGGCCGTGGTGTAGAAACTCGACGACGATGATCGCGGGGGTCTTCCGGGCGGGGACGAACACCGAGCGAACGGCCTCAAACTCAGTGCCGCCGCGGCGGAAGGATTGGGCACTCGCAAAATTGATTGACGATAAAAATGCGGCGGCAGTAATGGTCCATGCGGCGGTGGCGCGTGCAAATCGCATAATAACCATATTGTATAGCGGCCGTCGGCACGACGGCCATGTTCCATCGTGGGCTGCCGTGCCGGCGGCCGCTAAAAACACGTTTCGAAGTTGAAAAATTTGACCCCTCTCCCTCCGGGAGAGGGGTCAAATTTGCAAAAGTTCAGTTTTAATACACGTTCTTGGCTATGGGGGTTGGTTTTATCAATTCCAGCGATTTCTCGCAAAATTCGCGCTCTTCTTCAAAGCCGTGTTTGTTATAGAATTCGATCAGCGATTCGAACCGTTTGATCGGATCGGCGCCGGTGGCGTGGCAGAGCTTGGCCAAACAATGCGGGCAAAGCCGCAAGGGGCGACGGTCCGACTCGCCCAGATGGTTGCAGCCGCACATGTTGCACTGGTACAGCGTGCAATGCCGCATCGAAAACATGTGCCCCGTCTCGTGGGCGGCGGTCTTCATCGTCCGCAGCAGACAACGCTTGAACGCCTCCTCGTCGCGGTCGGGATCGCCGTAGCGGTTGAACGACCAGACGCCCACCCGATCGCCCAGCGACGCCTGGCCGAAGACGTAGTTCCAGCCCTCGCCGGGCCAGAGGTCGGAGGCCGTGATGCCGATCATCGTCACGGCGTCGCGCGGCAAGCGCGGCTTGAGAATGTTATAGAGGACGTGCGTGGTGAGGATTTGTTCGGAGCGGTGTTTGCCCGGCTTTCGCTTCGCCGCCTCGGGCACGCTTTCCAAGGAAACGACCTCGCGGATTTTTACCGGCAATTGGAAATACGCGGCGAGAAAATCGGCGGTCAGCTCGACGATTTTTTTCTTCGTCTCGGGCAGTTCGCCCAACGGCTGCACGTAGATCGTCCGCCGCCGTCGGTCGGCGCGGACCGGCTTTTGACGTATATATTGGCGAAAGGTTTGCCCCGGCTCATCTTGAACGGTCAGCCAATCGCCGGGCCGCGGCTCGCCCAGCTTCTCGTGCAGCGGCAGCAGTTTGCGGTACTTCGGCGGCAGCATCAGCGTCTCGTCCGGCTCGGCGGCCGAGAGCAGACCGGCAACGCACATCGCAATCAGCGTCAAACAATAATTACTCTTTGCGTTCATTCGCGTTATTCTCCCCTTCCGGTACGAGATCGATCACCGCCAACTCCGGACGGCAAAGGAACCTGAACCGCGGCGCGAAGCCCCGCTCCATGCCGATCCCGCGCGAGACGAACAGCTTTCCGCCGCCGGGCAGATCGTTCATTCCCGACGACAACCGGCGCGGCAGCCGACAGTTGACCAACAGCGGGCCGAGCAGCGGGAGCCGCAACTGGCCGCCGTGCGTGTGGCCGGCCACCAACAGATCGGACCCCCGGTCGCCCAAGGCGAAATTGGGCACGTGTCCAAGCACGATATGGAACCGCTCGTCGCCGGTTTGAGGAGCCGCGAGCGACGTGCTGTAAGAATTGCCCAGCCCCAAGCAGGTCAGCCGCACGGGGCCGAGGTCGAACGATTGCGTGTCGGCGACGGCCTCGACGTTCGTGCCCGCGAATATCTCTCGCCAATCGCGCGGATCGACGTTTCCTCGCACGGCGAACGCCCCCAGCGGCGCGGCGATTTTCAGGTCGATCAATACGTCGCGCAGCTCGACGCAAAGCGACGCTTGCTTTGACCAGGGCGCCTGGATGTAATCGCCGGCGAACAACAGCAGATCGGGCTTCTCATCCGCCGCCAAACGCAGCGCCGCGCGCTCGAAAGGGCCGATCCGGTCGGTCTGCAAGTCGGCGACGACCACGATCCGCACGGGGCGAGCGATCTTCGGAGTGACGATCCGGTAATGGGTCGCTTCCAACCAATACGGCTCGACCAAAAACGCATAGACGAACGTAGAGAGCAACGTCAACGCGACCGCCGCCGCGACTGGAACGACGAGCGTTTTCTTCCGCCAAACGACGGCCGTGGCGGCGACGAGCAGCGATCCGTGCAAAAAGATCCCATAACTCCACAGCCGCAAAATGCCGAAGGCGTTCTCAAACGCGCCGCCCAGAAACAGGCCCAGCGCGGCCGCGGCGACCCCGGCGAAAAACATCGCGCCGAACCAGGAGAGAAATCCCCGCCGCCGCGCCATCATCCAGACGGCGAGAACGTCGACCAACAGCATGGCAAAGTTGTATATCAGAGTCACGAGTTCATTTTAGCCGGGACCGTATTCGAGGGCCAGTCGCGTTTGGCCGCCGCGCCGGCGCGCGTGTATTATTGATCCCATTGGCTCCACAAGTCCCATGAAACCGATACGACCAATGTGCCCCCCCCTTGCAAAATGCCATCCGACATCCGAGAATGACCCCCCTGCCCTCCACTGCCCTTGCTGAAAAGGAGTAGAAGCATGGCTGGAATACCCGTTTTGACGGTCGAAGGCGATTGCATTGCCCGGGCGTGGGAAAACGCCCTTGTGCTGCTGTATCAATCCGGCTGCGACGTGAAGACGCAGTACGACAAGGTCGGCGACCCGCCCAGCAAGGACGCCACGATGGTCATTACGGTCCACAACCCCTCGGCCGAGCCGATGATCCACCGCGATTTCCCCGGCGGCTTCGAGGAGTTGCAGGAGTATGTGATGGAGGTCTGCGAGGGGATCAAGGACCACTGCGTCCGCGACGCCGGCGATCCGAACGACACCCGCTGGGAATATACTTACCATCAGCGGCTTTTCGACTACAGGACGCCCACGCTGGAGCCGACCGACCAGATCGAGCACGTTTGCCGCCGGTTGGCCGACGTGCCGCACACGCGCCGGGCGCAGGCGATTACCTGGAAGGTGTGGGAAGACAACTCCTGCTACGACCCGGCATGTCTGCAAAGCCTGTGGTGCCGGATAACCGAGGAAGACGGCCGGCGGCTGTTGAGCATGAACGTCCGCTTCCGCTCGAACGACGCCTACAAGGCGGCCTTCATGAACATCTTCGCCCTAACCCGCTTGCAGGCGCGGATTGCCGAGCGGGTCGCCGAGCTTTCGGCCGAGCCGGTCGAGTTGGGCCGCTACTGCCACGTGGCCGACAGCTTTCACATCTACGGCTCGAACCTGGCGGAGTTCGAGGCCCGTTTTCTCGGCGCATTGGAGAAGCGCACGTTCGAGGGCCGCACGATGCGCTACGAGGACGTCCGCGATCTGATGGAGTCGGCCCGGCCGGCGATCCTCGAAAAGGCCCGGCGCATGGGGCGAAGCTGACGAACCTCTGTCATATCTGCCAGCCCAGAAAGACCGGCATCCGCGGATGACGGGTCATTATTCTATAGTAATGCGAGGCCGGCTGCGTGAGCATGTAAGCGTGCGGACCACCGCGCTCGTCGCGGACCAATATGCCGCGAATACCCTCCTCGATAAGAAACCAAACCCCCTTCTCCAGGCCGAAGGCGGCGGGGATGTCCACCGCCTCGGGCCGCAAGTGGCTCCATAGGCCGGCCTCCAAACTCTCACGCCGGCACCAGCCGGTACGCGGCAGCCGCACACGGCCGTCGCGGTTCCCCCACGGATAAATCACCAGCCGATTGCCGTGCCAAAGCGGCAACTCCGGCCGCGGATCGCGGAAAGTGAATCGCAGCTCGCGCAGCTCGCCCGGCCCGCGCGCCGCCACTCGGTCCGAGCGTTGTTCGACCAACTCCTCGGGCAAGTCGGAAACCGGTATCGCTATGCCGAAACACATGGGTTTGGAGTGGAGAGATGAGAGGGGAGAGTGTTATTTGTTGGGGTGGCAGTTAAACTGCCATCCCAACATTGTTAAACTGCCACCCCAACATTATGCGCGACCAGCGGTCGCGGCTTTATATCCTCAAAAACACGTTTTACCGTAAATGTCGCAAACGTCGTAGGCGTTGGCCTCATCGCGGTAGACGTCGGCCAACGGCAGGGTGGCGCCGCTGCGGAGCGCGAACCGCCCTACCTTTTCGTTGATCGTTCTTTTTACCACGGCGACGGCCTTTTGGCGAGGATCGGGCCGGTCGAAGAGGCCGAGCTGCGCGTGGCGCCGGGCCGTCAACTCCTCGGCGATCAGGCGCATGTACGTTACTCCCCTGCCCTGCGGCCGGCAGGCGTTGGTCAATCGGACGGCGGCCTCGTAAAGAACGGCGAAGTCGGCCGCGGCAACGGGCAACGTCGCCCGACGCTGATCGACGCCGCCGTCCTTGAAAGTCAAAATCAACGTCAGCCGCTCGCAGAACACGCCGTGCCGGTCCAGTCCCTCGACCAGCCGCTCGGTGTTCCGCGCCACCCAGGCGGCGAGCCGGTCCGGGTCGGTCACCGCGCCGGCCAGGCTCCCGCCCCGACTGATGTTTTTTCGCAGCGCGGGCACGTCGCGGACCGGCAGCACGGCCGCGCCGTTCAGTTCCCACCACAGGTCCTCGCCCCGCTTGGTCAGCAGGCGGCGGATCAGGCGGCGGTCGGCCCGAGCAAACTCGGCGCAGGTGCGGATGCCGTACGGGGCGAGCCGCCGGGCGCTGCGCCGGGCCAGGCCGGTGATCTTTTCCACCGGCCGCCCATCCAACAGACGCCGCAGCCGCTCCTCGCCCAACGCCGAGACGCAGCCGAACGGCTTCCCCGACGACGAGGCCAGCTTGGCCAGCGTTTTCGAGGCGGCCAGCCCCACGCTCACCGGCACGCCGACCTCGTCCAGTATCGCCCGCTGCAAAGTCCGGGCGTCGGCAGGCGTCATTCCCCCGGCGTCGAAAAACACTTCGTCGATCGAATAGTATTCCACCGTCGGCGAGAATCGCCGCGCCACCTCGATCATCCGCCGCGAAAGGACCTCATACCATTGGAAATCCCGTTTGACGAACACTGCCTCGGGACACAGCGGCAGCGCGTCCCAGATGGGCATCCCGGTGGTAATGCCGAAGGCCCTCATCTCGTAGCTTTTGGCGATCACGCACGCCCCCTGATTGCCGAGCACGCCCACCGCCAGCCCGCGGAGTGAACCATGCCTCACCCGTTCGCAGGAGACGTAGAAGCAATCCGCGTCGAGATGTCCGACGATCCGGCCCATCTCCGTATTATAGTATACATGCGTACAGAGTCAAGGCCGTTTTTACGCGGTTTCGTATGCGGCGAAGACCTCGTCGGCCAGGTCGGGCCAGGGAACGGTTTGCGGGAGCAGGCCGCTTGTCAGCGCCTCGTCGGACAGTGCCGCGACGGCGTTTTCCTCGGCGGTTAGCGAGGCGAAACCGTCGTCCGCGCATTCCTCGTCGAGGGTCGATGCACGGAGCCGCTTCGCGCTGGAAATTGCGGTCGTTTCTCCCGTGCCAAGCGAAGCATTAGCGCTAATTGAAATTGTCGAGGCGTCCGCGGGCGGATTGACCAGCGTCACTATTCCCTCGATCTTTCCCGGAGAGAACGCTTGATCGTAAGAAACGATCGATAAATTCGACGTGCCGACGATGACGGTCGTGGTTCCGCCGCCCAACGGCGGGCCGATCGGATCGGCCACAACGATGTATCCGGCGGCTTCGGCCGTTGCGCCGTAGGCGGTGGTCGCCACGATCGAAACGGGATGCGACCCGGCCGCCAGCGGTCCGAACACGCCGTAGCAGCAGTTGTCGGCGTTGGGGGCGCCGATGGCGGCGACCGCTTGGCCGTCGACGATCAACGATCGGGTCGCGCCGGCGCCGACGTCGTTCTCGCGCCAGGTGACGAGCACTCTATCGGTCGATTCCAAGAGTCCGTCGCCGTCGCTGCCTCGCTTGGCTTCCACGGCGACGATGTTGGTGATGCTCGGTTGCGCGACGGCGGCGCCGGCCACGTCGAACGTGCCGGAGCGGGTTGCGACGACTCCGTTTCCGTCGGCGACGGCGATCGTATAATCGTACGACCCGGCCGCCAACGGTCCGAACACGCCGTAGCAGTTGCTGTCGGCGTTTGGTCCGCCGACCTTGACGGTTCGGCCGGCGACCTCCAGCGACAGCAAGGCGACGCCGGCGTCGGAGGCGACGTTCCAGGTGACGACCAACTTGTCGGTGTTTTCCATGACGCCGTCGCGGTCGCTGCCCGAGAAGGCCTCGGCGACGACGACTCGGTTGATTTCCGGTCCAGTGGAGGCGGCGCCCGCCGCGACGTCGAACGTGCCGGTATAAATGGCCTTGTCGCCCGTCGCGTCGGTCGAGTTGATCGTGAAGGAATGTTTTCCAGTCGGCAGCGGGCCGAAGACCCCGGCGTACATATACGCGCCGTCGGTCGAGTCGTAAGGCCCGTAGACGGCGGAGACTTTTTGTTCGCCGACGAGGATTTCGATGGTCGGTTTTTGCTCGACGCCGGCCACGGCCCAGGTAATCAGCATCTTGTCGGTGGTTTCGAAAACGCCGTTGTTGTTGCTCCAGGCCTTTAATTCCGTGACGACGACGCGGTTGACGCGGTGGGCGGTGGAGACGATGTCGTCGATTGCGATCGATTCGGAGATGTCGCTGACGACATCTACGTCGTTCCCGGCCACCCCGCCGACGCCGACCGACAACAGCGAGCGGTCTTCGAGCGGTTCGAGGCGCAAGCGTCGGGCGCGGAAATCGCGATCGATTGAACGTCCATGCTTGACCTTCGGCGGACGATACGCTCCAAAAAACGATCGGCGGGCGAATGACATGACGGCGTTCCTTTATTCTCGAAAATGGGCGTCGGAGCCGGGCGTAACCGCTCACGGGGGACTGTCCCGATTCTCGCGGATCACCGCGAAAAATGGGATTGCCCCCTTCGGCAGCACAAACCCAATAATCGATCCCGTTCCATTTCCCCCGCAGGGGTACTCAGCGCTATCCATGTTATCCGAGTATTTTGTTAATGTCAATGAATAACCCATTATCGTGTGGGCGGATGAAAGGCTGCCCTCTTGCTGGGGGAGAAAACGGAGAGATTTCGCGGCCAAAAAGGGGGATGTCGTGCAAGATTGAATGTGTCAATGGACGGTGTTGGGGGGTTGGGGTGGCAGTTAAACTGCCACCCCGTAACCGTTAACGGGCTGGGGACTGGCTCATTTTTTCGCCCTTTCAAGGGCGAAAAATGTGCCTGTCCCCTTCACCGCCGAGGGAGACAGTCCCATTTTCGCGG
>JAFGLH010000156.1 GCA_016928165.1 Pirellulales bacterium | reverse complement strand
TTGAACCTGGATTTTTTAGACCCAAGTTCTTTACTGGAGAAACCTTGCGTTCACCTATACCAATTTGCCAAATTTGGAACTACTGAGGATGGAAATACTCCATGAACTTGATCCAGCCGGGCGAGCAACTGGTGAACATCGGCAAAGCAACGGGGCTTGGGGTTCGGGATGCGGGGTTCGGGGTTTGATGACTCGCGGATTTTTGTTTTGCTTGCCCGAGTCCCGAGTCCCCGGCTCCGAGACTCGCTTTTAATCGCTTAAGCAATTCGTGTCCTTCCTCCATGATCGTCAGGTCGGCGGCGAAATTGGTGTCGAAGACGGCGTCGAATCCCAGCCGCCGCAGCGCGGCCACCATTTTGCCGGTGACCAGCGTGCCGGGTGGATGGCCGAAACATTCGCCCAACGCCGCCCGGATTGCCGGCGCGGTTTGCACCACGACGTGGTTGTCCGGCTTGTCGAGGGCCTTCCAAACGTCCTCGATTTGGTCTTTTTCGGTAATCGCGCCGACCGGGCAAACGGCCGCGCACTGGCCGCACTGAACACAGGCCACCGTGCTTAGGTCGTGGGAGAAAGCGGGGCCGATGACCGTGTCGAAGCCCCGGTTTTGCGGGAACAGCGCGCCGACGTACTGCGTCTCCAGACAAACGCTCACGCAGCGCCGGCACTTGATGCACTTGCCCAGGTCGCGGACCAGCGCGGGCGTCGAGGCGTCGATTCTGCGGCGGGTCTTCTCGCCGACGTAGGGAACCTCGCGGATGCCCAACTCGGCCGCCAACGCCTGCAATTCACAGTCCTCGTTCCGATCGCACGTCTGACAATCGCCGTTGTGTTCCGAGAGCAGCAGTTCGACCACGGTCCGCCGCGCCTCGCGGACCCGGCGGGTGTTGGTGCGCACTTTCATTCCCTCGGCGACGGGCATGGAACAAGCGGCGACCAGGTTCCGCGCGCCTTCCACCTCGACCGAGCAGACCCGGCACGCCCCGACCGCCTTCAAGCCCTCGACGTAGCAGAGCGTGGGAATTCGCACACCCGCTTTTTTAGCGGCATCCAGTATCGTGGTCCCTTCGGAGACCTCGACGGGCACGTTGTTTATCGTTAAGTGAATCATTGGTGATGGAGCAAGTCAGGCCGTGCCTGACAAATATAATCGTGTTTCCATTGTCCGTCAGGCACAGCCTGACCTACCCGTTAGCTTGATTTTCCAAACATCTTTTTCCGTAATCGCACCTCAGGCATCGTTTTGCCTGGCGGACGGCCACCGCCTCGCGCCAAGGCAACTCGACCTCGTCGAAGTTGCCGCGGCGGCGTTCGACGGGTATCAGGTTCAATTTTTCGCGCGGGGCGTCGGACGGCTCGGCCTCCGGGTCGAAGAAAGTGTCCACCTGGCGGTCCTTTCGCCAGAAGGCGTGGTTCGCGCCGGTCAGGTATTGGTCGATCCCGACGGCCGCGCGTTCGCCCGCCGCCACCGCCTCGACGACCGACGAAGGCCCCGTCACGGCGTCCCCGCCGGCGAAGATCCATTTCTCCGAAGTCTGGTAGGTAACCGGGTCCACGTTGATAAACGTCTGGTTTCGCGATTCGAGATGGACGTGGGGCGAGATTTTTTGCAGGTCGAGCGTCTGGCCGATGGCCACCAGCACGTGATCGGCGGGTATGACGAAGGCGTCGCCGCCGGCTTCCGGGCGGCGGCGTCCCGAGCGGTCGAACTCGCCGAGCCGCATCGGCACGCACTTGATGCCCGTCACGCGCTTGTCCTCGTAGACGATCTCGACCGGCGAGGTCAACAGCTTCAACTCGACGCCTTCGTGCTCGGCCTCTTCGATTTCCTCTTCGTAAGCGGGCATGGCCTCGCGGCTGCGGCGATAGACGACGGTGATTTTTTCCGCGCCCAGCCGCAGCGCGGTCCGTGCGGCGTCGATGGCCGAGTTGCCGCCGCCGACGACCACCACGTTTTTGCCCACCGGCACCGAGCCTCGAAGGTTGTAGGTCCGCAGGAAGCCGAGCGCGTCGGTGATTCCCTCGGAACCAGCGCCGGGCAACCCCAGTTCGACGCCCAGCGGCGCCCCGACGCCCAGGAACACGGCGTCGTATCCTTCCGCCCGCAACGACTTGAGCGTAACGTCCTTGCCGAGCGTCGTGTTGGTGTAAATCTCCACGCCCATCCTCTCGATCATGCGGACCTCCCGGGCGACGATCTCGCGCGGCAGCCGGTAGGCCGGAATCGCTTGCACCAGCATCCCGCCGGGGCGAGGCTCGGACTCGAAAATCTTCGGCCTGTAACCGAGCCGGGCGAGGAAGTACGCGCAGGAAAGACCCGCCGGGCCGGCGCCGACGATGGCGATCTTCTGCTTCGCGTTGAACTCGTTCTCGCGGACCTCGGGCAGTTGGATCGTCACCTCTTGATCGACCATGAATCGCTTGATCGCGCGGATCGCCACCGGGGCGTCGATCGTGGCCCGGCGGCACTTGTCCTCGCAGGTGTGGAAGCAGACCCGCGAGCAGACGGCCGCGAAGGGGTTGCGGTCGCGGTGTAATTTAAGCGCTTCGGCGTAGCGTTTTTCGCCGACCAGCGAGACGTAGCCGGGGATGTCCACGTTGGCCGGGCAGGCGCTGCTGCAAGGCGCGCTGACCAGCGCCGCGCAGACGCCCGCCCGACAGTGCTTGTCGCGGATGTGCTCGACGTATTCGTGGCCGAAGTGGCGGATCGTCGATAGCACCGGGTTGGGCGCCGTTTGCCCTAACCCGCAGAGCGAGGTGTCTTTTATTATGTCGCCCAATTCGATCAGACGTTCGACGTCGTCCTCTTCGCCTTTCCCCTCGCATATACGGTTGAGGATTTCCAGCATCCGCTTGGTGCCAACCCGGCACGGCGCGCACTTGCCGCACGATTCCTCCTGGACGAATTCGAGAAAATAGCGGGCCACGTCGACCATGCAACTGTCCTCGTCCATGACGATCAGGCCGCCGGAACCCATGATTGCGCCCAGTTCTGAGAGCGATTCGTAATCGAGCGGGACGTTGAGGTGGTGTTTTGGGATGCAGCCGCCGGATGGCCCGCCGATCTGCGCCGCCTTGAACTCCTTGCCGTTGGGGATGCCGCCGCCGATGTCGTAGATCAGATCGCCCAACGAGGTGCCGACGGGGACTTCGACCAACCCGGAGTTTTTGATCGTTCCGGCCAGTGCGAAGACCTTCGTGCCTTTGCTCTTTTCGGTGCCTTGCGAGGCGAACCAGGGGCCGCCGTTGAGGATTATCGCCGGCACGTTGGCGTAGGTCTCGACGTTGTTCAGGACGGTGGGTTTGCCCCAAAGACCCTGCACGGCGGGAAACGGCGGACGCGGGCGCGGCTCGCCGCGGTTGCCCTCGATCGAGGTCAGCAGCGCCGTCTCCTCGCCGCAGACGAAGGCCCCGGAACCCATGCGGATCTCGATGTCGAAATCGAACGACGAGCCGAGAATTTTTTTACCGAGCAGTCCGCGCTGTCGGGCTTGTTCGAGGGCGATCTTCAACCGCTGCACGGCCAGGGGATACTCGGCGCGGACGTAGACGTAGCCGCGCTGCGCGCCGACCGTGCGGCCGGCGATGGCCATGCCTTCGATCACCCGGTGCGGATCGCCCTCGAGAATGCTGCGGTCCATGAACGCGCCGGGGTCGCCCTCGTCGGCGTTGCAGACGACGTACTTCTCGTCTCCGGCGGCGTCTCGGGTGAATTTCCACTTTCGCCAGGTGGGGAAACCGGCCCCGCCGCGGCCGCGAAGCCCCGAGGCTCGCAGCGTCTCGATCACCGCGCCGGCGTCGTTTTGTCCGAGCGTGCGGGCCAGCGCCTGATATCCGTCGCGGGCGACGTAGTCCTCGATCCGCTGCGGGTCGATGCGGCCGCAATTACCGAGGAGGATTTTTTTCTGCCGCTTGAAAAAGTCCATGTCGGCGGTGTTGGGCACGCTGCGCCCGTCGGGACGCTTGTGGGTGAGCCGCTCGACGACCTTTGCCCGCCCTACGTGATCGACTACGATGTCCCTGGCGTCCTGCGGATGGACTTTTTCGTAAAAAACGTCGCCGACCATCAGCACCGGGCCGCCGGAGCAAGGCCCCATGCAGCCGGTGCCCACGATCGAAACCTTGTCCTGCAACTGCCGGTCGGCAATCTCTTTTTCGAGGGCCTTTTTGACCTTCTCCGCCCCGGAAGCGATGCAACTGGCGCCGAGACAAACGCGGATGCACAACACTCCCTCGGCCGACCGCTTGGCTTCTTGTTCGCAAAGGGCGTCGCGCAGGGCAGTTAATTCCCTAGGGTTGGAAATTGTTCGCGTCACTTGTCGCTCTCTCCGTTTCCGTTGTCGTCCGAAGTGGAACCGCTGCGGTATCGTTCGAGGATTTTCGGCAGTTGTCCCGGACGGACCCGCTGATGCACGTCGTCGTCGATCATAATCACCGGGGCCAATCCGCACGCGCCGAAACAGCGGCCCACGTCGAGCGAAAACATCCTGTCGCTGCTGGTTTCGCCTACCTCGATCCTGAGAAGTTCCTTAAGCGCGGCCAGCACCTCCTTGCCGCCGCGGACGTAGCAGGCCGTGCCCAGGCAGACGCGAACCAGGTGCTTTCCGCGCGGAACGGTGGTGAAGTAGGAGTAGAACCCGACCACGCCCGCCACTTCGCTATATGGCTTGTCCAGCGCCAAAGCGATTTTTTTCAGCGCCGTTTCGGGTAGGTAGCCGAAGATGGCCTGGGTAATTTGCAGCACCGGAATCAACGCGCCGGGAACGTCTTTATAATCCGCCAAGACCTCGTCGAGTTGTGCAAGAAGTACTTCCTCGTCGGCTTCGTCACGGCCGGGGCATTTGGCTAAATATGTTGAAAAAGGCATGAATGGCGGCCCAGGATTACAAAATATGTTGTCTTGTATTAACTCCTATTATGCTAACACGGCCATACGGGTCAATTCAAGGGGTGCGGAAAAAATATCCGGGGGGTATGCCGCCAACGGGTAGGTTGAGTTGTAGTACGGGGAAGGAGGATAGGTTGCCAACCTATCTCTTGGTTGGGGTGGCAATTTAACTGCCACCACATCACGAGAGCCGTCCCGGACAGGTTGCCGACTTGTCCTGCATGTCAGGCGATGTACTTGCCGCGTGGCGTGTAGTGGGTATGCAGCAACGCGTGGCTGCGATGGCCGCAGGGTCCGTCGGTCAGATAGTCCGCGTAGACTTGCAGCAACGCCGGGTTTTCGTGCGACTTGCGGACCGAGTAGGCGCGGTCCTCGTCGTAGATGGCCTTTGCGCGGGCGGCGCGGATTTCCGGGCTGGTGGGGATCGGCTGGCCGCCGCCGCCGAGGCAGCCGCCGGGACATGCCATGAATTCGATGAAGTGACATTCGCTCAATTTGCCGCCCGACTTTATGTCTTCCATTACCCGCTTGGCGTTCGCCGTACCGTGCGCGACGGCCACCTTCAACGTCGCGCCCGTCAGCCATTTCCAGTCCTTGAACAAATGAGAAACAATATCCGGCACGGAACCAATCTCGGCAATCGGCAACTCGGCGTAGCGGATGCCCTCGAAGCCGCGGACGGGCATGACATCCGCGTGGTCGAAGAGGTTTTCGATCTTCTTGCCGGTAACCAGTTCGACGACCGTGCGGATGGCCGATTCCATTACGCCGCCGGTGGTGCCGAAGATGACCCCCGAGCCGGTGGCGGTCCCGAAGGGATCGTCGAAGTCGGACTTCGGCATGTTCGGCAGGTCCACGCCCGCCTCGTGGATCATTTTGGCCAGCTCGCGGGTAGTCAGGCCGTAGTCGACGTCCTTGTATCCGCTGGCGCACATTTCCGGCCGGTTGCACTCGAACTTTTTCGCGGAGCAAGGCATCAGGGCCACGGTGACGATGTTCTTGGGGTCAATGCCCGCTTTTTCCGCGTAGAAAGTTTTCAGCAGGGCGCCGAACATCTGTTGCGGACTTTTGCAGGTGGATACGTGGTCGAGGAAGTCGGGATAGAAATGCTCGGCGAACTTGATCCAGCCGGGCGAACAACTGGTGAACTGCGGCAAGGGGCCGGTTCTCGCGTTCTCGTTGCCGTCCGCCTCTTCGCCGGTCAGCGCCTTATGCAGGCGTTTGAGCAACTCGGTTCCCTCCTCGATGATCGTCAGGTCTGCGGCGAAGTTGGTGTCGAACACCCGATCGAACCCGCAATAGCGCAAGGCGGTGTTCATCTGGAAGGTCATCGGCACGCCGGGCGGCAGCCCAAAGCACTCGCCGATGCCCGCCCGAGGGCTGGGCGCCGTCTGGATCACCACGTGTTTTGTCGGGTCGTCGATCGCCTCCCAAACCTCGTCGGTGTTGTCGTTGGCCCGCAGCGCGCCGGTCGGACAGCGGTTGATGCACTGGCCGCAACTGATGCAGACAACGTCGGCCAGCGGCTTGTCGCCGAAGGTGGCGATTTTAATATGGCTGCCGCGGTCGATTGCCTCCAGCACGCCGACCTCTTGCAGGTCGATGCAGGTCCGCACGCAGCGCCGGCAAAGAACGCACTTGTTCATGTCGCGCACCAGGGCGTGGCTCGACATGTCGATTTCGTACTTGGGCCGTTCCATTCGTCCAAAGCGGAAGTAATCGACGCCGTATTCCTCGGCCAGGGCCTGCAATTCGCAGTTGCCGTTGCGGCTGCATGCGTAACACTCGCCGTAATGGTTGGCCAGCATGAGGTCGAGGATGTGCCGCCGGGCGCGGCGGACCTTGGCCGTATGGGTCGATACCTTAATCGGCGCGGTGATCGGATAGCTGCACGATGCTTGCAGCGTTCGCTGTCCTTCGATCTCGACGACGCAAATTCGGCATACTCCCGCCAGGCATAGGTCCTCGTGGTAGCAGAGCGTGGGAATGCGGATCCCCAGCTTGCGCGCGGCTTCGAGAATGGTGGTCCCCAGCGGCACGGTTATCTCGCGGCCGTCGATCGTTGCGGTGATCTCTTTGCCGAGCGTTTTGGCGTGTTCGAGCACTTCCGCCGTGCGGCCGCGTTGGCTGGCCGGCGCGCGGGTAGGATGGCCGTGGGGGAGCAGTTCGTCGGACATAGGTGGTAGTTTTCAGTTATCAGTTGTCAGTTTTCAGTTATCAATACTCAGTTATTTTTGACTTTGCGGATTAGCGATGTAAGCATTTGCTTGATCTCACATACCGAACTCGAAAATGATTGCCATGATTGGTTGTCAAGGTAATTCAAGTCTCGCGCTAATATCAAATGATATTTCAACTCGCTGGCGGATCCGGCGGCCATGCGTAAAAACCGGCCGAAATCCGCCGCCGCCGCCTCTTCCGCACCCTTCCGCAATGTTCGCCGGAATGGATGCCGCGGAACGTCGGATTTGACTCGTTAAACCATATATCTCATCCTTCGGAAATTTCCTTGTCGCCGTGTACAAGTCAAGCGTCAGTTGATGCGACTTGGTCCAGACGACAAGGTTCCGGAAGTCTTGCATGGGAGTTGTCAGTTGTCAGTTTTTAGCTGCTTGATGGCTTCGTCGATGTATTCGTGAAATTCTTTCTCGTCTGCTTGATTGTCGAATGTTTTTGTTCGTGCGGTTTGTAGCGATTTTATTGCTGAAGGCGAAGCTAATGACACCAATCCGTCAATCGCCTCTTTCCATACAATAGGCTCTTTATCGCAAATCGCTTCTCCCAATAAGGCAAGCGTTGAAGGATTCCGGATATTCCGTAGCACACGAAGGAGAAAGGCTCTGGCTTGAGTGTCCGGTTCGGCACGAAATGCGGTCATTATGTCCGCAATGCCGTCCGATCCAGATTCCAGCAATCCAAAAAACGCTCCTTCTTCATCCCCTTTCCGATACAATTCAAAATAGTAATCAAACTCTGTCATCACCAATAATTTTCATAACTGAAAACTGACAACTGATAACTGAAAACCCTTCTTTCACCCCCTCCCAGCCCTCCCCAATATCTCATCCTGAAAATGATCGACAATGGACAGGAAGGCGTTGGGGGCCATCTGCCCGAGTCCGCACTTCGAGGCCAGTTGCATCGTCTCGCCCAGCGAGCACAATTCGTGCAGGTATTGCATCGAGCAGCGGCCTTGCTGGAGCATCTTGACGCCCTCGATCAATTTGGGCGTTCCGTATCGGCAGGGTGTGCATTGTCCGCACGACTCGTCGGCGAAAAACTCGAGGAAATTCTCCGCCACGCGCAGCATGTCCCGCTGAGGTCCAAAGACGATGATCGAGCCGCCGGTGGGCACGTCCTCGAAGGCGATCGAGCGGTCGAACTGCGAGGCGGGGACGCATTGCCCCGCCGCTCCGCCGACCTGCACGGCCTTGGCCCCTTCGCCACCGACCTCCTCCAGCAATTTGGCGACAGTGATGCCCATGGGAAACTCGTAGACGCCCGGCTTCCGGCAATCGCCCGAGACGCTGAACAGCTTCAGGCCGGTCGATTTTTTGGTGCCGATCTCCTTGAACCACTTGGCCCCTTTCGCCAGGATGCAGACGACCCAAGCGAACGTCTCGACGTTGTTGACGATCGTGGGGTTGCCGAGATATCCGGTGTCAATGGGGAAGGGCGGCCGGTTGCGCGGCTCGCCGCGTTGGCCTTCGAGCGATTCGATCAGCGCGGTCTCCTCGCCGCAGACGTATGCCCCCGCGCCCATGCGGATTTCGATGTCGAAGTCGAAGCCGTCCTGGCCGCGGATTTTCTTGCCCAGCAGATTTTGCGCCCGGCGTCTGCGGAGCACGGTTTCCAGATGCGCGCGGAGGTAGGCGTATTCGCCGCGGAGGTAGACGATTCCGTGTTTCGCGCCGATGACGAACGCGCCGATCGTCATTCCCTCGAAGACCAAATCGGCGAAATCGGAGAGGATCACGCGGTCCTTGAATGTGCCCGGCTCGCCCTCGTCGGCGTTGCAGATTACGTATTTGTACTCGCCGGGGCTTTTAATGGCCAGGTCCCATTTCAGGCTGGTGGGAAACCCGGCCCCGCCGCGGCCGCGCAGCCCCGAAGACTCGATGCGGCGCAGGGCGTCGGCCGGGGGACGTTTCAACGCCGCGTCCAGGCCGCTGCCCGGCTCGATCGTGCTGAAGGTGAGCGATCCATGCGTGGTCTCGGCTATCATCGTCAGCGCTCCTTGTCGGCGGTTGCGTGCATTCCGAACGTGCCGCGACATTCATCGAGAATGGCATGCACTTTTTCCGGAGTAACTTGGGTGTATACCTTCTCGTTGACCAACATCGCCGGTCCCTGGTCGCACATCCCCAGGCAATTGGCCCAACCCAGCGTGAACTTGCCGTCGGGCGTCGTCTCGCCGAACTCTATTCCCAGGTCGTTGACCAACTGCCGGGCGACGTGGTCCGCGCCCCGCATGTCGCAGGCGATCGTGCGGCAGAGCCGAATTACGAACTGCCCCTGCGGCTTGTCCTCCAGAAAGCTGTAAAACGAGACGACGCTGGAAACCTCGACCGGGTGAATGTCGAGCAAATCGGCGATCACCTGCATCGAGTATTCGGAAATGTGATAGCGGGTCCGCTTCAGTTCCTGCAAGATGGGCATCAACGCGCTGCGGTCGCGGCCGAAGCGGTCGGCCATCTTCACCAGATCGTCGCGGAGCCGTTCCTGTTCGGTTACCAACATAATGCGATCTTATTATATGAATAGAGTTGAATTAGTATCTGTTGCGGAAAATCGGTCCACTGTAGGGTCCGTGCTTGCACGCACCGAATTTTGCGAGAAAACCCACATGGTGTTTGATGGTTCCACAACAGAAACGAATTAAGAAAGAAATCGCCTCGAATATAGCAAATCCACGCGCCGCGACAAGTCAAAAGCATATTTCTCTGGCAAGTTTACCATAATTCTTTATGATTGTTCAGAAATCGCATCCGTGGAAGGCGACCCACGCCGCCGATTGTGATACGATAAAACATTAAGAACGTGTTTTGCAGCACGGCCGCTCTCGGCCGTGCTCCATCTCAAAATACGTCCCAACGCCCAGGGCGGAGCAACACCATGAAATCATTCACCTTGCCCATAATTGCCGTTTTACTGCTTTGCATCTCCACCGTCGCATCCTCCGAACAAACCAAAGAGGCCCCCCAGCCGACCGCTCCGCCCGAGGCCGTCGCCCATTGGCAAGACCTAAAGTTCGGCATCTTCATCCACTGGGGGCCGGTCTGTCTGGCCGGCACCGAATTGGGCCACTCGCGCGGAAAGGAAGTCCCCGTCGAGGTCTACGACAACCTCTACAAACGTTTCAACCCGGTAAACTACAACGCCGACGAGATCGTCAATCTGGTCCAGGAGTCTGGTGCGAAATACATCGTCTACATCGCCCGGCACCACGACGGCTTCTGCATGTTCGACACAAAGCTGATCGACTACAACATCATGAACACGCCGTTTGGCCGCGACACGCTCGGCGAGATGGCCGTCGCCTGTCATAAGCGATACTTTCCCTTCGGCATCTATGACTCGGTCTGCGATTGGTGGCATCCCGATTTTCCGCTTGGCAGCCCGAAGGGATACACCCGCAAGCCTAACCCGAACATCGACCGCTACGAAAAATATCTGACCGCCCAGGTCGAGGAGCTAATGACCAAATACGGGCCGCTGCTAACGCTTTGGTTCGATTATCCGCAGGAGTTCAACCAGGAGCGCGGGCTGAGGATTTTGCACAGGATTCGCCAGTTGCAGCCGGACGTTTTGATCAACAATCGGCTGGCCGCGCCGATGGGCGAAGCCGTCCCCGGCGACTACGACACGCCCGAAGGACGCGTCGGCAATATGCAGCTAGACCGGCCGTGGGAGACCTGCATGAAGCTCGGCCAGCAGTGGTCGTATAAGCCGAACGACACGACCCTGCCGCTGAAAAAATGCCTTCACACGTTGATCAACACGGCCGGCGGCGGGGGCAACCTGCTGTTGAACGTCGGCCCGCGCCCCGACGGGTCGATCGAGCCGGAGCAAGCCGAGCGGCTTCGCGATATGGGCAAATGGCTCAAAAAATACGGCGAGAGCATCTACGCCACCCGTGGCGGGCCGTTCGAGCGCGGCCCCTGGGGCGCCACCACGAACAAGGGCAACACCATCTATCTTCACATTCTCGATCCGACACTCGAGCAAGTCAAACTCGCCCCGTTGCGTCGAAAAATCATTTCCTCGCGAGTCCTCACCGGCGGTACGGCCACCGTGAAAAACGACGACGTGGCCCTGCGAGTTTCTGTCCCCAAGTCGGACCGGAACGAGATCGACACGATCGTCGCCCTCGAATTGAACGGCCCCGCCGCCGATTCGCTTGTCAAAATCTGGGATCTCGAAAAGCTGTTGAAACCGCCAAAGATCATCGAAGAAACCGATAGTGATGTCGAAGGCGTTAAAAAAATCATATTCCCGGGCATGTCCTCTCTAGGTGAGTTATCTCAAACATCGGCTTTTTACGGAATGCCTAAGGTTAGCCCAGGAGAGAAAGTTCCGGCAATGGTGCTGATCGAGAGCAACAAACAATGTGTTAATAAATGGATGCAATATGGCTATGCTGCTATTGCTGTGAGAGATGAGGGCGAATTCCTAGAGCTTAACATACCGTTCAGAGAACAAAAATTATGCCGACTTGTCACTAAAGTAATTCAGGCACATTCACTAATACGTTCTATGCGACAAGTTGACACTGAACGCACCGGCCTATTTGGTGAAGATGTGTATGGTGGACTAGCACTGTGCATTACCGCTGGCATTGATCCTCGGTTCCGATTTGCTGTTTCCAGGAACGCCTGCGGTTATCTTGATCGAGGCTCGATGTTTATAAATGGTTTGAAAGACCATTCGGCGACCGAGGCATATTATTTTCTCGGGCTGTGGGATCCGGCGATTTATCTTCGCAAAGTGAAGATGCCCATGTTGTGGATCACCCACACCAACAATGCCGAGTTTCCTTTGAACTCGTTTCAAGAATCATCACGTCTACCAAAGGGTCCACGAACTTTATCGCTCCGTATCGGCAAGCCGTCATATGAACCGAACGCCATACAATTGAAAGAGGTTCAAGTCTTCGCCGATTCGATCGTCCGCGACGGCGTTCCGCTGCCGGAGGTCTCAATCCGACGTAGGATCGGACTGACGACAAACTGTGCCTTCAGCAGCAAAACGCCGATCAAAAAAGTCGAACTGAACTATACGACCGACGCCGGCCCGTGGAGCGAGCGGCAATGGAAAACGATCGAGCCGACAGTCAATCTGACAGCCGGGACGGCCAGCGGCACGTTGCCCGATGGGGCCGTGGCCTATTTTTTCAACGTAATCGACAGTCGCGGGCTGGTCGTCAGCACCGACTATTACAACGTCCCCCACTCTGCCGCCGCAATCAACCCGGAAAAGCAATAGACCGCCAGGGGGGGCACGCTTTACTACGGAACGTAGATCGAGTATATTATTGGTAGTGTTGTCTGGGAGAGGTGGCTGAGTGGTCGAAAGCGCCGGTTTGCTAAATCGGTGACCGGGAAACTGGTCCGCAGGTTCGAATCCTGTCCTCTCCGCTAATGATTTTTGCAGGTTTTGGCAAGTCATCGCAAGATTTCGCATAAACCCTTTCAGTGAATGGTCTTGTGTCGTTTCTTGCGACCTCCCGCGAGTCGCTGTCGCAGGCTGCTGCACCGTGTTTTGCACCGGAATTATCACTCGACTGCACCGGATTTTGCACCGCTTTTTCGACCAGCCGTCCGATGGCTTTCGAGAAGTCAGATTCGGTCGTCATCAGGTAGTGTTTCATCACCACCTTGGGCGTATTGCCGAGCCAAGCCGTAACGACATGGACCGGATATTCGGCCGCCAGTTCGGTTTCTCTGGACGCCCGCAAGGCATGGAAAAGTCGGGGCCATGCTTCCAGACTGGCTTGTTTCAGAATCCGACCAAATTGGGTCCGCAGATTGCAGTTTCGCTACCCGATCGGGGTATCGGCTGCTTTTCGGTAGGCGTCGTTACCAACGACGTAGACCGCACCCTCGGGGGCCAATTCCCACGCTTCCTCCAGGGTCGCTCGCAACTCGGGGAACAGTGGAACGTCCCGGTACGCCTTCCCTTCATGGTGTTCCGTTTTGGGCGAATAGACCCGCATCCGGCCCCGGCCCCAGTCGATCCATTGCCACTTGAGGCTCAAGACCTCGCTCGGACACCTCAGCCCGCCGAACCGCGACAGGGCGACGATCACCCGCCAATCCACATTGGGGCATCCCTCCAGCAGTCGGGCGATTTCCTCTCGCGTCACGAATCGTTGCTGGTCGGCCTTGGGGACGGCCTTGCTTGCTACATCAGCAAAGGGATTGCTCGGGATCAGCTTCCGCTTGACCGCCGCCTTAAAGAACTGTCGGGCGAATTGCAGCCGCTTGGCGACTGTTGTTGACGAAAGATTCTTGTTTTGCAGGAACAGCTTGAAGTCCTCGGCCGCCGGTTCGTCGATTGTGCGAAGGTCGGTTTGCTTACCAAAGTGTATAACCGGGAGATAATGGGAAACGTCGAGAGTGAGGCTTCTTTGGTGTAGAATGACGTTTTTTTCT
>JAFGLH010000155.1 GCA_016928165.1 Pirellulales bacterium | reverse complement strand
GAGAATTTGTACTTGCACAGAACCTTGAAAAACATGCGACGTGGTCTCTCCGTTTGCGTCCACCTCGACGCCGAACTCGGTGCCCAGATCGGCGACGATCGCGGTGGGAGTGCGGACGGCGAAAAGTGTAGGGTGGAGGATAGAGAGTGGAGAGTGTTCTGAGGTTTGAGCTTTGAGCTTTGAGCTTTGAGTTCTGATATTAGCCGTCAGCTTGCCCCGCTCCAGAAACCCGCAGGCGGAAGACTCGACCTTGTATGTGCATGGCCCTTCGAGAATCACTCTTGCGCCGCTCTTATAAGTAATTTCAATCAAGCCGGAGGCCAGGGCGTATTCGCGTCCCTGCGGGGCCGACGCGCCGAGGTAGGTTCCCGTGTCGGGGTTGGACCAGCGACAATCTTTCATGCCGCTGATCCGGCCGACGAACACCAACTCCCGCCTATCGTTCAAGGGGCTTTCGTACGTCGGACCGGCGGCGACGTCGAAATGTCGGTGGTGCGATATTTTGCATGCCCAACCGACCAACAGCAACGCACAGGTAATTACGGCGGCCGCCATATACGAGAGCGGGCCGACCTGGGAGCAATAGGAAATCACCGCTTGCCACCCGCCGCCTGGTTCGTGGGCCGGAGCGAGCGGGGCCGCGTTGAAGTAAATCTCCGAAAAGGGGCCTTCCGCGAATGTTCCAACTTCCGCGCACTCGTCGTCGGCGGACGCCAAGGCGGCCATGCGATGCAGTTGGTAGGCGTCGTGCAGATAATCGACGTAGTACAGACGAGCCGTTTCGTCTCGGCTCAACAATTCTTCCAGACGCCGATAATCTTCGTCGGAGAGCGCCTCGTGAACGCAGGCGTCGGCCAGCTTATACACTTCATCGCGCAGGTCGGCGTTGGTCGGTTCGCGGTCCGTCACGGCGAGTCCTCCCGATTAAGTTCTCGCTCGACGCACTGTGCCAGTTCGCGCCTCGTTCTCAGCAGCGACTTGCGCAGCGCCTCGTAGGAGCGCCCCGCCAGCGCGGCCACCTGTCGAATCGTTTCTTTCCCGCGGTAGCAGCGCAACAGCATCCGCCGTTTGGATTCGCTGAGGGCGTCGATGCATTTTTTCAGCACCCGGGCGCGGGCCTCGAGCCGCTCGGCCTGGGCGTCGAACGTTTCGGCCACCAGTTCGAGCAACTGCGGGCTTAACTGCCGGCGTCGGCGCGCCCTCTTGCGAAACGCCAGCACATGGTAATGGGCAATCGTCCGCGACCAGGCCCCGAAATCCTTCGACGGATCGTAACGGTCGAATTGCTCCCAGAGCTTCAGCCGGACTTCCTGGGCCACGTCTTCGGCGTCGGCCCAGTTGGGCAACAGAGAATAGATAAACGCTTTGGTCCGGTCCTCGTGCGCGCTGAGCAACCGCAGGAATTGCTCGGTGCGATCGTCGTCGCGCGGCTTGTGTGATCTGGAAAAGGGCACTGTATACTCGCCGTCTGCGCGGGGAAATACTTCTTCCTCTAGTATAATTAAGCCGCGGCGCGCCGAATGGGACATGCTATGACGAGGAATTTACGCGGCGCCCCCCTGATCGGCAGGTGTTGGCGGGGGACTGTCGCCCTCGGCGATGAAGGGGACAGACGCATTATTCGCCCTTGAAAGTGCGGAAAATGGGCCAGTACCCCGACCGTCAGCGGCCGATTTCCCTCAGCCACTTGGCCCTCAGCAGGTCGCCGTGATAGCCGGGCGAGGTGGCGTCGAGGCCGTAGGTGAGGATTGCCCGTTCGGTCTCGCCGGTGGCCTCGTAAGATCGGGCGAGATTATATCGCGCGCCGCTGGTCCAAACGCCGTTGGGAAACGCCTTCAGCGTGCGATTTAGGAAGTAGTCGACGGCCGCGTCGTAGTCGCCGCGTTGGAAGGCGATCAGGCCGCACCAATAGCTGGCGTCCTGCTTGCCCGAGAAGAGAAGCGATTTTTGGCCCACGTCGATCGACGAGGCCCGCAGCTCGGCGTCGGAGGGTCGCGCCGCCTGGTAATATCGCATTGCTCCCTCCTCGCCGACGAACTCGCCTTTCATGTAGAGCAACCGGGCGCGCCATAGCGGAGCGTTGGGAATGGCGTAAAAGGGCACTATGGCCAAGAGCCGCGATTGGATTTGGCGCCGGTCGAGGCTCGACCGCCGCCGGATCGTTTGGTACGGATGCAGCCAGAGTCGGACGCCGTCCGGCCCCGCTTTCTTCCAGCGTTCGGCGGCGGCCGACGGCGAAGCCGTAAGCACGATTTTTCGCTCGCCCGCCAAGTGCGATTCGAGCGTCTTCATCGGCCGCGCCAAGTATTGCGGCGAGGCCTCCAAAAGGACCGTCACGCGGTCCAAGTCGGACGGTTGGACCCGGTAGGGGCGATTCTCGTTGACGTTCATCCGTTCGAGCAGCTTCCCATTAGAGCGGACCTCGGCCAACGTGGCTGGCCGGATCGTCAATTGCCCGTTCTTGTTTTTCGCCACGCCGTCGGCCGCGGCCACCGGCAGCCCCAGCAACGCGTCGAACAGATAAACCTTCCCTTCGATCAACGCGCCGACGCACCAGGGTTCTAGGGAATCTTCCGACATCGACGCTTCCGATGGCGGTCTCTTTTCCACGGATAAAATCGCCGCGTCGATGTCCTGTTGTCTGAGCAGGAGCAGGAAAACCCACGCCCGCTCCGAGGCCGTTCCCCGGCCGAACAGCAGCGTTTCCCAAGGAAATAGGGGGACTCGCTCTGGCAAATCGGGTTCGACCTGGATGTTTCGCACGGTCCAATCGAAGAGGCTTATCGCCCGCTCCAAATCGTTCAATCTATCCCCCCGTGCCCAACGAGATATGTCTCGCAGCCAGGTCGCCTCGCGCAAGGCGTACCCGTCGAAGCGGGTAAACTCCATTTGCCCGATCCCCTTGACCTGCGGCAGATCGGCCAGCGGCTCGGGCAAAGCGGCGAGCATCGGATCGGCCGCCCAATCGGGCGAGGGTTGTTGGGAACGGACCCACTGGTTGAGACGATCGACGATCTGGGCAAGCATCTCAGTTTCGGGCCAGGCGGCCAGCAAGGCGCCGGACGGCCCGCCCGAGTCTTCGGCGTCCGATTCGGCCAACGCCTCGAGGCGTCGAAATATCTGCGGCACGATGCTCGACGTGTTGAACTCGTCGAGCCGGTTGAGGCTGTCGATCGCATAGGTCATCAGTTTCTCGCGCTGACGGCCCGATATTTCGCGTTCTTCGCGGCGGTTCCTTTGGGAAGCCTCTTTCGCGTCGCCGCATCCTCCGCAGCCGAAAAGCAAGGAAATGATTGAAACGACAATTAACGAACAACATCTTTCGATATTCAATTTTCCGCTCCTTGAGATTCGATATTCTCGACCGCTCGACGAATCGCCAGCAGTCGCCGCAAGAGTCCGGGGAATTGATCCAAGGGGACCATGTTCGGCCCGTCGCTGGGCGCCGCGTCGGGGTCCGGATGGGTCTCGAAAAACAGTCCGTCGGCGCCAACGGCGACCGCCGCGCGCGCCAGCGGCTCGACCATCTCGCGGTTGCCGCCAGTGGCGGCGCCCAGCCCGCCCGGTTCCTGGACGCTGTGGGTGGCGTCGAAAATGACCGGCGCGCCGAGCGCTTGCATCTGGACTATCGACCGCATGTCGTTTACCAGCCGCCCGTAACCGAAAAACGTGCCCCGCTCGCCGAGCAACACCCGGCGGCATCCGCCCGAGACGAGTTTGTCCACGACGTGTTTCATGTCCCAGGGGGCGAGAAACTGGCCTTTCTTGACGTGCACCGGCCGGCCGGTCGCCGCGGCGGCCAACAGCAAGTCGGTCTGCCGGGCGAGGAAGGCGGGAATCTGCACCAGATCGCAGGTCCGTCCGACCGCCGCGGCCTGGTTCGGCTCGTGAACGTCGGTCGTCACCGGCAACCCGGTCGATTCCTTGACTCGCCGGAGGATCGCCAGCCCCTTTTCCAAGCCCGGACCGCGAAACGCCGCCACGCTCGTGCGGTTGGCCTTGTCGAACGACGCCTTAAAGACCAGTTGCAGGTCGAGGTCGGCGGCGATTCGCTTCAACTCCTCGGCGATCGAGAGGGTAAGCTCCTCGGTTTCGATCACGCACGGGCCGGCGACGATCAGCAGCGGCTGCCCGCGCCCGCAGCGGAGATTGCCGATGGAGAGGGGATTTTCCGTCATGATGTTTTTAGCCGCCGCGTCCACGCGGCATTGTCGCATCGTGTGAACTTGTAACCGCCCGTGCCGGGACAATCAACGTCAGCCTTCCGGGCAGGCTGCGAATCTCCAGCGGCAACGCGCCGCCCGGATCTCCGTCGAGCTGGTAGGGAACCTCGGCGTCGGAGGTAATCCGCAGCCGTCGTGTCTTGTTCATCGAAAAATCCCGCAGCCGCTGATGTTGTCTAACCAATAAGGCGGCCGTATACCAAAGCCCCGGCCAAAAATGTCCGCGTTTCAAACAACAGACGTTCAGGTAGCCGTCCGAACCGTCGGCCCGCGGGGCGATTCGCAGTCCGCCTCCGTAACAGGGTAGGTTGAAGGCGAACAGCCAGCGCGCCGCCTCCGGCCCGGTTTCGTCCGACTCGTCCCATTGTATCCGAAGTTCGGGAAACTCGTAACCGCCGATCGACTTGAGTATCGGCTTTCCGTAGCTGAACAGGTTGATGTGTCCGCCGCGATGTTCGTGGACGCGGCGGACGACGTCGGCGTCGAATCCGCATCCGACCATCAGGGCGAAGAGCCGTCCGTTGGCCTCGCCGGCGTCAACCTTCGCGACCACTCCATCGGCGATTGTGCGGCAGAAAGTCTCGGGGTCTTTGCTCAGCTTAAAATAGACGGCCAGCAGGTTCGAGTTTCCGGCGGGCAAAAAGCTTAACGGGACGCCCTCGTTTGTGCGGTTTATCAGTTCGGCGGCGGTTCCGTCCCCTCCCACTCCCACAAAAGCCCGCAGAATACCATCGGCGTGCCAGCGGTTGGCCTGCCGAGCGGCCTCGTCGAGGTCGGTATACATCGCGGTCGTGAATCGCCCCTTTTCGAGCAATTCGGCCAAGCGTTCGACACGTTGCCGCGAATCCCTCGGCCCGGCCTTCGGGTTAAATAAAATCGCCACGTGGTCGCAGTGGCGAGGAATCGCGGCGGTGGAAACAACTGGGGGCAAAGTTCGCCTCGAATGTTGTTTATTGGGAAGCACAGTAGTTTCAAGTGGTGGTTTTTTCCGTTTAGCGGCCGTCGTGCCGACGGCCGCTAAACATGGACAGATAAAGAATATACCAATCTCTTTGATTACGAGAAAGAGAGACAAAACCGATGGATGATTTCCACCGCTTGACGAAGCTCGTCGAGCGAAATCCATTCGTCGGCCGTATGGGCCTGCTCGATCGAGCCGGGGCCGAAAACCACCGCCGGAACTCCGGCCGTCGAATAAAACGCGGCGTTCGTGGCGTAAGGCACACCACGTCGCCGCCGTCCTGCCGACACCTCGTCGGCCGTCCCGATAAGCCGGTCGGCCAATCGTTCGTTGTCCCGATCCGAAAGGGGAGGCCCGGACATAAACGGCAAGTCGTGCTCCAATGCGAACGATGCGACCGACGGCCGCGACAGGTGGTCGATCAGGTGTTTTCGTGCGTCGTCGGGCGTTTCGCCGGGGGGCATCCGACAGTCTATCTCGATCGTGCATCGTTCCGGCGTCGTGTTTACGACCGTTCCGCCGCGAATCGCGCCGACGGCAAGCGTCCTTCGGCCGCAAAGCGAATGGGACGGAGCGGAAGTTTCCAAATCGTCCGCGTATCGCTCGATAGCCGCGACCACGCGCGCCATCCGATAGATCGCATTGTCGGCGGCTATCGGCCGCGAGCTGTGTCCGGCCCGGCCGTGTGTGCGACATCGCCAACGGATAACGCCCTTGTGCGCGACGACCACATCCAGCCCGGTCGGCTCGGCCGCGACGGCCGCGTCTGGCCGTCTGGGGATAGCTTCGCCGCCAGACTCTTTCCACAGATCGGTCAACCGCTCGGCGCCGCTGAAGCCGTGTTCCTCGTTCACCGTGCAAGAGACGACGATCGTCGGTCGAGGACTTGGACGCTCTTCAGCCAGCCGGGCGACCGCCGCGATAATGGCCGCCATGCCCCCTTTCACGTCGCAAGCGCCGCGGCCATAGAGCTTGCCGTCGCGTTCCAGCGGCCGAAACGGATCGACCGTCATCCCTTCAACCGAAACGGTGTCCTGATGGGCGTCGAGCAACAGAAGCCGATCGTTGTTTTCGCCGTCGAGTCGGGCTATTAAGTTCTCCCGACCCGGAGAGACCGGTTGTCGAAACGTTTTCAGACCGATCCGCGAAAAAGTTGCGTCCAAAAAAACGGTCAGCCGGGCCTCGCCGAAAAGCTCTCCGTCCACCTCGCCATCCGAAGGATTGACGCTCGGAATCGCGACCAACTGCTTCAGTATTGTTGCGGGATCAAGCATCATTCGGCCAGCCATTGGTCGATATGTTCCGCCACGAAGCGGTCGTCGTTCAGGTGCGGGTAATCGCGATAGACGCGATTTATCTCCGCGGCTTGCCCCGCGCCAAGCGTTTCGTTGGGATCGAGACACCAAATCCCCTCGAGCAATCCTTGCCGACGAAGCACTTCGTGTATGCCGGCGATGCAACCGGCGAAACCGCCGGCGGCGTCGAACAACGCGGCGTTCGCGTCGGTCACTTCGACGGCCAGCCGCAGCATCTCGGGCGGGATCGGTTCTCCGCTTTCGGCTATCGTTCGGCATTGCTCGAACAATTCGACCGCGCGGCGCGTCCAAACGGCCCAGTGGCCGAGCAGCCCGCCAACGATCCGCCGCTCGACCGTGCGCCCGCCGATCTGAAAACGATGGGTAGTCAGCAGATCGAGCATGATGTGGTCGTCGTTTCCGGTGTACAGCGCAATGTCGTCGCGGCCGGAGGCGGCCGCCGCTCGGATTACGTCCAAGGTGCGATAGCGGTCGAAGGGGGCAATTTTTATCGCGACGACGTTCTCGATCTCGGCGAATCGCCGCCAGAATTGATGCGAAAGGACTCGCCCGCCGACGGCCGGTTGAAGATAGAATCCAACCACGGGAATAACATCCGCCGTCGCCCGACAGTGATTTAGCAAGGCGTCGTCGTCGGCCTCCCGCATGGCGGCCAGGCTGAGCAGTCCGGCGTGGTATCCCAGCCGCCGGGCCAGTTCGGCCTCGGCCGCCGCCTGACGGGTATCGCCGCAAAGCCCCGCGATCCGCACCAGCGGCCGCTCGCGCCGGGCGTCGAGCCGATCGAACTCATCGGCCGCGAGGCTCAAGACCGGCTTGAAAAGTCCGATCTTCGGATCGCGGATGGCGAACTGCGTGGTATGCACTCCGACGGCCAGCCCCCCGGCCCCGGCCGCCTCGTAATAGCGGATTAGCCCTCGTTGCCGACGCTCGTCGAATCGCCGCTCGACATTCAACGCCAACGGGCAAGCCGGAATGGCCAAGCCTTGAAGAATCAACTCGCGTATCGCCGGGTCGATAGTTTTAGTCATCTCGTCAAAACCGTCCGTTTCTGACCTCGAAATGCGTCGGTTTATCCAATTTTGGACCGCCGCGGAGCGTCCAGTCGGCGATCCACTTGATTAGCCGGGATTCGTCCACCAGCGGCGGTCCGAACAGGCTGTAGGCCAGCGATGCGTTGCTCAGCAGCGCGTCGGGGGCCTCTCGGCCGACAATCTTCACCGGGCGGTCCATCAATTCTCCCAATCGGCCGGCGACCTCGCGCACGCTCAGCGTCTGCCGTCCGGTGACATTGATCGGCTTCGGCGGCGACGCCGCATGGTCGAACGCCTGAAGGGTCATCGCGTTGTTGTCCCCTTGCCAAACGGCGTTGAAATAGCCCATCGTCACGTCGATCGGTTCTCCGGCCAAGATTTTTACGGCTATATCGACAATTGCGCCGTAACGCATCTCGTTGGCGTAGTTCAAGCGGATAATCGAAACGGGGACGTCGAATTTCTCGCTGAAATATCCGAACATCCGCTCGCGTCCGAGGCAACTCATGGCGTATTCGCCGATCGGGGCCGGCGGATCGCTTTCGACCGAGCCGCCCGACGCGACTGGCGTCAGTGGATAAACGTTTCCCGTGGAGTAGGCGACGATTCGGCTCTGGCGGAACTTTTCGCAAACCATGCCTGGCAAATAGGTGTTTCCGGCCCAAGTCGCCCCTTCCCGGCCGGTCGAGCCGAACTTCATCCCCGCGAGATAGAGTACATTGGGCATCTCGGGCAGGGAGAAAAGCGATTCCCGGTCGAGTAGATCGCAACGGATCGTTTCGACGCTGTCCGCCTCCAACCGTTGTTGTAGATCGGGCTTGGAAAACCGCGCCGCGCCGATAACGCGGCGGCCGCGTCCGGCCTGCTCGTCCGCCCGACGAATCATCCGAGCCAAACTCGGTCCGATTTTGCCGCCGACGCCCAGGATAATTACGTCCCCGTCGAGCCGTTTCAAAGTCGAAACGACGCCCGGCGTCGGTCGAGAGAGCAATTCTTCGAGCTGTTCGACGTTTTCAATTCGTTCTGGAATGGCCATTTTATTGACTTGTTGCATCATTGTCGAACTGACTGTAGCAAAATCACCCATATCGGCATATGGTCGCGGTCGGACGAAAAACGGCGCCGCCAAGCAATCGGCATATGCTTAAGTCTCTGTTGCGCAATTACTTGCCGCAATCAAAAAGGTTTTTCGTCAAGAAAAGCGGGAAAATGGCACACCAAATGCTTAACAAGAGGGGCAACGGCGAAGCGAACGATTCGCCGGAACAAAGCGACTGGCCCGTGGGGCCTCTGACGATTTGTGATCGGTCGGTTACCTTGCCCTTACTGCCCGATCAGCCGCTATGTAATGTGGCACGTCAAAGGCCCCTATTTTATTTCTTTTCCGAAGATATTGGAAGAGAAAAAATTCTCGGTGGGTCTTTGCACCCTCTCTACGGGTGTCCGTTGCGGAATCTCCTCTCGTTATATACATTACCGGCATATTTGCAGTGGAACATGTTTGGGGGATATTAAAGATGGGGTGGCGGTTTAACTGCCGTCCCAGCCGTGGTTTGGTTGCTTAACTGCCGTCCCAGCCACGGTTTAATTGCTTTACTGCCGCCCCGGCCAATATCCACTATAGCCGTATTTCCGGCGAACAATACTCGACGAGTTCATTGATTTCTTTAGGTCCTACGCCAACAGAGGATTATTCCATGCCTATCCCCACACTGACCATTATCGGCGAAACGATAAACGACTCGGTTCCCTCGACGCACAAGCTGTTCGAGGCCGGCGATATTGACGGCATCCTGGAGATCGCCAAGATGCAGGAAGAGAAGGGCGCGAAGTACATAGACGTGAACATCGGCCCCCGGCCGGGCGAGTTCATGGCCGAAATGGTCCGGCGGATACAAGGGGTGACGGCCCTGCCGCTGTCGATCGACACGCCCGACCCAGAGCTGGCCAAGGCCGGACTGGAGGCCTACGACCTCGACCGAGCCGGCGGGGCGAAGCCGGTCCTCAACTCGATTAGCGCGCTGCGGACCGAGATGTTCGATCTGTATAAAATCTGCCCCTTCAAGCCGATCCTGCTGGTTTCCGAAAACGTGGTGGAGGGTAAATCGAAGTCTTGCCGCACGGCCGAGGAGACCCACCAGGCGGCCCGGCAAATGGTCGCTTCGTTTCTCGAACGATGTCCCGGCGCGACCAACGACGACTGCATCATCGACCCGGGCATAGCCCCGCTCGGCAGCGACTCGGAGGGGAACATCCATCGGCTCGTCGCGGCGATGGAGCTGATCCACGGCGACGAGTTTTTCGCCGGCTTCCACGCCTCGGTCGGATTGAGCAATTTCACCGTCATGCTCCCCTCGAAGCGTCCGGACGGCTCGCCGGTCAAGGGTCCGTTGGAAAGCGCGTTTCTGACGAAGGTCATGCCGCTGGGGCTGGACATGGTGATCGGCTCGGTCAAGCGCAAGTACGATCTGCTCCCGCCCGACCACCCGGCGATGGTCTGCCTTGAAGAATGTCTGAAGCTGAGCGGCTTCGACGTGTTGATGCGCGTGCGCGAGTTTTATACAACATAGGCATTCAGAATAATGCACCCAACTATCGAACAACTCCTCTCCGCCGGGCCGGTCTTGACCGACGGGGCCTGGGGGACGGAAATGCAACGGCTCGGTCTGCCCGTCGGCGAGTGTCCCGACGCTTGGAACCTCTCCGAGCCGGATAAGGTAGAACAGGTGGCCCGCTCCTACGTCGCGGCCGGCAGCCGCGTGATCCTGACCAACACCTTCGGGGCCAACCGCTTCACGTTGGCGAAAAAGGGATTGGCCGACAAAGTCGCCGAGATCAACCGCGCGGGCGTGGAAATCTCGCTCCGCGCGGCCGCGGGCCGGGCGAAAGTATTCGCCTCGATCGGTCCCAGCGGCGTGTTGTTGATGAGCGGACAAGCGACCGAGGATCAGTTGCGGGCGGCGTTTGCCGAACAGGCCCGGGCGATTGCCGCCGCCGGCGCGGACGGGATCGTCGTCGAGACGATGTCCGATCCGATTGAAGCCTCGTTGGCGGTCGCCGCCGCCCGCGAAACCGGTTTGCCGGTTGTCGCCTGCATGACGTTCGACTCCGGCCCGAACAAGGACCGCACGATGTTTGGCGCCACGCCCGAACAGGCCGCCGAAAAACTCTCCGCCGCCGGGGCGGAGGTGATCGGCAGCAACTGCGGCCGCGGCGTCGCCGACATGGTAGCGGTTTGCCGCCGATTGCACGCTGCGACCGATCGTCCGATTTGGATCAAGGCCAACGCCGGGTTGCCGGAGGTGATCGACGGCAATGTCATTTATCGCCAAACGCCCGCCGAGTTCGCCTCTTATGTCCCGCAACTCATCGAGTCCGGCGCCACACTGATCGGCGGCTGCTGCGGCACGACGCCCGAGTTCATCCGGGCGATGGCGGAGAGTATACGGAGTTAAAAAACCGCCATTTATCTCTGATTGTCTTGCATCCACCATCGTAGTATACTAATAATATGGCTACAGTTGATACAGGATATCTTGATCGCCTGCTTGCTCCGGTAACCGAGTGCTTTACGCCCGAGGTTGCCGAGCGGTTGGTCGCGCTCCGCGCCGATGCCGAGACGCAAACCCACATCGAAGAATTGGCCGAGAAGGCCAACGAGGGTAAATTATCCCCGGAAGAGCGCGCCGAGTACGAGGATTACATCGAGGCGGTAGACCTCATCGCCATTCTACAAGCCCGTGCCCGCGCCATTCTCGCCAAACGAACTAAAACCTGATGGACCTCACCGTTAGAGAATTGGTTCGACGTCGGGCGGGTGATCGGTGCGAATACTGTCATTTGCCTCAAGCGGCCGTGCCGTTTGCGCCATTCCATATTGAGCATGTGATTGCTCGGCAACACGGCGGCGACGACGATCCCTCGAATCTCGCGCTGGCCTGTGATCGGTGCAATCTTTACAAAGGGCCAAACCTTACAAGCATTGATCCCGTCACCCATCAAGTTGTCTCACTATTCAACCCTCGAAAAGATTCATGGAGCGATCATTTTAGATGGGATAAGTTGCGGATCATCGGAAAAACACCCACGGGTCGAGCAACCGTTCGGTTGCTTAACATGAACGCGAAACGACGATTGCAGGTCCGCGCCGAGTTGAAATAGTTGCAGCTATTCGGAAGATGTCCCTTTGACAGTTGAAAAGAGGAGGGCGATTCCTCGAACGATTATCACGCAATCTTTCGGTCTCCGTCAAGTCCCTT
>JAFGLH010000154.1 GCA_016928165.1 Pirellulales bacterium | reverse complement strand
GGATTGCATCGTCAACTTCCGATGCTTTTCAGCCGATCGGCCCTCACCCTAACCCTCTCCCAAAGGGAGAGGGGACTTTCGTTTTCGAATTTGCAAAAGTCCAGTAAAGAATAAAAAATGCGGTTGGGAATCCTTGGCGGCACTTTCGACCCGATCCACAACGGACACCTGCTGTTGGCGGAGTGTTGCCGGGAGCAATGCCGACTGGACGAGGTTTGGTTTTTGCCCTCCGCCGTCGCGCCGCACAAGCGGGACCGCCGCCCGACCGACGCCGAACATCGACTCGCCATGCTGGAGTTGGCCACGGCCGGCAATCCGGCCTTCTCGATCTGCCGCCGCGAAATCGACCGGGGCGGAGTGAATTATTCCGTCGATACGCTCGCCTATCTTCGCGCGGAAGACCCAACGAGAGAATTGTTCTTCCTGATGGGCGCGGACATGCTGTTCGACCTTCCCCAATGGCGCGACGCTTCCCGGGTTTGCGAATTGGCCGTTCCGGTGGCGGTGAGCCGGCCAGGCGTCGTGCCGGTCGATTTCGACCATCTCCGCGAAGTCGCCGGGCCGGAGCGGATCGAGTTGATCCGCCGCCACCGGGCCGAGATGCCCCAGATCGACATCAGCGCCGGCGAATTGCGCCGCCTCGTCTCATTGGGACGCAGCATCCGTTACCGCGTCCCGCCGGCGGTCGAACGGTACATCGAAACGCACGGCTTATATCGCGAGTAGTTCGCCGCTCGCTCGTCGTTTCCTCTTCGGATGTCCACCCTCGGGCCGGCGCCTGGCCGCCCCGCCATCGTACTGCACTTGCCCCCTTCGCCTCTCGTCGCCCGGCCGCAACAACTTGAAGGGGCGCAACTTACGTCGTCCGACGGCCTGCGGCCTGAAAATTCTCGAAATTCCACGTCAATCAAACTTCCAAAATCGAGCTTCTCACTGGGTAAGATAACAGTTGAGCGAATATTCATTGACGCAGACCGATTTCGGCGGGGGAACGCCGCTTTTTTCCACGTGTCATAAACCTCGGTGAAATGGGTGGGCCGACGGCGGGAAACTCGCCATGAACGAACAACAGCGCGACGAGCGGATTGTCCAACTGATCGGCGGTTGCCAGCGGTCGCTGTTCGTCTATTTGACCGGACTGCTCTGCTCGCGCGACCTGGCCGAGGACGTGCTTCAGGAGACCAACCTGATCATTTGGCGAAAGCGGGAACAGTATCGGATGGGAACGAACTTCTTCGCCTGGGCCTGTAGAGTGGCGTATTTCGAGGCTTGCAAGGCGCGCGAGAAGCGGGGCCGCAAAGTGCCCGCCTTCAGCGAAATGTTTCTCGACAAGATCGCGCCCGAAATGGCCGCCGTCGCCGAAAAATCGGGGTCGTTGCAGACGGCGCTGTCGGAATGCGTCGAGGAACTCAGGCCCGCCGACCGCGATTTAATCGATCGCCGCTACGACGACGAGGCCACGGTCCAGACGGTCGCCGCCGCCCTGGGACGCAGCGCCGACGGCATCTACAAATCCCTGAAAAGAATACACCGCGTATTATTCGACTGCATTTCCGCCAAGATGAAAAGCGACCGACAGTGACCATTCCCGATCCAACGCGAGATGAGTTGCTCGACTTGCTCTGGTCGATCAACGAGGGGAATTCTTCTCCGGGCGACGTTGCCCGACTGGAGGAGCTGGTCGAACTACATCCGGGAGCCGTCTCGCTCTACGCGCGGTATTCGGCCATGTGCGGTTTAATCTCCTGGGAGCGGAAAAGCTCTCTTGCCGTCAAGTCCAAGAGCGGCGCGGACTTGCCGCCGGATCCGTCGATCGTTAAACCTGCCGACGACGATCTGGAGATTTGGCGATTCGGCGATTCGGCGATTTCCGATCGGCCCCCGCTGTCCTCCCTCCCCGCTCCTCTCTCCTCTCCATTTGTCGGCGGGCCGGTTTTCTCCTACATGGTCGCCTCGGTGATTCTGTGTTTGATGTTGCTGGGGGCCTGGGCCTACAAAATCAACTACGACCGCGACATCTTCATCTTCACCGCCGACAGCCGCGGCTCAACAACCTCCGGTCCATTGGACCAACAGGAATTGGTTTTCGTCGGCCGCGTCACCGGCATGAAGGATTGCCGTTGGGCCGACCCCGACACGCGGACGATCGTCGGCGCGTCGGTCCCGCTGGATCGCGGATATTCCCTGGCCTCCGGATTGATGGAAATCACCTATAAATCCGGGGCCAAGGTAATCCTCGAAGGCCCCTGCGCGTACAAAGTCGAATCCTCCGCCGGCGGCTTTCTCGAACGGGGAAAACTAACGGCGAGAGTGGAAACCAAGAGTACAGGGTTCAGGGTTCAGAGATCGGAAGTTGGAAATCAGAAATCCCCTAATCCCCAATCCCTAATCCCTAATCCCTTCGTCGTCACAACCCCCACGGCCGTCGTCACCGACCTCGGCACGGAGTTCGGCGTTGAAGTTAATGAAAGCGGCGACACCACCTCGCACGTTTTCCAAGGCTCGGTACGGGTGCAAGCAAATCTCCACTCTCCCGCAAGCGGGAGAGGGGCCGGGGGTGAGGGCGGTATGATATTGCGCGAAAATGAGATGATTCGAGTAAGTAGGGTGCGTGCTGGCACGCACCAAGACAAAACAACGGCGGGCAACACTGGCTTAGCCAGTGGCACACTGCGTTTCACGCACCCTGCCACTCCGCCGAAGTTCGTCCGACAAATGCCTCGCGTTGCTACGACCAATGGTTCCATGCCCGCCATGGATTCGGCCGAGTTCGCCTGGAAATATGAAATGGACGTCGATCCGGCCGCGCAGGATTTGGACGCCAATCCGGGGCCGGACTGGAAACTGCTCCGCGGGGCCGTGCAAGTAAACGGCGGCGGGACGGCCACCCTGGCGGCCGCCGGAGAGAGCATGGGCTGTCTGGTCAGCGGCGGGCCTGGCGACCCGGAACATGCAACCGGCCACGTCTGGAACAACATAAATCAGGACACCGGCTTCACGGTCGAGCTGCGCGTCAAGGTGGTCGGAACAGTCGAGTGGTATGGCCACAATCTGGGGCTGTATTTATTGGCGGTTGATTCCACGGCAGAAAAATCATCCATTGTCGCTGTCACGAAAGAAAGCACGCTCTGGGACACTCAGTCCAAATATCTAATCGACAACAACCGCAACGACGACGATTTTCACGTATTCCGCATCGCCCGGGAACCCGGCGGCGACAAATACCACGTTTGGCGCGACGGCGTGCTCGTTCGGCTCTCCGAAGGTTTCCAGCTTACGGGCTGGAATCGGGTCCAATTCGGCGACATGGTCCTCGGCAGCGGGCCGAACGAGGTCGATTACGTCCGCATTACCGCCGGCGCGCATGCGCCGCCGAAACATACACCCGCCGCTCATGCGCCCGACGGCGCTGATAAAACAAAGGAGAAACCGCCTATGGAGCATTAAGCGTTACCGATGAAATTGTATTCGGGGTTACATAAACTTTTTTAGGAGCGAAAAAATGAAACGCACGTTATTTTCACTGGCTATTGTTGTTTGCACGGCGGTTTTCTTTGCCGGCCCGCAAGCGGCGAACGCCGAATTCATCGGCGACACGAAGGACTCCGCCGACTTCAACTGGAATTATGAAATGGACGCCGATCCATGCGCTCAGGATTTGGACACTAACGCCGGCAACGATTGGGCGTTCATGCGGGGCGGCCTGACCGTCAACGGCGACGGAACGATTACCTTGCCGTTCAACTCCAGCGACAATTATTACGGCACCATTATTTCCGCCTACGGAGAGGGAACAACGTGGGACAGGGACGGGAGTGTGTGGCGGAACATCACCGACGCGTCCGGATACACGGTCGAGATTCGGATGAAGAGCGCCGGAGCCGATGTGTGGAATACATACACCGGTGGCACATATATTGTTGTCAACGATGATTCGAGCGACAAATACTCGGCATTGGTTCCAGTCAACGAAAAAACGCTCTGGGACCAAGCGGCTCGGACAATCATTGACGACAACGCCAATGACGACGATTTTCACACCTTCCGCATTGCTCAGAAGGCATCCGACGACACCTACTACGTCTGGCGTGACGGCGAGCTTATCAGCGAGGATGTCGGTAAACAAAGTTCAGGTCAAACTTGGAATCGTCTGCAAATTGGCGACATGGCCGGAGCGGCCGGTCCGATCGTTGTCGATTACATCCGTATTATCCCCGGCGCCTATGCCCCGGTGCCGGAGCCTTCGACGCTGACCCTGCTGGCCGCCGGATTGGTTGGCCTGCTGGCCTATGCGTGGAGGAAACGGCGATAAATTTATGATTTAGGATTTATGATTTGGATCAGAAGTGCTGGCGGACTGACTTGGCCGTCTGGACGAAGATGGCCGGCAGTCCGTCGCACTACCTGAATCGTTTAGCGCGGCTTCGGCGTCAAGAGACGCCGGAAGCCGGCCTGCTCGAAGTGACGATCGGTGGTGAAGGCGTCTAGAATGTGCATCCGTCTCATGACCACGAAGCTCGCGCAATCGACAAGTCCCCAGGATTTGTCGGTGGCGCGAGCGTACAAGTCGAGGGCATCTCGGAAAAGGCCGCCGTCGGTTCGGACCAAGCGTGCCGTCGGCGAGGCTGAGAACTTCTCGACCGCGGCAGGGAGTTTCAATCGCGCGGAAGTCCTCGCCAGGCCGTTGCCGGACTCGGCGAACACCCAATCGGTTGTGAAGACGGGACAACCTGCCTTTAGGACTTGCCTGAACTCTTCCAGCGCCCGCGAATGCCATCGGTCGTCGGCGTTAAGCAGCGCGATCCACCCGCTACTGTCGACGAATACCGCATTACGGCCCGGCATCGCTCACCTTCGGATGGCCGTAAAGATAGTGGTCGAGGTTTTCGGCCAGGTCCGGAATCCCCGTCGGCACCGCGAACTCCAGCAGCCGGTACAGGGGGTCTGCTTCATCGCGCGCCGCCGCCGGCTCGACGGGCACCACATCCACGATCGTGCCGTCAGCCGGACGTGCGTCTCCCTCCAACACCGCCATGCCGTTCTCGATTCGTCCTCGATAGATCATGGTCCGGTTCCTCCAGCTTCTCGAACGCCCAATCGTTGCACCGATAATTATTTTACCAATCCGCGACCCGGCCTGCAAGCCGTCAATCTGCCGGCCATCCACGCCAAGGAACGTGCCATGTACTCCAAACCGTCATTCCTTAGCCACCAACGCAAATCCGCTCAAGGTTTCACATTGGTCGAACTATTGGTCGTGATAACGATCATCGGCATCCTTATCGCGCTGTTGCTGCCGGCGGTTCAGGCCGCCCGCGAGGCGGCCCGGCAGGCGCAATGCAGCAACAACCTCAAGCAGATCGCGCTGGCCATTCACAACTACGAATCGCAAAACGGCTGCTATCCGCCCGGCTCGATGATCTACGGACTTCCGGGAGGCACGGGCACGGAATGCGGTCCTTTTCCGAGCGATTACGATGGGGCGAACTACGGTCCCGGTTGGGCGGCGCTGATCACTCCGCAACTCGAAAAACAAGGAATATGGGAGCGATTCGATTGGAAGTACTCCACGCTCGACGAACCGAACTTTTCCAACGCGGCCACGCAGATCAATACCTACCACTGCCCGAGCGATCAAGATTCCTACGAATTGATTGCATATACCGGTCTCGGTCAAAACGGGTCGCACCCCGACGAAGACACCGCGCAGATGAACTACGCCGCCGTATCCGACTCGGAGGATTGGACCTGCGATTCGGACGGTTACTGGGGCACGCCTTTCGGAAAGAGAGACAGCACCGGCAAGCAAGACGGCATGTGGGGCAGCATCTACTCCTGCAAGCCGAACGACGTAACCGACGGACTCACCCACACGATCATGCTGATCGAGGTGACCGGCGGCGGGGCCGGATCGCATCTCGGTTTCAGTTGGGTCGGCCAGGGGATGCTCGACACTTACGAAGGGATCAACGGCCCGCACACCTTGCCAGGCGGAATGAATACAGAGAGCAGCGGCAGCGTCCCGTGGGGCGCGCGCTACAACGGCCCGTCGAGCTGGCACCCGAACGGATGTTTCGCGGCGATGGGCGACGGCAGCACGCACTTCATCAACGAGGACATCGACGCGGCGGTCCTGGCCGCCCTGACCACCCGCGCCAACGGCGAAATCATCGACGGCAAAGGATTTTAACCTGTAAAGCCGCGACCGGTGGTCGCGCAAAATCCGAGGGATCATATGCGATTCTTAATGCCACTGACGTGCGCAACATTGCTCTTGCTTTTCCCCTTCGGCTGCAACCAAGGAAGCGGCCTGGACCGGAAAATCCTCGAAGGCGACGTCACCTGCGGCGGCGAAAAGGTCTCCTCGGGCACGGTTCGCTTCGTACCCATCGAGGGGACCGAGGGACCGATGACCGTGACGCTGATCATCGACGGCCACTATCGCACGCTGAATCGCGGCGGCGTTCCGCTGGGCAAACACCGCGTCGAAATCCAGGCCCAACGCGCCACCGGCGAAAAGGTCGAATCGCCCGACGGCAAGATGATCGACCGCACGGTCCCGGTCGGGGCGAAAGAATACGGCGGCGCGAAATCACCGCTGACGATCGAAGTGACCGCCGACGGCAAAACGCGGTTCGACTTCGACGTCCCCGAATAGTCTCTCATAAAACCGCCATGCCTTGCCGCTTTTTATGCATAGCAGCTTGCCTTCTTCCCTTAATCGCTCCCGCGAGGGCGGAAGAAGGGTTGATGCTGAATATCGACTGCACCACCTTTTTCCACACGCAGCATATTCCGAACGGGAAAGCGGGCGAGACGATCGACCGATACGTCGATCTGCTGGCCGACTGGGGCGTTAAAACGCTTTTGTGCAACACCAACGCCCGGCGGACCAATTATCGCAGCGATGTCTGGGACGCCTGGTGGGACGGCTACGACCCGGACGGCCCCGACGATCAGCCCTTCTTCGCCGCAATCAAGCCGGAACAAGCCAAGAAACGCCGCAAAACGCTCGACGCCATGCTGGCCGTCCATCGACAGGGGATCGACTATCCGGCCAGATTCTTCCAGCGATGCCGCCGGCGAGGCGTATCGCCCTGGATCAGCCTGCGGATGAACGATTGCCACAACGCGAACAATCCGGGCGATCCGTTCCACGGCGAGTTTTGGAAGAAGAATCCGCGGTATTGCATCGACCCGAAGGACAACTACTTCGGCCGCTGCCTCGACTACGCCCGGACGGAGGTCCGCGATTATTATAAAACTCTCGTCGTCGAAACGCTCGACCGCTACGACATCGACGGTCTGGAGTTGGACTTCATGCGCGAGCCGTTCCTTTTCCGCGACGGCCGCGAGGAGGAGGGGGGCGCGATCCTGGCAGAATGGCTGCGCGGCGTTCGCAAGCTGGTCGACGCGGCGGCCCGGCGGCGCGAGCACCCGATCCGGCTCGGCGTTCGCGTCCCCTCCCGGCCCGAGACGGCCAAGGCGATGGGACTCGACGCCGTAGGTTGGGCCAAGGAGGGGCTGATCGATCTCATCGTGCCCACGCCCCGTTGGGCGACGATCGAGTTCGACATCCCGATGGAACGCTGGCGCGAACTATTAACGGGAACAAACGTCGCGCTGGCCGGCGGATTGGAGATCCTCTATCGTCCGCACGGCCGGCTCAAACCTCGGCCGGCAACGCCCGAGTTGGCCGCCGGCGCTGCCGCCGCGGTCCTTTCGCGCGGCGCGGACGCCGTATATCTGTTCAATTATTTCCCCGACGACCCCTCCGGCTGGCCCCGGCCGGTCTATAAAAGCACGCTGCGGGCGATGAACTCGCTCGACCGGTTGCTCAAGTTGCCCCGCTCCGTGGGGCTTACGTACCGCGACATCCGCGCGTCGGGCGAAAAATACCGGCCTCCCTTGCCGGCCGAGGGAAAAAAGGTCGCCCTGTCGATCGACGTTGGCCCGCTGCCCGATGGAAATTGGGATTGCATTCTTTCCATTGCGGAAAAAACATCGAAAGTGACCTCGTCTTCCCGTCCGGCGGCGCGATTGAACGATTGCCCATGTCGGTATCTCGACTCCGAGACGAAGGACGGCTTCAGGGTATCTTATTATTTGATGCCATCCGCCGCATTTACGGTTGGAAATTCTCAGAAGATCACGATCGACGAAGGCGGCCGTCCCCTGAAGATCGAACGACTGGAGGTGTCTTTTTGCGCGAGGTCGGATTAAGTCCGTGTTTTGAAAATCTCCCCTCTCTTTTTGGGAGAGGGGCCGGGGGCAAGGGCGGTTGGCGCGTGAAAAACCGAAGTTGTTTTTGAACGGCAGCTAATACTATTTATCTCCTTGCAATAATTACTCCCCTCGCCCGCTTGCGGGAGAGGGGCCGGGGGTGAGGGCTGCTTGGATTGCGTCGTCAACTTCCGATGTTTTTCAGCCGATCGGCCCTCACCCTAACCCTCTCCCAAAGGGAGAGGGGTCTAATTTTTCAATTTCCAAACACGTTCTAAGTCCGTTCCGTGTTGGGCAGGTCGTCCCACGGGGGCCGCCAGAAGGGCAAGCGCGGGAACAGAGCGCGGCCCGCCGCCGCGGCCAGCGCGGTGGAACACTCCAGCCGCCGATCGGCGACGGCCGCGTCCCAATCGAGTTGTCCCAAGACGAGGCGGGTGAAATCGGCCCGATTCAGCCGCAGGTAGCTTCGGCCGATCCCTCGCGCGTCGGCTTTGACGCCCTCGAGGCCGAGTTCCAAGCGGTATTTCCGTCCTTCGACGAAAAAACCTAGTTCGAGCGGGCGCGTCAATCCGGCCGCCGACGCGCGGCGGTCGAACTCTCCGCTTAAGCGCCGCAACATACCCACCGGATCGAGCAGCCGAATCAAGTCGGTCTCGCCCCGATCCGAGTCTTGCGGCGGCCCGACTCCGCCCGCCTCGTCGAATAGTCGGAACAACCGGCTCGAGCGAGGCGCGTGCAGAATGATGGAATGGCGGCCGTTCTCGACGCCCTCGCAACAACAACGGGCCAACAACTCGGCGGCCGCCCGGGGACAGTCCGGCGCGGCCATCAGTTCCAGAATCTCCGCGCCCCGAGCGACGGCGTAGCCCACGACGCGCGTCTTCGATTCGTCTATTTCGAGCAATTCCAGCCCCTCGAGGGCCACGAAGAGTTGGCCGAAAGCGCGTCGATCGAGCAGCCATTTCCAATAAGCTTCGGTCCTTTCCAACGGGCCGTGGGCAGTGCAACCGATGATCGGCGGGCAGCGCAACGCGGCGTCCGGCCCCGGGCCGACCTTTCGACGTAGTTGCGATTGAAGAATGTTTTGGGCGTAGATCCGCGCCAAGGCGGGATATTCCCAACGGAGCAGGGGACGAATGTGAAAGCGACGGCGGCGTCGGTGAATCAGGCGGCGGTCCCAAAGCCGGGCGAGCAGGGCGCAGGCGTCGGCGCGGCGATAACTTTCCGCCGGGCAATCGACCCAGCCGGCACGGCGGAAAAAACCGGGGCTCGCGGTCCGAACCACTCCCAGCAACGCCCCCTCGCTCTCCATTCGCGCCTCGGCGGCGCGGAGCAAATGTCCGCCCAATCCCCGCTTGCGGAACTCCGCGGCGACGCCCAATCGGTCAATGCCCGTTATGGGAATTACCACCGCACCAAAGTGCATCGCACGATGGACGAGACGCACGTGGGCCACTATCCGCCGCCGCTGCCTCAACAGCAGTCGATCTTGCGGCTCGTAGAACGGATCGTCCAGCGAGGCCTGGAACTCGGCCGTCGAGTGGCCCGGAAACACCGATTGCAAAAACAGATCGATCGTGGCGTGGTCGGCCGCGTTGGCCGCGACGGCCGGCAATCTCACCCGTCGGCGCGTCGCTTCCGACGTTCTTTGCCTAAAAACCAATGTTGGGTCTGCCGGTCGTTCCATCGGCGCGAATCCTTCCGCCATTTCAGACCGTATCAGAACATCTTTCCACGATTTTGTGAAGTAGGAGAAGAAGCTGTTCCAATACTGAATCTCTTTTATCCCCACTGCAACGGGTCGCGTTCGCTGCGGCTGGCCCAGACGTTTAGCTTGGGAAAGCGGGCGGCGATGGCGCCGGCCAGCCGCTCCAGCGCGAACCGCTCGCTGGCAAAATGGCCGGGCAAGAGCAGGCTGATCCCCCTCGCCTCCGCCTCCAGACAAGTATGAAACCGGGCCTCGCCGAGGACCATCGCGTCGCAGTCGTTTGCGACGGCGGCGGCGAGCAACTCGTCGGCCGCGCCGCAGCCGATCGCCGCGGCACGGACCAAATGGCCGATCCGGCCGACTATTTGCACCCGCTCGATCCGCAGAAACCGCTTCAAGCGCCCGGCCAGGTCGCCGAGTGGAACCGGCTCGTCCAAACGCCCCCATCGGCCCGTGCCTTGCCCTTCCGGGTGCGGCGTCAAGGGAACGATTTCACGCAGTTCCAATCCTTCGGCCAATAGCTGGTTAATCCCTTCGCCGGCCGAATCGAACGCGGTGTGCCCGCTATAGACCGCGATCCGAGCGGCCATCAGCTCCAACAGAAGCCGGCCGACCGTCGTATCGGAGGTCAGCCGCTTGGTGGCGACGAAAGGGATCGGATGATGAGCGACGATCAGGTCGGCGCCCTGCTCGACGGCCTCGGCCGCGACGGCCGGCGTGACCGTCAGGCAGGTCATCAGCTTTTCGACCTCCCGGTTCTTGTCGCCGACCAGCAATCCGACGTTGTCCCACTCCTCGGCCAGCCGCGGCGGGGCGAGTTCTTCGAGCAAGGCGGCGATTTGGGCAACCGTGGTCAAGGCTGAATCGGCGATTTCTGACGGTTTGTTCGCGAGACGCCAATTATAAACGCGGAACGTAAAAAGGCAATGACTGCTCCCGCCGCCGATTGGGCGCCAGTCCGACGCGCAAGCGAGGATCGCGAAGCGGCTTGCCGCCGAATCGACGAGCGCGGCCGGAAAAGTCGCGCAATTCCCTACGACCGTCGCAAACTCGATTTGACCCCGGAAAAACACCCCCTTCCTTCCGTCGAATCGAATTTCCGTCCTATCTTTTAGGGTTGGACAATACATCTTCCTCGAAGACCATTTTATGGGCGATTTCTCGTATTCTCGAACGTCACGAAAGGACAGGACAAATGAACGCTGAAGGCAAAAATCTCGTCGGCCGCGAACTGCTGGAGCAAGAGTTCAAACACCTCCGCGCCGATTGGTGGTGGCTGATTCTTTACGGCATCCTGCTGATGGTCTGCGGCATGGTGGCGATTGTCTACCCGGGCATTACCGCGGTGGCCGCCTTGGTGGTGCTGGGCGTGGTGTTGATGATCGCCGGCGTGGCAACCATCATTCAAGCCTTTTGGGCCGGAAAATGGAGCGGGGTGATGCTCCAACTTCTCGTGGGCATCCTCTACACGGCCGTCGGATTCATGATTATCGATACGCCGCTGTTGAAGACCGTCACGGCGTTGACCTTGTTCATCGCCGCTTTCTTCATCGTGGTCGGCGGTTTTCGCATCGTTTCCTCCTTGGCGATACGATACCCGTTTTGGGGATGGACGCTGCTGAACGGACTGGTCACCTTCCTGCTCGGCGTGATTATCTATCGACTCTACAAGCAATTTCCCTCCGATTCGTTCTGGATCCTGGGGTTGCTGATCGGCATCGAGATGCTGTTCTACGGCTGGACGTGGATCATGCTCTCGCTGGCGGTCAAGCAACTGCCGGAAAAGGAAGTGGAGAAGCTTTCGTAGACGCTTTGCTAGTTGGAGTGGCAGTTGAACTGCCACCCCGGCAACTGAAAACAAAGCCCACGGGTTGCAACCCGTGGGCTTTTGTCGTTTTGCGGAAAAATCACGCGATGGAACGGCTCCGCAAATCTTCGCCCATCGCCGCGAGCCGCTTTTCCTGCGCGGCCTTGGTCGATTCGAGATCGGCGGTCGAGGGCGGGTCGTGAGCGAACAAGTAAAACTTGACCTTCGGTTCCGTGCCCGAAGGACGCACCGCCGCGTAGTTGCCCTTCGCTTCCAGGTCGAAGATAATCAGGTCGCCCTTGGGACCGAGTTTCAGGTAGTCGCGGATGCCGGCGACTTTTATTCCCCCCAGCGAGGAAGGCGGATTGGAGCGCAGACCGCTCATCAGCGCCCGCATGTCCTCCATTCCCTTTTCGCCCGGCATCTTGAGGTTGATTTGCCCCTCGCTGAAACAGCCGTGTTGAAGAAACAATTCGTCGAGCCGCTGATAGAGCGTTTTTCCCCGCGTTTTGAGCCGGGCGGCCAGCTCGGCCGTCAGCAGCGAGGCGACCGCCGCGTCCTTGTCGCGAACGTGGTCGCCGGCCAGAAAGCCGTAGGATTCCTCCGTGCCGAAGACGAATCGCTCGGGGCCGCGGGCGTCCATCGCCGCGCCGATCCACTTGAAGCCGACGTGCAGGTCGCCGATTGTCTTCACGCCGTAATGATCGGCCACCCGCCGAGTCAACTCGGTGGTGACGAGCGTTTTCGCCACGTAATGCTCCGGCGTCAGCGCGCCGGCCGAGCGGCGGGCGTCGAGCAGGAAATCGGCCAACAAGGCCCCGAGCTGATTGCCCGTCAATGTCGTCCAAGGGGCCTTCGCATCGAGCGCGCGGCGCACGGCGCATCCCAGCCGATCGCAATCGGGATCGGTGGCGAGGATCAATTCCGCGCCGCTTTCCCGGGCGTGCTCGATCATCGCCTGGAAAACGGCCGGATTCTCGGGATTCGCCACGTGGTTCGGCACGTTTGGAAAATCCCCGTTCGGCTCGGCGTGGGGAGCGAAGATTTCCACCCGCTTGAAGCCCGCTTCCAAAAGGACCGGCACGACGGCCGACGCCCCCACGCCGTGCAGCGGCGAATAGAGAATGTTTAAGTCTCGCGGGCCGGGGACGCTCTGGGCCAATACCGCGCCGATAAACGCCGCGTCCACATCTTTTTGGCAATAGCCGATGCGTCCGTCGGCCAGGGCCTCGGCGAACGGGGTCCGTTTGACGAACGTCACTTGCCGCATCCGTGCGATCGAATCCACGTCGTGGGGCGGAACAAATTGCCCTCCGCTTGGACCGTAGACCTTCACCGCGTTGTCGCTGGGCGGGTTGTGGCTGGCGGTGATGATTATTCCGCAATCGCATTTTAAGTGCCGAACGGCAAAGGACAGTTCGGGCGTGCTCCGGTATCCGTCGAGAAAATGGACCCGAAAACCGGCCTCGACCATGATCTCCGCGCAAAGCTCGGCGAACTCTCGGGAGCGATGCCGCGTATCGTAGGCAATGGCGCAGGAAAGCGACGGACTCGGATTGCCCGTCTCGGCGGCGGATTGGTCCTTGACGTAATCGGCCAGGCCCTGGGCGGTCTCGCCGATGGTCCGCCGGTTGATGGCGTTGCAGCCGATCGGATACATCCGTCCGCGACGCCCGCCGGTGCCGAAGGGGATGATGGTCCAGAAGGCCTCTTCAAGTTCGGGCCATTTCTCGTCCGCGAGATGCTCTGCCACTTGGGGGGCGTACTCGCCGAGATACGGCTCTTCGAGCCATTTGCGGATGTTCGTCGCGGCCGACGCCGAGAGTTTTCCCGACTTGGCGGCGGATTCCAATTGGACAAGGGAGGATATGTTTTTGCTCATGCCGGTAATTGTGGCCGGAAACAAAAAAGTAATAAAGGGGGGGCGCTTCCGCTCGATATTGCCGATTTATACAATGAGCCTTCAGTTGGCGGTTGTCGATTGTCGGTTGTCGGTTTTTTTATTGATTTGTTTGCCGGCCATCCATCAGAATACTCAACGCCGACAACTGTATACCGATTATTCGTATTTACCCCCGGAGTATTTATCATGGGTCTTATCATCCTCCGCTGCGCATTCATTCTCGTGGCGGCCGGGCTGGGGGTCACGTTCCTGCAACTAGGCCCCGTCGAGGAAAGCTCCTCCGCCGCGGCATGGGGAATCTTTGGCGGTTTGATATTGCTGTCACTGCTTGTCATCATCGCCGACGTCTCCATCAGCCGCAAACGGCTCGACGCCATAACCGCCGTCTTCTTCGGCCTGTTGGTCGGCTTGTTCTTGGCCTATATTCTCAGCTTGGCCCTGTTTCCCTTGATCGGCGATCAGTGGCAATACCCCGTCCGCGCGGTATTGGGGTTGATCCTCTGCTACGTCTGCATCAGCCTCTTGATGCAAACCAGGAACGACTTCCGCTTCATCATCCCCTATATCGAGTTCTCCAAGGAGGTTAAGGGGCTGAAACCGTGCATTCTCGACACCAGCGCGGTGATCGACGGGCGGATCGCCGACGTGGTGGAAACACAGGTTTTCGACGGCCAGATCATCATGCCCAAGTTCGTCATCAGCGAGTTGCAGGCGGTGGCCGACAGCTCCGACCGGCTCCGCCGGAGCCGCGGTCGCCGCGGGCTGGACATCCTCAACCGCCTGCGGAACAACAAGGACATCGAGTTGGTCATCCACGATCACGATCTGCCGGAGTATTCCGGGCTGACGGTTGATCTTAAACTGGTCGCCCTGGCCAAGCACCTCCAGGGCAAGTTGATCACCAACGACTACAACCTGAACAAGGTCGCCAAGTTGCAGGGGGTGATCGTCATCAACCTCAACGACCTGGCCAACTCGCTGAAGCCGGTCTTTCTACCCGGCGAGCAAATCGAGGTCCGCATCGTCAAGGCCGGCGAGGAGCCGGGCCAGGGCGTCGGATACCTCGAAGACGGAACGATGGTCGTCATCGAGGGCGGCCGCGACAAAATCAATCAAACCATTTCCGTCGCCGTCACCAGCGTCCTGCAAACCAGCGCCGGGCGAATGGTCTTCGGAAAAGTGGGGTAATTAGTTTCTGTTGCGGAAAACCACTGTAGGGTGCGTGCTTGCACGCACCAGCTTGGTTTTGCCGCGAAATAAGGTGCGTGCAAG
>JAFGLH010000153.1 GCA_016928165.1 Pirellulales bacterium | reverse complement strand
TCGGGACAGTCCCCGAACCGCGAAAATCGGGACAGTCCCCGAACCGCGAAAATCGGGACAGTCCCCGAACCGCGAAAATCGGGACAGACCCCGGTGACCGGTTGCCCTAAATGCAACTGGAATCGGCGAGCAGCATGAGCCGGGGAATCAGCCGGCAAATCGCTCTGGAGCGGTGGCTGAGGACAGCCTTTACCCGATGTCCCAATTCGGCGAAAGTACGATGATATTCGACGATTTCGAAGAGCGGATCGTAGCCGAACCCCTCGCTTCCGCGTGGCTGGAAGATAATGCGTCCGCGACAGGCCGCCTCGCATCGCGCCTGAATTTCGCCGCTCGGATCGGACAATGCCACGTGGCAAACGAATCGCGCCGTCCGCTGCCGCAGCGGCATATCGCCCAATTGCTCCAACAAAAAGGAGTTGTTTTCCTCGTCGCCGGCGGCGGAGCTTGCGTAGCGGGCCGAGAAAATGCCCGGCCGCCCGTCCAGGGCGTCGACGGCCAATCCGCTGTCGTCGGCCAAAACCCAACGGTCCAGGCGCCGCGCGTATCCGGCGGCCTTCAAGCAAGCGTTGGCCGCGAAACTCTCGCCGTTTTCGACGACTCGATAATCGTCGTTAAAGTCGGCCAGCGTTTGTATATCGAGGCCGACCGGACGAATCAAGTCCGCCAATTCCAGCCCTTTTTTCCGGTTGGCGGTGCCGATGACAAGCATGATTGGCGGCCGATGGTCGATTGCCGACGCCCCTGAAAAACAATTATTTCCACGGCGAACCGAGCGGCCGCTTTGGCGCCTCGACGGGAATCGGCTGAACGTCGAGTGGAATGCCCACCACGTCTTTAACGGGCGTCCCCAAGGTCCCGGTGATGCCTTGCCGCTTCAACGCGCCGGAAATTTCCGCGTTGGCCTCGTGGTCCGGCCCGAAGATTTGAATGATGCGGTGAATTCTGGGATCGATTTCGATCTTTCCGTCGCTGCGGGGCACGCCGACAGAGTTGAAACTGCCCACCGTGACAATGCTCGCGTAGCGGTCGTGGAATTGGTATGCCTCGTACCCCTTCATGCGCAGCGCCTTGGTCAAGGCGTCCGCTTTCATGGCGGCGGTGGCCAATTCGCTTTCCAGTTCCTTTCTCCCCTCTTCGATGTCTTGAATTTCGTTCTGCTTAAGGATGACCTTTCCCTTGAACGTCGCCACTTGAACGGTGTATTTGCCGGGACAATCCAATAAACTGTACGGAACGCCCTCGTTAAGCGCGAGTATGTCCGGCGAGACGCCTTTTTGGACGAAATAATCGGGCGGCAGCAGCGGGTTGGTCGTAACGAAGGCGTGGCCCATCGGTCCCTTTTTGCGATTTTCGCTGCCGATGGCCTCGTAGACCTTGCTTTGGATCATGCGCCAGCCGGTCAGCGACTGGTGGGTGCCTTGGCCTTCCTTTACTTCCAGACATTTCGGTCTGGCGTTCTTGAGCTTATTCAGCGCCGCTTGCGCGTCGTCGTCTTCGACCGAGCGATAGTTGCCGACCATTACGGCAACTTCGTCGATCTCCGCCTTGTCTTTCTCGGCGTATTTTTTGTATCGCCATTTGATCGGTTTTCCGTAGCGGTCGAGCGCCCGACCTTGTGCCTCGCCGAGATCGAATCGGGCGCGATATATGTAGGCGGGCAATTTGTACCGCTTCCTTAGCTCGAGGACCAATTCGCGGGCCTGATTTTCCGCCCCCTCGCCCGAAAAGCTGCACGCGAGAATCATCCACGGGCCGTTCTGCTCGTCGAGGCGATACGCCTTTTCCGGGTCCGCGTCCACATTGCTCATCGGGATTAGATCGCTCCAGAACGGCGCTGCCCGAGCAACCGCGCACGAAGCAACCAATACGCCAAGGGCCGTCCACGACCGGATGATGTGTTTTCCTCTCATATTCCCCTCCTGCATATAGCTAGTGCGGAAAAATGAGGCGGGAGTGTAGCAAAACCCGCTTGGCGACGCCAGATTGGATTCACCCTAATCGTTTATTTGGGGATGTCGGAGATATTTCGCGCCACGATCCGACCGTCTTCCTCGGAATCGGCGGCGACGGCGACCAATTTGCCTATAAGCCCCTCGTCGCCTAGGAAGATAACCGGGATATGATGTTCCGAAGTACCCGCCACCCACCCAGGGCGTCCGCTTAGCGTGGATTCGACAATCACATGTAGTTGTCGTCCAATGAGTGTGCGACAGAATTTCCGGCGGGCCAGGTTTCCCATATCCCGCAAAATGCCCGCCCTTCGGTCGATGACGTTGTTTACGATTTGGTCCGGCATTTCGGCGGCGGCGGTTCCCGGCCGAGGGCTGAAGCGGAATACGTGAATTTTGGCGATGCCGGCCTCTTCGATCGCACGGCAGGTGGCCTCGAAATCCGCCTCCGTTTCGCCCGGAAAACCGACAATCGCGTCGGTGCAGATCGCCGGCCGGTCCAGCGCCGAATGGATCTCTCGGCAGCGGCTGACGAACCGGCCGGCCGTCCAGCGGCGATTCATCCTCCGCAGCACGGCGTCGGACCCGCTTTGGAGGGAAAGATGTAAAAATGGACAAATTCGCTCGCGGCGTTCGACCATGAGCGAAATCAATTCCGGCGTGACTTCCGCCGCCTCGATGCTCGAAAGCCGCACGCGGAACTCGCCCGGCAAATCGGTGATTCGCCGGACAAGCCCGGCAAGGGATGGAAAAGCGCCCAAGTGTACCCCGGTCAGCACTACCTCGCGGTGTCCGTTTTCGACCAGCCGTCGAACCTCGCCGAGTATTTCATCCGTTGGGCGGCTTGTCATGTAGGGGCGGACTTTTGGCACGATGCAATAGCTGCAACCGGCGAGGCAGCCGTCTTGCACCTTGACGTAAGCGCGGCGTCGAGAGGGGAATCGTTCGATGCCCGTCGGCGCGTCGGTCAGACCGCGCCGGGCCAACAGGTCGGCCATTTGTCGTTTGTCGGCCACCACCTCGACGACGCCGGGCATCGCCGCCGCTTCCTCTCCAGCCCTGGCTGCGTAGCATCCGACAACTATGATCTCCGCCCGAGGATGCGCTTTCGCCATCCGGCGAATTGCCTTGCGAGTCTTGGCTTCGCTTTCGGCCGTGACGACGCACCCGTTTACGATGCACAGATCGACCGGCTCGCCGTCGACGGCGTCTCGATATCCCAGCCGCTGAAAACCCTGGCGAAGGAATTCCGTCTCGTACTGATTTACCCGGCAGCCGAGCGTGACGGTTTTGATTGTCCGGAACGTCATGGAGTCATGTACGATTTGACGGTGCCCCCGATGCTATAACCGTTCACGGGCTGGGGGACAGTCCCATTTTCCCGGTGAACCGCGAAAATCGGGACAGTCTCCTGTGAACGGTTGCCCGATGCTTGGTCCATGCAGGAGGTGATATATGCGGCCATCATACACCTTTCGAGGGATGACCAGAAGAATGAAACCGGAAGAATTTTCGGCGGTGCGAGATCGTGCCGTCGCCGCCGGGCGCCAATGCCATAGCCGAACGTCGGCAAACGTCGAACAAACAGGTCGCCTCCCCCCGTTCCAAGCGATCCAACGTCAGGGTATGCTAATATGACGGCAACTTCAAGAAGAGAAGGGTTTTTCCATGACGCAAGCTTGGGTGGAAGGGCGGTTTGAGGAAGGCGTGCTGCTGACGACGGTTGAACAGTCGATAAATTGGGCCCGGCGGAACAGCCTCTGGCCGGTGACTTTCGGTGTGGCCTGCTGCGCGATCGAGATGATGGCGTGCGGGGCAAGCCGCTTCGACATCGATCGGTTCGGCGCCGGCGCGTTTCGACCCAGCCCTCGCCAGGCCGACCTGATGATCGTCGCCGGTACGGTCACTTTCAAGATGGCCAGCCGCATCCGCCGGCTCTACGAGCAGATGCCCGAGCCGAAATACGTGATCGCCATGGGGGCCTGCACGGTCTCCGGCGGGCCGTATGCCGAGCACGCCTACCACGTTGTCTGCGGCGTGGACTTGGTGGTGCCGGTCGACGTCTACATCCCCGGCTGTCCGCCGCGTCCGGAATCTTTGTTGGAAGGTTTGATGCGGCTGCAAGAAAAGATCGACGGCCAGCGTTTTGCTCGGGAAAAGGACGGCAAGGGGCTATTGAGCCGCCTCTTCCGCCCCGGCAAGAAAGTCGAGGAAGAGCTACCCGTCCCCGTGCAAAGCGGATGTTTGAAACGGTAACGGGCGCGTCACGGCCTGAGCATCGGAATGCCGACGACGGCCATGCCGAACTTTTGGGTCAACTGCTCGGGCGTGACCTTGAAGTTTTTCTTCAAGGCGTCTTGCCATTTCACGCCCGACTTGATGTCGTCGATCATTTTGCGGAAGGCCTTAGGGTCCGCGCGGAGCATGAACTCGACCATCGCCGTGGCGGTCCCGTATTGATTGGCGGCGATGTTGTCGGCGGTGAAGAAATTGGGGCCGAGCGTGCCGGTTTTTTGCATTTCCGCGATCGAGGCCTTGATCTTTTTTTGCACCCCATGATTGGTCTTCACCACGGTCATGTTGACCCATTCGGCGATGCCCTCGTTGATCCAGTTGGGTATTATTTCCGGCGACATGTATCTGTGTACGAAACCGTGGGTCGATTCGTGGACGATCACGCCGGCGAAATACTTGGGGTCCGTGCCGCAGCGGCAACTGACGACCACGAAGCCGTTGGGAGCGGAATGGCACAGCCCCTGCGCCATTTGCGGCACGTTGTGCTTGAAAAACTCCCGCTCGAACTCGACGAAATGCTCGCCGTGGACGAAGGCGAACACCGGCATCTTGCCGCCCAGCCAGACGGCGTTCGGATTCTTTACGTCGAACGCCTGGCACAACTGCTTGTGCATGTTGTCGAGACACGACGTGTAGATCGCGGCGATCTGCGGCGGCAGATCGCTGAGGAATAAATAGTATTTGGTCTCGTAGAGCCGCATGTTCAGCGACGCGAATTTCTCCGACACCTTGCCGACGAACTCCTTCGTCTCCTTATAGGCCTCCGCTTGCTGTTCCTCGGTCAGTTCGGGATACAACCAGACGCCGGTCTTGTCGAAGAACGCTTTGCGTTTCTCCTCGTTTCGGTTCCGCCGCGACTGCTCGTCGTCGGACGGTTGCGCGCCGGCATTTTCTTTAGGCGTCTTTTTCCGCGGGGAATAACTCTTGCGGGGGACTTTCTTTGCTTCCGCCGCCTGGCGGATCTTGGCCAGCGTTTCCTCGTCGGGCGGGGCGAGACATCTCGACTTCTCCTCGAAAACGAGCAACTCCTGGCCGTCGACGGAGGTGATCCGGTTGATGCCCGCCGCGCCGAGAACCGGCCGGGAGCCGGTCGCCGGATCGCGGACTTGCAGCCTGGAAACGGTCGCGGGTATCTTTCCCGGCACGACCTTCTCGACAATCACGCCCTTCAACGTCTTGCCCGAGCGGAGGTGGACGATTACGGTCTTTCCCACCAGGGGATGGTCGTCCGCCTGGGTATCTTCCGACCCGACGGTTTGCAAGGAGAGGATGCCGATCAGGAAAAGCGAGACGACAATCAACGGGCAACGGAGGTGAATTGGCATGGGCTTGGGGTTTGCTATCCGAGGGGAGGGACGGCGCCTTCCTTGGCGCAGCGGCAATACTGGCATGCTCAACTGAGTTTCCAGACAAAATACATCTGCATCTATTTTATTCCTCTTCGGCGGTTGCCGCAAGCCGCGGATGGCGGCGGAAAAACAAAAGCCCACCCGTTTCGGCGGATGGGCTTTCGATCGGAGATTTATTTGCCGCGTCAGTTCCACCACCAAGATTTTTCCGCGGGGGCCGCTTTCTCGCGGATCGTGGCGGCGTTCTCCCCGTCGCGGAGCGACTTTTCGACAAGTCCCCAGGAGTTGATGGCCACCCCGCCCGAGGCGGCGGCGATCCATTTTCCCCCGACCCTCAACACGCTTGGCAGGCTTTCAACCTGTTTTGGAGCATTGAAGTCTTGCGTCGCCAGCCGATCCTCGTCCATGATCGCCGGCAGGTCGAGGCCCGCCTTTTCCAAAAGCCCCTCTCGCACGACCAAGGCCCCGATCACGGCCAGGTCCATGCAGTTGTGCAACTCGCCGAAGATCGGATCGGCGACGGCAAGCTCGGCGTATTTTTGCGTCATTAAGTTTGCCCAACGCTGCGCCGGGCCGCCGGCTTTTCCGCTATGCTTGACGTTGCCGGTCGTCGCCAGGTAGTCTTCCTCGGTTTTGGCGACCACGGCCGAACCGCTTAACTCGAACGACAAAGCATCCTCGTCGTGGAGGATCGCTTCGTAGGACGGCTCCAGCCAGAATCGCGGAGTTTTGAAGCCGCGGGCGCGCGAAGGATGCATCTGCAAGTAACTGGGAAGACCGCGTAGCGGAGAAGGTTCGATATTCATTGCGATTCGCTTCATGCGATAGTCGGCGGCCACCAAGACGCGGGCGAAATGGCTGTCGGCGGGAACGCCGTTGATGCTGATCCGTTGCGGCCCGAGGGCCTTGGCCAGCGTCGCGGCGTATGCCCAGGCCTCGGTCCGGTCGCTGTTTCGCGTCGGCCCGGGCACCTGCTGCATGTTCTGCAAGCCTTCCGGCGTGGGATCGATCGAACAGGTGATTCCTCCCCGCCGCGCGTCCCGCGCCGTGCGAATCGCCACCAGAAGGTCGTCCAACAACATCGTCGGTCGGCCCGACTTGACCCCGACCACGTTGCCCCGGTCGTCAACTTTCCAGCCTTCGCCAACACCGACCAACACGACGTCCTTCAGTTCGGGATAGACGAAGACGTATTCGATGCGTTGAAGTCCGGCGAGATATTTTATTTCGTCCGGAATGGGCTTGTCGTTGGCGAGACACTCCGCCAGAGCGGCTTCCAGTTGGCGGAGCGATATTTTTCGCGTCTCCGAGGTCTCGCTCATGCCGTCAGGTATTTGTTGCATCGCTTGGCGGCGAAGTTTGCTCAAGGCGTCGAGGGCGTCGGGTTGCGCTCCGCTGAGCAGTCCGTCGGCGTCGATCGAGATCCCGCCCACCGCGCGGTCGTAGCGGCCTTCATCGGAGTCGTCCTGACCGAGGGCGGGTGCGGAAACCGAAAATACAAACGCGAAGGCCAGCACAACGAGGAACGTTTGACAAGGTAATTTGTGAACCGCATTGGCGCGATGGATCATGGAGACACTCCTTAGAACAACAATAGGGGCCGTCGTTTCCGACCTACGGCACGGCTTCGGGCCACGCCTCTTCCGATAATTCCAATTACATAATAGGTTAGTGCGCCGCCCCGCAAAAAGCAAGGAAAACACACCCTATTTATGGGTGGTACGGCACTGCCGTTCAATCGCCCAATTTCCACTTTAGACCCTTGCGAAAATCACTATCCTCAATGTAAAGTGAATGGATTGTGCGATTTTGCTACACTTGTTTTCCGCGGCTTAGCGAATTTCTCGTTCATTTGGAGCGTCTGGTCTTGAATCAGTCCGCCTACTTGGTTATCCGCGAGGGATCGAAGTGGAGCGACGTGTTCCGATTGGTCTCCGGCCAATCGGCGACGATCGGCCGCGCGCCGACCAACCAGATCGTGCTGAAGGACGAGCGTTGCAGCCGGAACCACGCCGAGGTGTTTTTTTCCGGCGGCCAATGGACGCTCCGCGACCTGGACAGCCGCAACGGCACGCTGGTGGGGACCGAGATGGTCCACGGCGACCGTCTGTTGACGCCCGGAGAGGTAATTCGCATCGGCCGGACGCAGTTGGTCTTCGTTCATCGGCTTTCGGACGCCTTCACCTCCTCGGGCGACGCCAGTTCGGTCGTTCGCCGCGTTTCGCCCGACGCGACCTCAATCGAGTCCGTCGAGGGAGGCGAGGAGTTGGACGTGCTGGAGACGTGCGAGCCGACGACGATCACCCATCGGCGGGTGAAGACGCGTTATCTTGCCCCCGGCGAGGACGAGTCGAGCGGTGTGTCGAAGATCGGCCGCGCATCGGCGAAGTTGTGCCGGCTGGCGTTCGAGTTGGCCAAGGCGCCCGACTTGGCGGCGATGGCCGAGCTGGCCTTGAGCGGATTGGCCGAGGAAACCCAGACCGACGCCGGCGCGTTGCTGCTGTTTCCCTTGAACCATCAGGGCGGACATAGCGGCGACGATCTGGAGGTAATCGGTTCGCGGAGTTCTTCCGCACATCGCTATCACCGCGTTTCCAACTTTCTGGCCGAGACGGTGATGCGGGAGGGCGAGGCGGTGCTGGCGCGGAACGTGGTCGACGACAGCACGCTGGGCAGCCGCGACAGCCAGGGCGACATACTGGCCACCAGCGTGATCTGCGCTCCGGTCCGACACGGCAAGGAAGTCTTCGGTCTGATCCACCTCTACTCGACCGACCGCTCGATCGTGCCCGACCCCGACGATCTCGAATTCACCCTGGCGGTGGCCGACACGGTGGC
>JAFGLH010000152.1 GCA_016928165.1 Pirellulales bacterium | reverse complement strand
TGCTCGGCGCGGCGGCCGCTTTCGAGCCGGGTTTCCACAGCGCTTCCTACTACTCCGGCGAAGTCCCCTTCCCCGTCGACGCGATCCCCTACGCGATCAGCCGATTCGCCTTCCGGACGTATTCCTGGGAACCGAATTTGTCGCCGTCCGTTTTCCGCGAGCGGCTGCGACGAAAGTATTTCACCCCTGAAATCTCTCCGGAGTTGGTTGACGACATGCTTTGGCTGTACGGATTTATCCAGACCAGCTCGTCAGTGGCCGCCGATCGCACGGAGCGCGGATTGGTCGCCAAGAACTTGTCCGCCTTGGAAAAGACGGACCCGGCCGCGCTTTCCGCCGAAACGAAAGCGAGCCGCGCCGGTTGGCTGCGAAAGGTGACGGCCCTCCGCGCGGAAGCGATTCCCCGTCTGAAAGAAATCGAATCGCGCCTGGCCGGCCAACAACCGGCTTCCGCCCGATCCAAGCGGGGACTGGCCATGATCCGCCGCGCCGTCGATGACATCCGTGCGGAATTGCTTTTAACGCCGGAAGGACAATCGCGCCTGCGCGCCGCCGAAGAGCGGTTATTTTAATACTCGCCGGTTGATTATTGAGAATGGGCGATGCCATGACGACCGAAAACCTCTTCGACGCCGTACCCGCCGAATTGCCCGAGGAGTTGTTCACCACTCTTCACCGGTCGAATTGCCTGCGCATCGAGCGGATCGTCTCGCACGGCCATGCCTCGGCGCCCGGGTTCTGGTACGACCAGGACGAACACGAATGGGTGATCGTCTTGCGGGGCGCGGCGGTCATCGAACTGGCCGGAGACGAACCGGTCGAACTGCGGCCCGGCTCGTATCTGAACATTCCCGCCCACGCGAAACACCGCGTCGCCTCGACCAGCCGAACGGAACGGACCGTCTGGCTGGCGATTCATTATCGGGATTGACTGAAAAGTAATGGGATGAAACGCTGCCTCCTGGGGTCAAAACTGAGTGTTGTTTACTAACCACCCAGTTTAGCCCCGGCGAGGCAGCGTTTCATCCCATTACTTCCTCTCAAATTTTCCCTGGAAATTGGGCCGCCGCTTCTGTTAATATCACATTGAATCCATATTTTGTTGTGTAGCACAGCCGCCCCCGGCTGTGGCGTGTAAACCAAGGCGTCAACACAGCCGAGGGCGGCTGTGCTACATAACAGATTCGTGTATTTAGCTCGCCTATAGGCCAATCATGCCCAAAAAACCGAAACGCCGCGTTCGTAAAACCCCGAAGCGTCCCGCGCCGGCCGACGCCGACGCGCCGCACTGGCTGGTCGACGACGGCCGCTGGATCAATATGCCGGAGAACATGCAACAAACGGTCGCCCGGATCCTCGTGCCCGCCTATCGCAGCTTCGTGCTCGACGCCGACGACGAGTTGGAACGTTCGGTCGGCATGACGCTGGTCCATCTGATGTGGCTCGAAATGGCCGCGCAGGTCGAGTTGGGCAAGATCGTCGCCGATCCCAATTCGCCCGAGGCCATCCTCAACAATCCCGAAGGACTGATCGAACGGCACCTTCGCTTGACCGCCTCGAAATGCCAGACAGCCGAACTGCTGATGAAGCTGAAGGCGTTGGACAAGATGTTCTCCCATCCGTCCTTCTCGTCCGCCGCGCAGACGCGGGTAATCGACGTGCGGGCCGAGAACGATCGAATGATCGGTGCGTGCAAGCACGCACCCTACGCGGGGGACGCTTAAAATGGAAAATCGCGATCTTGCTGACCAACTCGACGCCGCCGCCCTCAACCCCGGCCCCTCTCCCAAAGGGAGAGGGGAGATTTTTGATTCCAGCCGCTCTACCGTTGTGAGAGAAGAAGCCGTTCATCCCGCCTTGCGTCTGCTCCGTGCGCGGCCGGAGTTGTTCGCCGTACAGGGCTACATCGCCGCCTCATGGCGACGCCGCGGCGGAAAGAAGTTCGGCCCGTACTATCGGCTCTGCTATCGCGAAGGCGGCCGGCAACATTCGATCTATCTCGGCCGCGACGGCGCGTTGGTCGAACGGGTGCGCCGCGAACTCTCGGCCGCGCAGATGCCTCTGATCCAGCGGCGCGTGTTCCACGCGCTCCAGCGGCAGGTCCGCGCGTCGCTTCGCGTGCATAAACGTCGCGTCTCGGATTTGCTCCGTCCCTACGGCCTTTGGCTGAAGGGCTGCGAGGTGCGCGGCTGGCGATTTTCACCGCTGCGGACGCTCTTTCCCCGCCGCCGCTTATCGTTCCGCGGCCGGCTCCGTTCGCCGATAATCACCTGCCAAGAGGCTCAGCTAAGGATGATGCGCTATCTCGCCGCCCGCGACGGACCGAGCAATTCATTGTAGGGTGGGTCGAGCGCAGCGAGTAGTAGGGTGGGTCGAGCGCAGCGAGCCCCACCAAACGGATTGATTAACAATTAGTGGGGCTCGCTGCGCTCGACCCACCCTACGTGGACTAATCATGGCGCGTTTCACGCACCCTGCTTGGATTTCCACACTCGCCGTTTAAGTGGTATAATCGTTTATCCACCGAAAATCAATCATGCCAGAGATCACCGTACAAAACATATTGGAAGCGGGGGTCGTGGGGGCCGGCGGGGCCGGGTTCCCCACCCACGTCAAACTCTCCGCCAAGGCCGACACGCTCCTGTTGAACGCCGCCGAGTGCGAGCCGCTGCTGCATAAAGACAAGGAAGTGCTCCGCGCCTTCGCCGCCGAGGTCATCGAGGGCATGGCCGCCGGCATGAAATTGGTCGGGGCCGCGCGGGGCGTCGTCGGCATCAAGGAAAAATACCGGGACGTAATCGACCTGCTGCGGACGAAGCTGCCCGCAAGCATGGAGGTCGCCCCGCTCCGCGACGCCTATCCGGCCGGCGACGAGTTCATCCTCGTCTACGACGTGCTGCGGCGCGTGATCCCGCCCGGCGGAATACCCCTGAACGTCGGCGCGGTCGTGCTGAACGTGGAGACGGCGCTGAACGTCGCTCGGGCGGCCGACCGGCCGGTCACGGAAAAATACCTCACCGTCGCCGGGGCGGTCGCCGAGCCGGTCACCCTCCGCGCGCCGGTCGGCGCGACCCTCGCGCAGTGCGTCGCCGCCGCCGGAGGACCGACCGTCGCCGATCCCAACTACATAGTAGGCGGCGTGATGATGGGCTGTCTCGAAGACGACCGCGACGCTCTGGTCGACAAGACGACCGGCGGGGTGATCGTCTTGCCCTCGGACCACGCCGTGGTCCGCCGCCGCCGCCGGGACTGGCGACAAATCGCGCGGATCGGCCGCAGCGCCTGCGACCAGTGCAGCTTCTGCACCGAGCTTTGTCCCCGCTGGCTGCTGGGCCATCCGATCGAGCCGCACCGGGCGATGCGAAGCCTCGAGTTCAACATGGTCGGCGAAATCAACGTCGTCGGCGCGCAATTCTGCTGCGAGTGCAACTTGTGCAGCCTCTATTCGTGTCCCGAGGACCTCGACCCGAAAAGCGTCTGCGCGGAAAACAAGCGGCGGCTGGCGGCGGAAAAAAAGCGTTGGGAAAATCCGCCCTTCAATCCCGCCCGGCCGGAAATGCATCTGGAAAACCGCAAGGCGCCCATGACGCGGCTGATGACCAAGCTCGGCCTGCGAAGTTTCCGCAACGTCGGACCGTTGAACGACGATCTGTTGCCGGTCGAGCGGGTCGGAGTCAAACTCAAGCAGCACGTCGGCGCGGCCTGCGAACCGATCGTCAGCGTCGGTCAAACGGTTAAGAAGGGCGAACCCATCGGCCGCCCGCCGGTGTCCGACGGCAAGCCCGCACTCGGCGCCCCGGTCCACGCCTCGATCGACGGCGTGGTAAAAGCGATAGAAAATGGAATTGTTTGGATTGAGAAGTGAACTTTTGCAAATTTGGGGCGGTGAAGGGGACAGGCACATTTTTCGCCCTTGAAAGGGCGAAAAATGAGCCAGTCCCCAGCCTGTGAACGGTTGCCGTGTTGGGGTGGCGGTTCAACTGCCGCCCCAGCCCCAACACTTAATCCCCGACCACTGACCACTGATTATCATGCACAACGCAATCGGCGCAATCGAACTGAGCAGCATCGGCGTCGGCTACCGGATCGAGGACGAGATGCTCAAGGCCGCCTCGGTCGAACTGTTGATCGCCCGGACGATCTGTTCGGGCAAATACCTGATCGTCGTCGGCGGCGGGGTGAGCGACGTGGAGGCGGCCGTCCAGGCGGGCCTCGGCGCGGCCGACGAGGCGATCATCGACCACCTGGTCATCCCCAACGTCCACCCGTCGGTTTTTCCCGCCTTGGGCCAGTCGGTCGCGCTGGAGGAAGAGGATATCGGCGCGCTGGGCGTGTTGGAGACCTTCAGCGGCGTAAGCGTAATCGCCGCCGCCGACGCGGCCGCCAAGGCGGCGCGGGTTACGCTGTTCCGCATCCACGTGGCGATGGCCCTGGGCGGCAAGGGCTTGTGTCTGATGACCGGCTCGGTATCCGACGTCCGCGCCGGCGTCCAGGTGGCCGCCGAGGAAGCCCGCTCGCGCGGACTGCTGGTCTCCGAAGTCGTCATCCCCCGCCCCGGCCGGGAGCTGTTCTCCGATTACCTGTAGTAGTAGGTCAAGTGCTCCTCGTGCCCGACGAGAAAAAATACGCGGTGGAACGTCAGGTGCGGTGTACCTGACCTAAACTTGTTTCTCTTTCCGCCGCAAGCGAAACCGCGTCACGACGTAGAAGAAGACGGGAGTGAGCATGACGCCGAAAAACGTTACGCCGATCATGCCGCTGAAGACGGCCGTGCCGAGCGAATTGCGCATCTCGGCGCCCGCCCCCGCGCCGAGGATCAACGGCGCCACGCCGAGGATGAAGGCGAAGGAGGTCATCACGATCGGCCGCAGTCGCAGCCGGGAGGCCTCGACCGCGGCGTCGAACGGCGATTTGCCCTCCTTGTGCAACTGGTCGGCGAACTCGACGATCAGGATCGCGTTCTTGGCCGCCAGACCGACCAACACGAGGAAGCCGATCTGCACGAAAATGTCCATCGGCATGGCGGCGATCAACATGCCCGCCGCCGCCGAGAGCAAACACATCGGCACGACCATGATGACCGACAAGGGCAGCTTCCAGCTTTCGTATTTCGCCGCCAGAATGAGGAAGATCAGCGCCGTGCCGATGGCGAAGATGTAGATGCCCGCGTTGCCGGCGAGGATTTGCAGGTAGGTGATCTCGGTCCACTCGTAGTCGGCGTCCTCCTTGTCGGCCAGGTCCTGCAGGATGTCGACGACCTGTCCGGTGCTGGTCCCCTCGGCGGGATTGCCGACGACCGGCGCGGAGGCGTACATGTTGTAGCGCATGACCATCACCGGCCCGCCGATGAAGTCGGGCGTGAACAGCGTGGCCAGCGGCACCATCAGGCCGAGCTTGTTGCGGACCTTCAGTTGATCGAGCTTCGAGATTTGCGTGCGGTAGTCCTCCTCGGCGAGCACGTTCACCTGCCAGGTGCGGCCGAACTTGTTGAACAAGTTGACGAAGTATCCGCCCATGTATACTTGCAGCGTGTTGAACACGTCGTCCATTTCCACGCCGAGCGATTTGCACTTCGTCCGGTCGATGTCCAAATACACCTGGGGCACGTCGGCGCGGAACATGGTGAACGCGCCGGCCAGCCGCGGGTCCTTGTTCGCCTCGGCGACCAGTTTGTCGGTGGTTTTTTGCAATTCGTCGAGATCGACGTATCCGCGCTGCTCGACTTGCAGCTTGAAACCGCCGCCGTTGCCCAATCCCTGGATGGGCGGCGCGCGGAAGACCTGTATCTCCGCCCCGTCGATCTCGGCGGCGAACCGCTCGCGGAGCTTCTCCGCGATCGCGGCGTCGTACTTCTCGCGGCCGTGTCGCTGCTCGAACGGCTCGAGAATAACGAAGCTGGACCCGAAGTTCGAGCTGGCGGCGTTAAGCATGAACGACTGGCCGGAGACCGACAGCGTGTGGGCGACGCCGGGAATCGGCGGGTAGCGCAGCGGGTCGGACGGATCGCCCAACGCGATCCGGTCCACCTCGGCCATCACCTCCTGCGTCCGTTGGACCGAGGCCGCGTCGGGCAACTGCACGTTCACCAGCAAATAGCCCTGGTCCTGTTCCGGTATGAACGCCTTGGGAGATATTTTCATCGTCCAGCCGGTCAACGCCAGCAGCCCGCCGTAGACAAACAGCACGATCGCGCACACGCGAATCATCCGGCCGACGGCTCGCCCGTAGAATTCCGTGAACGCCTCGAACAGCTTGTTGAATCCCTTGAAGAATATCGACAGCGCCGCGTTTATCGGCGCGATGGCGAACCAGCCGAACAGTCCGCCGAGCAGCAGCCCCGGCGACATGAGGGCCAGAAACATCGGCCAAGAGAGACTTGTTTCCTCGCCGCCTTCGACGTGCGGCCCCAACTCGGCCGCGAAGTATTTCTTCGCCGCCCACACCGTCGCCAAACCGCCGACGACCGCGAAAATCCACCAGGGCAAGGCTTCGTGCCTCGGGTGGCCGTGCGCGTCGAGTTCCTGCTTCTCGAAGATCGCCGCCGCGCGGGACGGCGTGAGCGTCATCGCGTTGACGGCCGAGATCATCATCGCCGAAGAGATCACCAGGGCGAACTGGCGGAAGAACTGGCCGGTCACGCCGGGCACGAATACGCTCGGCAGAAAGACCGAACTGAGCACGAGCGTAATGGCGATGATCGGGCCGGTGATCTCGCCCATCGCCCGGATCGTGGCCTCCTTCGGCTTGTAGCCCAGCGACATCTGCCGCTCGACGTTTTCCAATACGACTATCGCGTCGTCCACCACGATGCCGATCGCCAGCACCATGCCGAACAACGTAAGGTTGTTCAAGCTGAAACCCATCGCGGCCATCACGGCGAAGGTGCCGACCAGCGAGACGGGCACGTCGATCATCGGCAGGATCATCGCCCGCCAGTCCTGGAGGAACAGCAGCACGACGATCGCCACCAGGATCACGGCGTCGCGGAGCGTGCAAAACACCTCGTCGACCGATTCCTGGATGAAGGGGGTGGTGTCGTAGACGATTTTATATTCAAGCCCCTCGGGAAACGACCCGCTCAACTCGCGCATCTTGGCCTTGATCTTTTCGGCCACCTGCATGGCGTTGCTGCCGGGCAACTGGAATACGGCCAGCGCGACCGACGGCCGGCCGTCGAGCCGGCAGCTCAGATCGTACATCTGCGCGCCCAGCTCGACGCGGCCCACGTCGCGGAGCCGGACCACCTGGCTCGACATCCGCCCCTGCTCGTCATCCCCCTGATTTGTCTTGATAATGATGTCGGCGAACTGGTCCTCGTCGATCAATCGGCCGAGCGTGCCAAGGGTGAACTGGAAACACTGGCCCTCGGGCGCCGGGGGCTGGCCGATCTGGCCCGCCGCCACCTGCACGTTCTGGCTCTGGATGGCGCTGATTACGTCCGCCGTGGCGATGTTGCGCGAGGCCATCTTCTGCGGATCGAGCCAAACTCGCATGCTGTAGTCGCGTTGGCCGAGATAGTTCACGTCGCCCACCCCGTCGATCCGCGCAAGCTCGTCGCGGATTTGGATCGTGGCGTAATTCGAGAGGTAGATGTCGTCGTAGCGGCCGTCGGGCGAGATCAGGTTGACGCACAACAGGATGCTGGGCGACTTCTTCTTCGTGTTCACCCCTTGTATCTGCACCTCGCGGGGCAACTGCGGCATCGCCAACGCCACGCGGTTCTGCACCAGCACCTGGGCCATGTTCAGGTCGGTCCCCAACTCGAAGGTGACCGTCAGGTTGTATGCCCCGTCGTTCGTGCATTGCGACGACATGTAGAGCATCCGCTCGACGCCGTTGACCTGTTGCTCGATCGGGGCGGCCACGCTGTCGGCCACCACCTTGGCGCTCGCCCCGGGGTAATTCGCTATCACCGACACGGTAGGCGGCGTGATGTCCGGGTACTGCGCGATCGGCAGCATGAAGGCCGTCACCCCGCCGGCCAGCAGTACGACCAGCGAGACGACCCAGGCGAAGATCGGACGCTCGATGAAAAACTTGGCGAACATGATCTATGTAATGGGATGCGTGCTGACGCGCACCTGTCGTTCTATCTCATGGCATGGTGCGTGCGAGTACGCACCCTACCGTTTGTTGTTATCCGATTCCACTGGCTCCGGCGCGACCTTCATCCCGGCGTGGACGAACTGCAACCCGCCGACGATTACCCTCTCGCCCAACTTGATGCTGTCGATGATCTTTTCTTTTTTGGACGTCTTGTCGTCCGCTTGTTTAAGCCCATCCTTAGTGCGAATCATTTTTACGGGTATTACGACCTGCAAGCCGTCAGGCTGCTGGGCGCCCAAGGCAATGGGGCGATACTCGACGACGTTTTTGTCGTTTACCACTTTCAGGTATTTTTTCCCCTGGTCGGTGCCAACCGCTTCCTGGGGTACGAGGATCGCGTCGTGCGGCGCGCCGATCGGCAACCGGATGCGGACGAACATGCCGGGCGTCAGCAGGCGATAATTCTTGTACTTCAACGGCGGATTGGAAAACAATCCGCGGACCTGGCGCGTGCCAGTGCCGGGGTCCGTTTGATTGCCGATGTAGTCGATCCTTCCCCGATGCGGAAATGCGTCGCCTTCGTCCGCCAATCCAATATCGACCGGAAAACCGACTTTCATTTCTTTCTCGTCAATTACTCCCCGCTGAAACATCCGCTCGATCCGCAACATGGCGTGTTCGTCGACGTCGAAGTAGACGTACATCGGATCCTGCGATACGACGGTCGTCAGCAGCGATTGGTCCTGCTTGATCAGGTTGCCCGTGGTAAGCATGAATCGGCCAACGACGCCGTTTATCGGAGACTCGATGCGGGTGAATCCGAGATTGAGCTTGGCCGATTCCGAATTGGCCTTGGCGGCGGCCACCGCCGCGACGGCCTCGTCTCGCGCCGCCGCGTATTTGTCCACGTCCTGCCGGCTTATCGCGCCGGGCGTCTTGGCGATCTCCAGCGCGCGGGCGTAATCGGCCTTCGCCAGCTTCAACTGGGCCTCGGTCAGTTGCACCTGGCCCAGCGCGCGATCCAACGCTGCTTGATACGGACGGGGATCAATCAAAAACAACTGCTCTCCAGCTTTGACTTCGGCCCCTTCCTTGAAATACGTTTTCACGAGGTATCCGGTCACGCGGGCTTGCACCTTGACCGACTGAGGCGATTCGGTGCGTCCGGTAAAATAGGCATAATCGGTCACCTTCCGCAAAGTCGGCTTCGTTACCCTGACTACGGGGCCGATGCCTTTCGAGTCTTGCGGCTGCTGTTTTACGTCCTTCGAGCAGCCCGCAGCCATGAACGTAATTATAAGCAGTCCATGCAGTAACGCCGATTTTGGTGAGCACATGGGATATGATATACAAGGGTGGGTATAGGGAATGGGTATGCCATCGCTGCTGAAACATAGGGCGCAATTCGGTCGATTTAAGCCGCGACCGGCGGTCGCGCATCTTTGCGGGAATGGCAGTTCAACTGCCACACCAACAACGAGCACAGCTCGACCTACCTTGCGGCCCGAGAGAAGAGGAGCCAGTAGACCACCGGCACGACCAGCAGAGAAAAGACCGTAGAGGTGAAGATGCCGAAGATGATCGCCCAGGCCAAGCCGGAGAAGATCGGATCGAGCGTAATCACCCAGTTGCCCAACAGGGCGGTTCCGGCGGTGAGCACGATCGGTCGGGTGCGTATGGCGACGCTTTGGATGACCGCCTCGCGCAGCTCCAGCCCTTGATCCTTTCCGTGGTGGATGAAGTCGATCAGCACGACCGAGTTGCGGACCACGATGCCCGCCAAGGCGATCATGCCGATCATCGCCGTGGCGGTGAAGAAGACCGGCGTCGGATATCCGCCCACGGGCCGGTCGACCAACACGTTCAGCAGCCAGAAGCCGGGCATGATGCCGATCATCGTCAGCGGAATGGCGAGCATGATAATTAGCGGCAGTGCTCGACTTCTGGTTTCGAACATCAGGATCACGAATATCCCGACCAACGCGGCGGCGAAGGCGATGCCCAGGTCGCGGAACACGTCGAGCGTGATTTTCCATTCGCCTTCTCCCGCCCAATTGACGGTGAAGCCGGCCGGCAGTGCCCAAGGATCATCGCCGCCGGGGCTTAACCACGTCCGCTCCGAGACCGGACGAATAACCTCGGCCGGTCGCGGATCGGTTCCGTCCGCCGCGCGGTCGAATTGCATGTCGATAATCGCGTCGGCCGGTGGACGGCCCGCCACTTCTCCGTATACGTATACCACTCGCCGCAGGTTTTTATGATAGATGGTTTTGTCTTCCAGCAGCGGTCGGCCGTTTTCGTCTTCCGCGACGAAATCGCCCAGCGAATCGATCTGCACCAATTGCCCCTTATCGCCTACGACGTACATCGCGCTCAGGTCGTTGACCGACGATCGAAGCTCGCGCGGCAGTCGCAGCTCGATCCACAGCGGATCGACCTCGTCGGGCAAATGCAACACGCTCACGGGCAGGCCGTCCAGGGCAAGCTGCATGGTTCGGGCGATATTTTCCTTGGTCACGTCAGACAGGGCAGCCTTCGGCTGGTCGGCAACGAAGGCGACCTTAGGTTGATCGGCTTCGGCGCTGCTGTCCACGTCGGCCACGCCCGGCTCGCGGGCCAAACGTCGCTGGACCCGCTCGGCGGCGCGGATAAGTTGGCCGTAGTCGGCGTGGTCCGGGCCGTAGACCTCGGCCGTGATCGTGGAAATGACCGGCGGGCCGGGCGGAGATTCGACCAATTTGACATTCGCCCGATATTGTTCGGCGATCGTCTCCAAGTCGTCGCGGATTCGCAGCAATATCTCGTGGGATTGCTGAACGCGTTTCTTCTTGCTCACAAGATTGACGCGGATGTCGGCCACGTTAGGCCCCTCACGAAGAAAATAATGGCGAACCAGCCCGTTGAAGTCCATTGCCGAGGCCAGACCGCTGTATATCTCGTAATCCTTAACCTCGGCCACACCCGAGAGATATGCCCCCAAGCTGCGGGCGGCGGCGTCGGTCTGTTCCAACGTGGCTCCCTCGGGCATGTCGATGACGACTTGGAACTCGTTCTTGTTGTCGTACGGAAGCATCTTCAGCGGAACGAGCCGAAACGCCGGCAGCGCGACCGCCACGAAAAACAGCAGCGCCACGGCTGCCAGCACGCCCCAGGCCAGCAAGCGGCGGTCGAGGATCGGCCCGAGTACCCAACGGCTGATTCGATACATCGCGCTTTTGTGAATATCGAACGGCTCGCCAGGCTCGTCGGCGATTCGCCCCAGCGCCGTCATCGCCATCCAGGGCGTTATCATAAACGAAACGAACGTCGAGACGATGATTGTTAGCGGCACGTTCAAGGCCATCGGCGCCATGTAAGGGCCCATCATGCCGGTGATGAACATCAGCGGCAGGAAGCTAACGATAATGGCAAGCGTTGAGAGAATCAACGCCGGACGGACTTCTTGTATCGCGCGAAGAACCGCCTGACGCGGCGGAAAAAGCCTCAATGCGAAGTAGCGGGCGATATTTTCCACGTCGGTTATCGGATCGTCGACCAGCAGCCCCAACGCCAGGATCAACGCGAACAGCGTCACACGATTGATCGTATAGCCGACCATCAGATTGATCATCAGCGTCACGCTGTAGCAGACGGGAATCGCCAACGCGACAACCAACGCCGACCGCCAGCCGACGATCAAACCGATCAGGCCGATAACAGTCAGCACGGCGATAATCAACGCCTCGACCAATTCGTTGACCTTCAAGTCGGCCGTCTCGCCGTAGTCGCGGGTAATGCGATAATAGACCCCGTCGGGCAATTGCGAGACCGCCAATTCCCGTATCCGCTCCTCGACGGCCTTTGCCACACGAACCGCGTTTGCCCCTTTCTGCTTCGCCACGGCTATGTTGACCGCCGGGAAAAGAACGCCGGGGCTTATTGCGTTCTCGTCTAAACGACCCGCGACCACGGTCGCGGGGGTTGGATCATTTGACGATATATTGTTCGACATATTGTTCGACCTCCGCGACTGCGGTCGCGGAATGTTGACAGCCGTGTCAATTGGCGAGCGGGGATTTTTCGCCGCCGGGCCGAATCCGATCCAACTGTAGCTGTCCACTTCGGCCGGTCCGTCGATTACCCTGGCCACGTCCTTCAAATAGACCGGCCGGTCGTCGGCAATGCGGATTACCAGATCGTTCAACTCCTGGGAGTCGCCGACATATGAACCGGCATAAGCGACGATCTCGCTGTCTTGCTGCGTGTATTTTCCGGCGGGTAGATTGACGTTCGCCGCGCGAAGCGCTTGGGCCACTTGCAGGACCGATGTACGCCGGGCCGCCAGCCGGGACGGATCAAGCTCGATTCGAATACGACGCGGACGACCGCCGATAACCCAAACCCGATTCGTATCGGGGATCGCCTGTAGCTCGTTTTCCAATTGCTCGGCAATCCGGCGCAGTTCGTGGTCGCCGTATTGCTCGGGCCGTTCAGACCAGAGCGTCAAGTTGACTATTGCCACGTCGTCCACCTCGACCGGTTTGACTACCCAAGCCTCCACGCCGGGGGGTATCTGATCGACGCTCGAGTGGATCTTGTTATATAGCCGGACCAGCGACCGCTCGCGGTTCTCGCCGACATAGAAGCGGACCGTCACGATGCTCTGACCGGGCCTGGACATCGAATAAACGTATTCCACGCCGTCGATTTGGTAGAGCAACTTCTCAAGTCGGGTGGTGACTTTTCGCTCGACTTCCACCGCTGACATTCCCGGCGTAGACACGAACACGTCGGCCATGGGGACAACAATCTGCGGCTCTTCCTCCCTGGCGGTCAACATCAGCGCGGCGATGCCCATGATGATCGAAACGATCGTCAGCAATATCGCCACGTCGCCGCGGAGGAAGACGTCCACGATACGGGTCAGCAGCGGTTGTTTCTCGGGGAGTTGGTCGGTCATTTATGTTATTTATCGTTTAGCGGCCATCGGCGCGACGGCCCGTGTTAACCGATAAGCCGCCGTGTCGGCGGCTGCTAAACGGGTGAAATCATTTGTTCATTTTACTTCTCAACAACACCCGCTCGCCGGCCTTCAGACCGCTGAGGACTTCTTTTCTTCCCTCCATTCCCCATCGTCCTGTTTCGATGTAGCGGCGTTCGATCCGGCCGTCCTCGTGGACCACGTCGACAAACTCCAACTGGCCGATCCGCTCGATGGCGTCGGTAGCCAGGCATAAATGCCGTCGCGCCTCGGTAGGAATTTTCAACCGGCCGAACATTCCCTCGAATAGATCCGTCGACTTGGGCAAGGCGACTTTCACCAGGAACGAGCGACTGGCGGCCTGGGCCTCGGGCACAATCTCGTCGACCGTTCCTTGAAAATCGCGGTCCAGGGCGTCGATGTGAACTGTATACGGCTCGCCCACCTTCAGCTTGATCGCCAGCTTTTCCATCACCGGCACTTCGAGCCGCAACGATTCGGGATCGTAGAGAACCAGTAGGGGAACGCCGGGGCGCGCCATGTCGCCCGGCTCGGCCAGCCGATCGACGATTACGCCCGACTTCGGGGCGGCAATCTTCGCGTAGGAGAGCATCACCTCGGCCTCGGCAACCGCTTCCCGCTTGGCATCGATGTCGGCACGAGCGCTTTCCACTCGGGCGGTGGTGTCGTCCATTTGCGATTGGCTAATGGCCTTGTGTTGGAACAACTGCCGGTCGCGGAGGTAATCGTTTTTCGCTTTGCGCAAGGCGACTTCGGCGGCGACCAGGGCAGCCTGGGCCTGACTGTACTGCGTTTTCAAGGCCCGATCATCCAATTCGACAATCGCTTCGCCGCCATGCACCGCCTGGCCGGCACGGACGTTGATTTTCTCGATCGGGGCCAGGACGCGGGCGGAAATCTCCGTCCGGTTCGACGCCTTCAGCGTGCCGACCGCCTCGACGATTTCTTGTTTCGACACCTCGTGTACCTGGTCCGTGTATTTTTCTATTTCCTCGGTCGTCAGTCTTGGTTCGGCGACGACCTCGCTTTCACCCGGTTCGATTTTCTCGCGGTGCCAACCGAGCATCCAGGCGATAATCAGCAGGAGCAGAGCCATGCCGACGATTGCTCCGAGAATCGGTTTGAGAACGCGGAGTATGGTTTTTGCTTGCATGTTAAGAACATCCAGTACGTTTAGCAGCCGTCGGCACGACGGCTTTCGACTTTATACGGGCTGCCGTGCCGGCGGCCGCTAAACGGTTTTTCGCTATGTTATGCTGAATCGCATTTTCTGATTTGCGCAACCATCCAGCCGATCACGCCTAAACCGATGACGAACACTATCAAAAACATCGCCAGCGGTCCCCATTGAATGTCCTCCGGCAATGAATATACGTCCCAATACGGTTTAAGGTTGAGGTTTTGCACAAACTGCCGGCTAAGGGCATTGACGGCCAACACGCAGAACTGCGCGAGGAAAGCCAACAAGGCAATCGCCTTTGTTCGTCCCCCGAAGCAGACCAGCAGCCAGGACAGGCCCGGGGCAATCGCCGGCAGAACGGCGAGCAACACCAAAGGCCATGCGAACATCGATTCACGCAGTTCCGGCGTCCAGGAACCGAACACATACCATGAACCGGCCGCTGCGAACCAAATCAACCCGACTGTATAGAGTTTTTTTGCGAATCCCCAGGCCCAGCGGCGATAGTTGTCGTCCAGTTGTTTAGCGGCCGCCGGCACGGCGGCCATTCCACCCAGCCACTCGGCGTCGAACAGCAGCCAGGCGGCGGTCGTCTGCAACGCCAGGCCGAACATCAGCAGCCAGCGAGGCCAGAGCGTAGCGTCGCCGATGTTCAGTGCGGTCCCCGACGCGGCGCCGGCGACGCTGTTGTCGCTCCACAGTTCTACCCAGCGGTCGACGTGTCCCATCAGACTCATGCCGTTGGCGAAGATGAATCCGATGACGATGAACATGGCGGCGGCGCACCACCCGGCGACGACCCGCAATCGCGCGAGCTTCTCGCCGTTTTTTAGTCCCCAGGCGTACAGATATATTCCGTAATAGGCCGGGATCAGCAAGGCGATTATCGCCAGCCAGGGCCAAGCCATCAGGATCGTGGCCGGATAAAAGACTTTGTAATAGGCGGTTTGCACGAACAACAACGGGACGATGCCCAAGTTCACGCCAATCGCCACGATGACGGGCATCTGTTGAAGAAGCCGCCCCCCGAAGCGCCGACCATGTTCGTTGCCGCGTAGATGCAACACCAACGCGATCAGCAGCCCGGCGTACCAGAGACTCATCGGCATGGCGTGCAGCGTGAATCCCAATACCTTGAAGAACTGGACGAACCAGATCGGAGCGGGTACGCCGGAAACGGCCTGTTCGACGAGCGTTGAGGGGTCCATTATTTTTTCCCCCCGGATTCTTCGTTGGCGCTATCGCTGCCGCTCTTTTCCCACGGGCGTATGCCCGCCGGACGCGGAAGCATGATCGTCGTTAGGTAATCGGCCAACAATTCGGCTTCCTCTTTCGTTCCGCACCAGGGGGGCATTGAGTAGTTGTCGTTCAGGTGGAGCACGGTAGCGAGAACTTGCTCTCGCGAGCGGTTTTGCAGAAGCGGACCAACGGCCGAATACCCCAGCCGGGCCGCGTGACAGTCATTGCAATGGTGTTGATAAATCACCTCGCCCACCAGGATCCGGTCCTTCGACGGTAATTCAAGTAGTATCTTGTTGTCGATTCGATCGTCGGCCGTCACCTGCGGAAAACGCTCGGCGATGAACGCCCGGGGCCAAACGCCGCCGTTCAAATAGCCATTCTTCTGCAACTCCGCCACCTGCTCGGGCAATACCTGGTTGCTCAGCACGACGTTGTGAATCACATAAGGCTTGCGAATCGCCTCGCGGACGAACTCTCCGGCGGCGAAGGCGGCGACGCCGAACAAACAGAGAAGACCGGCGAAACCGGGCGAAAGCCAGCCGGGATTCAGATACGGACCGAGGATAATCATCACCAGGACAACCAACGTCGAGGACAACAGCACGCCGGTGAACACGTTCATCACCGCCGACGAAACGAGCGTGGCCTGGGCCGCCTCGGGTAGAAATAAATACCACGCAACGCCGCCGGTCGCTATCATTATAGCGCCCAGCAATGCCGGCCGGGCGGATCGCGAAGCTATCAGGTTCCGCAGCCGCTCGCCGCGAATGAAGATCGAGGTGTGCAGATATACATATAACGAACCGAGCAGCAACGCGCCGCCAGTTCGGGCAACCGTCTGCGGGATGAACTGTGGATTGAAAAACGCCGACCAAAAGTTTTGAGCCGCCGGGTCCATAGCCCAGCGGCCGCTGTTGAGCATGAAAGCCGTGATGCCGGTTATCAGCACGAGGCTGATCCAGGCGGCCGTCGCGTAAATCCAACCGATGGCGATATGCTTATTTTCTGAAAGGCGCCCCCAATAATAAAGGAAAATGAAGGCGGAGACCAATTCGATGACGAAAAATACCCACTCGGTGGCCCAGCCGAAAACGAAAGTGCGAATCAAGGTTTCGGTCGCCAGCGGAGAACTCAGTCCGATGGTCCACCAAATTCCCACGCCGGTGATGGCCCCGAAGACGACGGTCAGGAGGATGAAAAAGGCCGCGTGCCCGTGGAGATAGTCGAGGTATTCGCGGTCGCGAGTACGATAGGCGTGGCCGGTTTCGACAGCCAGAAATAAGCCGCCCCCGACCGCGTAATGCGAAACCAGCACATGGACCACTGACACGACGGCAATTAGCATCGGGGCCGTCAGGTGAGGAACGTACCACCAGGGGTAGTGCATGGCTGGGCGGCTCCTTGCCGGATGACCTCAGGTTATTAAGCCTTCGGCACGCACGGTTGCATCCCGCATCTTCCCAACAACCATACCATCGGGCACCAATTTGTGAAGGCCGATTGCAACAAATTCGCCCCCACGAAAGCGGTTAACAACAGCCAATATGGACTGTGCCATGTGGCCAGGGCTGTGCCGGCGAGTACAACCGCGCCAGCAACGGCCCGCAATCCTCGCTCGATTGTCATGACAAATCTCCTTATTCTCCGACTTCATCCACCGGGCCGGCGGTCGGCGGCGCCGGGCGACAGCAGGTCGAATAGCCGTAATGCGGCAGCACCCAGCGGTTCAATACGAACCAGACCACCAGCACCGCCAACGTGAACGCAACCCCTTTCCATCCCATGTCTGTTCTACCTTTTCGCAAATTTGGCCTCCCAGCGCTCCCGGAGCATGTTGTGGAGCCGTTGGTTCAATTCGGCTGGCAATTCCATCTCGTATCCCGCTTTATACAACTTTATCGTGTGGCGGATATTGTCGACGACGAGCCGGCAAGGATTGCAGTCGGTCAGGTGTTCTTCCAGGGCCTTGCAGATCGCCGTATCTCGCACCCCGTCGACGTAATCGTTCAACGCGGCCAGAATCTGTTCGCAGTTCATCTGAATTAACGCCTCTTATAATTACGGATGCGCCGCTACATCGGAAGGTTACATTCTCTTCCACTTACGGTCCCGCGACGGCCGGCATCTGCTTGTTAGGCGTGGCGCCGCTGGGTTGCAGCGATTCGTCGCCGGAAATGGCATATAACAAGATAGCTGAAAGCATCTGCCCAGCCATTACCCATAACTTCCATTTACGAGGCAATTACCTCAGAACTGATCGACAATAGTATTAGTGGGTGGTCTTGTTCCATCTTTTGGATGAATATTGTTTCTTTATGGCATTTTCTCTTTCCACACAGAAATAGTAGGCCAGGTTGTCGCTTACCTATATTTCCAAACCAGATGTTTTCACGGCCCACCTCTTCAATTTAACTCTTATAGTAATCGTATGAGTAAAAATACAGTTTTCAATTATCCATGTAAAACGGTCGGAAGCATTACACGATTAGTGTCGAGAGGTTTTCTGTAAGTATAACGGAAACAGTGGTTTTGGGAAGCAATACCCGTATTGACAGGCACGGGGAGATAGCTATAATCAAGGGCAATTGGTAAGTTCGGCAATGTCGGAAGGGCCGGGTGATCTTACCGTTTGTATGGAACGTAGGGATGTGAAGAGTTTGCGGCAGTCGTGAACTCAGGGTGAACTCTCAAGCCAGTTTGACAAGGATGGTGAAACAATCATGAAAACAGTCTTCACTACCGGCGAAGCGGCCAAGATATGCAAGGTATCCCAGCAGACCATCATTCGCTGTTTTGACTCGGGGCAACTTAAGGGATTCCGCGTGCCGGGGAGCCGGTTCCGACGGATTCCCCGCGATCAACTCTTTTCCTTCATGCGGGACAACGGCATCCCCACCGACGCCCTGGAGAGCGGCAAACGGAAGATTCTGATTGTCGACGACGATGAGGAACTGGTCGAGTTGATCACTGACGCCTTGGACCGCGATGGTCGCTTCGAGACTCGCAGCGTAAACAACGGTTTCGACGCCGGCATGATGGTCAAGGACTATCGCCCCGACTTGATCGTGCTCGACGTGATGCTGCCGGACATCAATGGCAAGGAAGTCTGTCAGCGGGTCCGCGGCGACAAGACCATGGACGACGTGCGAATAATCTGCATTTCGGGGATGGTGGAAGAGGACAAGGTCAGCGAGTTGAAGGCAGCCGGCGCCAACGACTTTATGCACAAGCCGTTCGAGGTCGAACGGTTGGTTGAGCGAATGTGTCAACATCTTGACATCGAAGTTGCCGCTGGGGCATAGAAACCTGTTTGAAAATGGGTGTCGCTGCTGGCTTACCCAGCGGTGCCCGGCCAAAATGTCTCTGAAAAACACTGCTGGACAAGCTGGCGGTGGCGCTAGGCGGCAACGTCCGCCATGCCGCTTGCGGTTTCGCAAGCCTATCGCCTCATGCAAGGCCCGCCGTCCATCTCCGACCAGCTAGATCGGTTGAAAATGCTGGAGTCCGATTTTCAACGGTTGCTGGAGACCGAAAAACTGGAAGCGATGGCCGAGTTCGCCGCCGGGGCGGGCCACGAAATCAACAATCCCCTGACGGTCATCTCCGGCCGGGCACAACTGTTGCTCCGCGATGAGATCGATCCCGAGCGCCGCCACGCTCTGGCCCTGATCAGCGCCCAGGCGAAGCGCGTCTACGAGATGATCGCCGACATGATGCTCTTTGCCCGACCGCCTCGAATCGAGCCTGAACAGGTCGACTTGTCTAATCTCATTGACGAGATGATCGTCGAGCTTTCGCCCGTCGGCCAAAGACAGGAGACTGACATCCGGCGCATCAACCAGAGCCGGGGGCCGATTGTCATTGAGGCCGACGCGGTGCAGATCGGCGTGGCATTAAGGGCAATTTGCCGAAACTCGCTTGAAGCCATTCAGAGCGGTGGGCGAATTGAAATCGGTCTCGAAACGAAGCTACCATCTCCTGCAAGCGTGAGAGGGGTTTGGGGTGAGGGTAGTGAGAACAACCAACAGCCCATCACTCCTCTCCCCAACCCTCCACCAAAGGATGAGGAGGCCGAGCAAAATTTCCCAAAGAGAGAGGGAACCGAATGGGTTGCGATCTCTATCCGCGACAACGGGCCGGGAATCAAGCCGGAGGAGCGCCGGCACCTGTTCGATCCGTTCTACTCCGCACGACAAGCCGGCAGGGGGTTGGGGTTGGGGCTGTCGAAGGCCTGGCGAATTATCGCCAACCACGGTGGCCGGATCGAGGTCGAAAGCCAGCCCAGCCACGGGGCGACTTTTACCGTCCGGTTGCCGAAAAAACCCGTAGTGGTCCATCCAATGTTCAATGTCAGGTAAACCCCGCTACACATGACAAAGATCGTTAGACGGACCGCTGCTAATTTTGCTCTTCCGGCTTTTTCGGCGAATCGGCTTCGTCTCCTTCGGCGACAGGGGCACCAGCCGAATCCTCGCCGATAACAGGCAAATCGCCGGTTTCTTCCTCCGTGTCCAGATAGACCTCATTCAGGTCCGTGGCATCCACGTTGCGGCGGAGCAGCAGGTAAATGGCGGTCGATGCTGCCCAGAAATAGCTGAACAGGTATCCAACGGCCAATAGCTTGACGCAGCCGGCAAAAAATCCGATCAGTCCGGCACCGAAGCCACTCATGCCGCCTGCGTCGGCCGCGGTGGCAAGCGCGCCGCCGCACCCCCATCCGGCAGCCCAATATGTCATCCAAACCACGCCAGAGGCGAACAACGAAACCAGCCACCAACCAAGCAAACCGATCACACCAGCCACCGCCGCGTAGAACAAATAGTGGAGCGGTCGTTGAAAGAGATATGCGTAGGCACGGCTCAAGGCGTCGAAGCTGTCGGAGCCTTCCGAGCTGACCGCGCCCCACATCAGCGGCCAGCCGAACAGCACGCCCAGCATCAGCAGGGCCATGACGAAACCGGCCACCAAAGCCAACGGCCAGAAAATCCCTCCCAGCAGGACTCCAAACCCGCCGGCGCGGATTATCCAACCGAGAATGATCACCGGTATCGCCAGCAGGATAATACCTCCGATGGGCATCATCGGCGCGGCTAAATGGGCCGGCCATTTGCGTGCGGCGAAACGGACCGCCGCGCCCAGGCCGAGTTTTTCCTCGGCCGTCAACTGCATCGCGGCGGTGCGGCAGATGACGGCCCCAAAAAACGCCCAAACCGCTGCCGCCCATAGGCCGCAGAGAAATATCGATGCAACTGCGCGCAGCGGTTGCGACGTATATAAAATGCCCTCGATGGCAGGCCGAGTGAGCACCATCCAGGGCGTAGTTATCGGACCTCCCTTGGGCTTCGTTCCGAAACCCGGCCCATATTCCGAACTTTCGGGATCAACGTCGACAATTTCCCCCGGCCAATCGGGTACAAAGGCATCGGTAACCAAAAACCATGGATCTACAACGTAATTATTCAACCACTTCGTGGCCTGGGCATCAGTTTTCAGCACACCGCCGATCAGCGCCCAGCCGAGGACGGTCAACAGTATTCCTACCGCGCCGAAGACCAGCCCCCTGGCGGAGACAGCCAAACGAAAGGCCCTGGCTATCCTCAGCCAGGGAAACAGCTCCAACCACGCCACCGCTCGAATCTTATCGCCGTCTGGTTCCATCATGGCAAGAATCCCCCGGAAAAAGGTGTTCGGAAATCACCCATTTTCCGGCATTATACGAGCGGCGGGGAAAGACGCAACCCGGTTTCCCAACCCTGTTCGGGCAGTTGCATGGCCGCAAGCGGCTATTAGCTTGGCTGTGATTCCGTACGCTCCCCCTCTTCCGGCTCGATTGGGAGACCGTATCTCTCATCCAGCCATCGGCCCAGGTCGATCATCCGGCAGCGCTCGCTGCAAAACGGCATGTTGGGGCCGTCGTTCGGCGGGAACTCATTTCCACAAACGGGACATCGAAGCATGATTTTTCTCGCGAAGCCACTAGCGGATGATATCGCATGTCGGGGTGGCCGTTAAACTGCAATCCCAACCGCTGTCCACTACCCACTATCCATTACCCACTGCTTTCTTTTCTTTTGTCTTGCTCTTTCCGTCGCTTTTCGAGGACGATGTGGTGGTTGGCTTTTTATCAGCTGCTGCGGCTTTCTTGTACGACTCGCTGCGATAGTCGGTTTTGTAGAAACCGGATCCCTTGAAGACAATGGCTGCGCCGGGGCCGATCAGGCGGCGGAGCTTCTGCCGGCCGCATTTGGGACATTTCCGCTTCGGCGCGTCGGTGATCGACTGGAACAACTCGAACCGATGGTCGCAGGCATCGCAAACGTAATCGTATGTAGGCATAATTTTCTCACTTTTGCGGCAGGGGTAGCAGTTACGCTGACGTCCCAATTCATGGACTTTTTATTCCGCTTTCGAGACGATCACTTGGCTGGGACGTACCACCCGGTCGTGCAATTGGTATCCGTCTTGCGTTACCATAATGACCGTGTTGGCCGGATGGTCCTCGGATGGTTGCTGCATGACGGCATGGTGCAGGTTCGGATCGAACGGAGCGTCAAGGGCTTCGATTCTCGTGCAGTGATGGCGGGCCAGCGCGTCTTCGAGCTGCTGGCGGACGAGCTTGAATCCTTCGAGTAGCGCGTCGGCGTCGGCGTTTTTCTCCGCTGCCTCGATCGCCCTGTCGATATTGTCGATCACCGGCAGGATATCTTGCAAAAGCGGCAGATTCGCATATCTCAGGCCATCCTGATATTCGCGGGCTGCCCGCTTGCGGAAATTGTCCAACTCGGCCCGGCAGCGCAGTTCGCGGTCGCGGACAGATTCCAGTTCCGCGAGGAGGTCTTCGGCAGGCTCTTTTTCTGGTGCGACCGATGCGCGCGGCTTCAAGGACGATTCATCCGCCGGCGGCTTTAAAAACGATTCATCGGCTTTTGGTTTTGCGGGTTCATGTTTGGTTGGATTGTGTTTTGTCACTATTATTGCTCCGATCATTCGATTCCGCGGAGAACAGGTCTTTTATTTTCTCGAAAAAGGTCTTTTTCTTTGAGCTGACATGTGTGTTTTCGATTTTGGCCAATTGCCTCAGGGCGACCTCGTGCTCGGGCGAGATGGGCTTGTGGACTTCGACGCCTACTTGGACCAGGAGATTTCCGCGTCCTCGGCGTCTTAAATCCGGCATGCCGTGCCCCCTAAGAGAAAATACCTCGCCATTTTGCGTGCCGGCGGGAATGTGCAACTCTTCGGATCCCTCCAGGGTGGGCACCTCGATCATTGCTCCCAGCGCCGCCTGCGAGTAGCCGATCGGAATTTCACAGATTAGATCTTGTCCCCTGCGTTGGAACAAGGGGTGTTCTGCGATGTGTATGAAGCAGTAGCAATCGCCCGGCGGGCCGCCGTTCGGGCTCGGCTCGCCTTCGCCTTGCAATCGGAGCCTAGTGCGGTTATCCACGCCCGGCGGAACGTCTACCTTGCGGGTGACTTTTCTCTTGACGAAGCCCGAGCCGCGGCAATCTCCGCAAGGATGGGCAATCGTTTGGCCAGACCCATGACACGAAGGGCAAGTGGTTTGCAGAGAAAAAATCCCGGTCGATTGCACAACGCGCCCCCGACCGCCGCAATATCTGCACGGTTCGGGCCGGGTGCCCGGCGTAGCCCCCGATCCGCCGCAGGTCTCGCAGGCGGCGTGGCGCGTGAAGCGGACCTCTTTCGCCGTGCCGTGGGCGGCTTCGCTTAGGTCGATAGTCAAGTCGCAACGGACATCGGCCCCTTGGCTGGGTCGCCCAGGGTGGCGCCGTCCGCCGCCGAACAGTTCTCCGAAAAGTCCCTCGCCGAAAATATCGCCAAAGGCGCTGAAGATGTCCGACACGTCGTGGAAGTGCGGCGCGCCGTGCCCCTCTAGGCCGGCGTGTCCGAAGCGGTCGTAGCGGGCGCGCTTCTCGGCGTGGCCGAGCACCTCGAAGGCCTCGGCAGCCTCCTTGAACTTGGCCACGGCTTCCTCGTCGCCGGGGTTGCGGTCGGGGTGAAAACGAAGCGCCAGTTTGCGATAGGCCTCGGAAATCTGCGCTTCCGAAGCGTTCCGATCCACCCCCAGGACCTCGTAATAGTCGCGTCGTGCCGCCATGGGAGCCAGTGGCCAGTGGTCAGTGGCCAGTGGCCAGAATGATGTATTTCTTGTCGGATGTAAAAGCCTTTGTTGGGGTGGCAGTTAAACTGCCACCCCAACATTGCAATCAACAGAATAGAGTATCGTTTCGTATACTGACCACTGGCCACCGGCCACTGACCACTCTACCGTACGCTTCCCTCGATCTGATGCTTCTTTTTGTCTTCCTTGTTCAGATCGGTTACCATTGTCTCGGTGGTGAGCATCAGTCCGGCGATGCTGGCTGCGTTCTCCAGCGCCGTGCGGACCACCTTTACCGGGTCGATGATGCCAGCCTTGAACATGTCGACGTACTTGCCGGTGTTGGCGTTATAGCCGTTGTTGCCGTTTTTCCGGGCCACCTCGTCGGCGACGACCGAGCCGTCCACGCCACAGTTGTCGGCGATTTGCCGGATCGGCTTGGAGAGTGAGCGGAGAACGATGTCCACGCCGATCTTTTCGTCGCCACGGGCCGCCAAGCGGGACTTTTCGACCGCCTCCCGGGTCCGCAATAGGGCCACGCCGCCGCCAGCGACAATCCCTTCCTCGGCCGCCGCGCGGGTGGCGTGCAGGGCGTCCTCAACACGTGCCTTCTTTTGCTTCATCTCAGCCTCGGTGTTGGCGCCGACCGATACCACAGCCACGCCGCCGCAGAGCTTGGCCAGCCGCTCTTGGAACTTTTCCCGGTCGTAGTCGCTGTCGGTCGTCTCAATCTGGTTTCGGAGCTGGTCGGTCCGGGCTTTGATGTCGGCCCGTTTGCCCGCCCCCTCGACGATCGTCGTCGAGTCCTTGTCAATGGTGATCTTCTTGGCGCGGCCGAGCTTGTCCAGTTCGACATTCTCCAGCTTCACGCCAAGATCCTCGCTTATCACCGTGCCGCCGGTCAGCACGGCGATGTCGCCGAGCATGGCCTTACGACGGTCGCCGAAGCCGGGGGCCTTGACCGCGCAGATGTTCAAAATGCCGCGGAGCTTGTTGACCACCAACGTGGTTAACGCCTCGCCATCAACGTCCTCGGCGATGATCAACAGCGGCTTGGCCCGTTGCATTACCTTCTCTAACAGCGGAATCAGGTCGCGGAGATTACTAAGCTTCTTCTCGTGGATGAGGATATATGCGTCCTCCAGTACACAATCCATCTCCGGCGAGCGGTTGATGAAGTAGGGGGAAAGGTAGCCTTTGTCAAACTGCATCCCTTCGACGATTTCGTATGTCGTCTCGGCGGTCTTGCCCTCTTCGACGGTGATCACGCCGTCGCGGCCGACCTTGTCCATCGCCTCGGCCAGGAGGTTGCCGATCTCGGGGTCGTTGTTGGCGCTGATCGAGCCGACGCTCGCCATCTGCTCCTTGCTGTCGATCGGCTTTGCCATCTCGTGGAGCGCTTCGACGGCGGCCTGAACCGCGCGGTCGATGCCGCGTCGGATGGCAGTAGGGTTGCTGCCGGCGGCAATGTTCCGAAGCCCCTCGCGGAGGATTGCCCGGGCAAGGACGGTGGCCGTGGTGGTGCCGTCGCCGGCGACGTCGGATGTCTTCGAAGCAACCTCGTTGACCAGCTTGGCGCCCATGTTCTCAAAACGGTCTTCCAACTCGATCTCCTTGCTTACGGTTACGCCGTCCTTGGTGACGGTCGGTCCGCCGTAGGATTTGTCGAGGATTACGTTTCGTCCGGTCGGTCCCAACGTTACGGCGACCACGTCGGCCAATTTATCGACTCCGCGGAGGATTCGCTCCCGGGCGTTTTGTGCGTATAGGAGTTGTTTGGGCACTGGTTATGGCTCCTTGATTTTTTTGGGGGGTATCGGGGTATCGGGATTTTGGGGTTTCGGGATTTTGGGGTTTCGGGGCAAGGACTTCATCCCGATTCCCCGACTCCCCGATTCCCCGAGGCCCGATCTTTATTTTACAACCTTCGCCAAAATATCCGACTCGCGGACGATTTTTACTTCACGGCCATCGATTTCGATCTCCGATCCGCTGTACTTTCCGTAGATCACCTCGTCGCCGACGGTCACGGAGAGTTTTCCGCGTTCGCCGCTATCGAGCAGTTTCCCCGGTCCTACTGCGAGGACCGTGCCGCGTTGCGGTTTTTCCTGGGCGGAGTCGGGCAGGACAATTCCGCCGGCCGTCATTTCTTCCGCTTCCATCGGCTCCACCACGACGCGATCATCCAACGGCTTCAAGTTGAGTTCCTTCATGGTCTGTGTCCTTGAACAAAGTAAAACGTTATGGTTGTTATATTACAGTTCAGTTGCCCCAAAGGGGCTGCCGTTCTCCCAGCCCAGAGAATCGCCCTGGGGACAAGTTTTATTTTTTGGGCAAGCCGTTTAGCAGCCCCGCTAAGCTATGCTGGGGCGGCAGTTATACTGTCACCCCAGCAATTTGATTCACTAGAAGCCCATGCCTCCCATTCCACCCATGCCGCCTCCCATTCCACCCATGCCGCCGGGCATTCCTCCGGGGCCGCCGGGTGCGGGCGGCTCTTCTTCCTTCGGAATGTCGGTCACCAGGCAGGAAGTGGTCAGCAGCAGCACGGCAGTGCTGGCTGCATTCTGCAAGGCCGAGCGGACGACCTTCGCCGGGTCGATAATGCCAGCCTCGACCAGATCGCAGTAGGCGTCCCGCTCGGCGTCGTAGCCGTCGGCCTTTCCGTTCATTTGTCTGACGCGATTGACGACAACCGCTCCGTCCAGCCCGGCGTTTTCGGCGATGGCACGCAGCGGTGCATCGAGCACGTTGCGGACGATCTTCGCGCCTATGGCTTCGTCGCCGAACAGTTCAAGTTTATCGACCGCCTTTTCGCAGCGCAGCAGGGCCACGCCGCCGCCTGGGACGATGCCTTCCTCCAGCGCGGCCTTGGTCGCCGATTTGGCATCCTCCATCAGGGCCTTTCGCTCCTTCATTTCGGTTTCGGTGGCGGCGCCGACGTTGATCTGGGCCACGCCGCCGGCTAGCTTGGCCAATCGCTCTTCGAGCTTCTCGCGATCATAGTCGCTGGTGGTAGTCTCCATCTCGCGGCGGATTTGCTCGACGCGGCCCTCGATGGCCTTTTTGTCGCCAGCCCCGCCGACGATCGTTGTGTCCTCTGAGGTCACAAGCACCTTTTTGGCCGTGCCCAGATCTGAAATCTTTACCGAATCAAGCGATATGCCGAGGTCCTTGAAAATAGCGTTGGCGCCGGTGAGCGTGGCGATGTCGCCGAGCATTGCCTTGCGGCGATCGCCGTAGCCGGGCGCCTTGACCGCGACCACGTTGAGGATGCCGCGAAGCTTGTTTACGACGAGCGTGGCCAGGGCCTCGCCCTCGATGTCCTCAGCGATGACCAACAGAGGCTTGCCCGCCTTGCTAACCGCCTCCAACAGCGGAATCAGGTTCTTCGCGTTGGAGATTTTATCCTCGTGGATAAGTACGAGACACTTCTCGAACTCGACCGTCTGCGCGTCCTGGTTGGTGACGAAGTGGGGCGAAATGAAGCCGCGGTCGAACTGCATTCCCTCGACCACGTCGACAGTGGTCTCCGATTGTTTCCCCTCCTCGACGGTTATGACGCCGTTTTTGCCAACTTTCAAAAAGGCTTCGGCCAGGAACGAGCCGATAGTCGGATCGTTGTTGCCGGCAATGGTTGCAACCTGTGCAATCTCCTTTTTGTCTTTTTCGTTGATCGGGGCAGCCATCTTTTCGAGGGTTTTTATAACGGCTTCCTTGGCGGCGTGTATGCCGCGTCCCAATGCCATTGGGTCGGCCCCGGCGGCCACCATTCGCAATCCTTCCTGGTAGATCGCCTCGGTCAGCAGGGTGGCGGTCGTCGTTCCGTCGCCGGCGACATCGGCCGTCTTCGAGGCCGCTTCCTTGGCCAGTTGGGCACCCAAGTTTTCGTACGGGTCGTCCAGGTCGATGTCCTTCGCCACGGTGACGCCGTCCTTGGTGATTTTTGGCGCGCCCCAGCCCTTGTCCAAAACGGCGTTGCGGCCGCGGGGACCAAGCGTGCTCACCACGGCCCGGGCCAATTTGCTCACTCCGGCGGCCAGCGGCTGCCGAGCCTCGTCTTCAAATACCAACTGTTTTGCCACAGCGGATTCCTCCTGTTGCTGGCTAATTGCGTACGCAAGTCATGTATACATGGAATGGCACAGCCACATAATGGCAGCCGCGCGCGGTTTGCCCCCGCTTAGAAGCAAGCTGCGTGCCAAGGGGGATGATAATTTTTCTAAGATACTGCTGGATATATAGTTGTGGATTATGGTTGCGAGTTATAGTCGAGATGAAAGGACATTGGTTTGTCGACAGCATGTCATTTTGGCAGGGCGACCATCCTTGTAAATCCGCAAAATGTTGAGTTGGCAGTTAAAGGCTACCCTAACAAACGGCTCACGTGTGATAGTCGGCGTTCAAACGGACGTATTCCGCGGTCAGATCGGCCGTCCAGAAGCGGCATCCGGCCGTACCCTCGCTGAAATCAAGCTCGATCGACGTGTCGCGGTTGTCGCGGATCGAGGCGGAAACGGCCGCTCCGTCAAACTCCACCGGGGATCCTTTTTCGTACAGCGGAAAGCCGTTCACGCGCAGCGAAATCCCGCCGGGATCGAACGGAACTCCAGCGTATCCGGCCGCCGAAACGATTCGGCCCCAATTCGGGTCGGCCCCGTGCAAGGCCGTTTTAACCAAGGGGCTATTGGCAACTGTCTTGGCGATTAGCAACGCCGAGGATCGATCTGAGCAGCCACGGATCTGAATCGTAATTAGGTGCGTCGCCCCCTCCCCGTCGCCGGCGATGGCCTTCGCCAACTCTACGCATACCTCGTTCAAGGCGGATTGGAACGTGGCCAGATCGTCGTATTTTAGAGGCTTCCCGCCCGCTGTCCCGTTAGCCAGCAGCAGGACCGTGTCGTTGGTGCTCACGTGCCCGTCGACGCTCATGCAATTGAAGCTCTCTTCGGTGGCGGCGACCAGGGCGTTCCGGGCCGTTTCGGGCGTTAGGGCGGCGTCGGTCATAATCAGCCCCAGCATGGTGGCCATGTTCGGCCCCATCATCGCCGCGCCCTTTGCCATGCCGGTGATTTGAATTTCGCGGTCGACGATCGTTACCGTCCGACCGGCCAGCTTGTGGACCGTGTCGGTAGTCAGCATCCCGCGAGCGGCGGCGATCAGCGACGTCTCGCTACGTCCGAGTTTCACGGCGGCGGCCGAGATGCCCTGCATGATCTTCTCCATCGGTAGATGGACGCCGATCACGCCGGTCGAGAGAACCAGGGCTTGGTCCGGCTCCGCTCCGCAAACGGCGGCTGCTAGACTGGCCATCTCCTCGGCGTCGCGCATCCCCCGCTCGCCGGTACAGGCGTTGGCTACGCCCGAACATATTGCCACGGCGCGGATCCGGTCGCTGGGGGTCCGCGATCGGTCGAGCGCTACCGGGGCGGCGCGGACGACGTTTTGCGTATATACGCCGGCGGCTACCGCGGGAGTCTCCGACATCACCAAGGACAGATCCTCGCAGCGAGGGGAGCGCTTGATTCGGCAATGCACGCCAGCCATCAAAAAACCCTTCGGCACGCAAATGCTCACCCTTAAAATCCTCCCTTCACACCCTTCACACTTTCACACCCTTCACACTTTCACACCCTTCACACTTTCACACCCTTCACACTTTCACACCCTTCACACTTT
>JAFGLH010000151.1 GCA_016928165.1 Pirellulales bacterium | reverse complement strand
CCGCCCAGCAGCATCAAACACAAGACCACGGTGGCGACCATGTATGAAAAGACCGGCCCGCCGACGAATGGAGTTAAAAGGGGGGAGGGGAAAGAGGAAGGGGAAGGAATTGCCAACGGCGGTTCGGCCTTTGCCAAATCTCCAAATCTCCCAATCTCCAAATCGGCGGTCTCTCGCCCCTCGCCCCTGGCCCCTGGTCCTTTGCACGTTTCGCTTCCATTCCAATACAAATCGGCGCAGAGGTGCATGTAGCGGACATAAATGGCCCTGGCCCGCGGGTCTTCGCAGACCAGCCGTTCGAGGCGGGCCAATTCCTTCGTCGTGGCGTTGCCAGTGCGGAGTTGCCAGAGCAACTCGTGAAGCTCGGCCGTCTGTCTCGGCGAAAGACCCATGCTGCTATTCCTCGTTCTTCATCGCGATTTCCACGCACTCGTACAATTCGCGGTGGATGCGTTTGAGTGCTTTGTAGGTGGTTTCGGGCGAGCGGCCCAACTCCAAGGCCGCCTGTCGGATCGTCATTCCGGGCGCGTAGCTGCGCTCGACGAGTTTGCGGTCCCGCTCGGGCAATCGCTCCATGCAGCCGGCCAATGCGGCGTGCCGCCGCTCGAGCGACTCTCCTTGCGAAACCATCTCGGCCGCCACGAGGCGAAAGAAATCCTCGCCGAAGGGGACCGCCAGCTTTTTCTGCCGCTGCCGGAACCACACGGCCCGATAGTAGGCGATCTGGCAGGCCCAAGCGCGGAAGTTTGTCCCGGGAATGTACTGGTCGAACTTTTCCCAAATGATCGCGCTGGTTTCCTGAAATACGTCTTCCGCGTCCGCCCAATGGGGGATAAGCGTGAGAATATACGAGTAAACCTGCCTAGCATGACGGCCGAAGAGCCGGGCAAATTCGTCCGCCCGCTCCGCTCGGTTCAGTTTCGGCGTCTCGCCGGGCTTGTCCATCGATAAATCTCGTGTGGAAAAGGTCTTTTGCGGATTCAGCGCTCCCTCCCTATTATCTTAATTAGTGAAGTACACGGGATTGGAACAAAAACACGACATGGTGGTCGGCGATTACCGCTAACGGAGGGCACATGGGCGATCTTGCCTGTTTTCTCCAATCCGCAAACATCTTCCGATCGGCAGACTTTGTTCAAGCCGCAACCTCCCCGCGACGAAGTAAATAGGAGAAGGGATGGCCCTGACCGCGCGGGCGGTATGGATATGCAACGATGGAAGTAAACCAAACATCCAACACCCGATCTCCAACACCTCCGACCGGTGGACCACTGGACGCGGCGGCAAACTTGATTGCCGACCTGGGCGGCGTGCTGATCGACTGGGTTGTTGGTTTGGGCAAGATGGCCGATTTCATTATGCGTCTGGCCGGCTGGCTGTTTGGACGGCTGCCACGGCGGGAGACCATCATTCCGAACTTCTACCAGATCGGCGTGATGAGCCTGCCGGTGGTGGCGTTGACCGGGACCTTCATCGGCATGGTGTTGGTCGTCCAGAGCTACGTCCAGTTTCGCAACATGCATTTGGAGGCCAAGCTGGGAGCGGTGATCAACATGTCGCTGGTCCGCGAGTTGGGGCCGGTGCTGGCCGCCACGATGTTGGCCGGGCGGGTGGGCAGCGCCATGGCCGCCGAGTTGGGAACCATGCGCGTCACCGAGCAGATCGACGCGCTGGTCTCGATGGGCGCGAACCCGATCCATTACCTCGTCGTGCCCCGGTTCCTCGGCTGCCTGCTGCTGATCCCGGCGCTGACGCTGATGGCCGATTTCATGGGCGTGATCGGGGCGCTCTTTTACGCCGTCTATTTGCTGGGCATCGACTTCCATCACTATTTGGAAAACTCGCGCCACTTCGTCGGCTCGTTCGATCTGTTCGTGGGCGTGTTCAAGAGCCTGTTTTTCGGCGGGGCGATCGCGATTATCGCTTGCTACCGCGGGTTCAACTGCGAGCCGGGCGCCGAGGGGGTCGGCCGGGCCGCCACGGCCGCCTTCGTCTCTTCGTTCGTAATGATACTTTTGCTTGACCTCTTGTTGGGGATTGCCCTGGATGGCGTGTATTACGCCATCTGGCCGGAGGCGCCGAAACTATTTTGACAAGTAAGGCGCGACCGCCGGTCGCGGCTTTATAATCGCATGGTCGCATCCGCTTTGATAAAACTGGAGAATGTTAGGGTCGATTTCGGCCGACAGCGCGTGTTGCGAGAGGTCGACCTGACGGTGTCGCGCGGGGAAACGCTGGCGATCATCGGCGAAAGCGGCTGCGGCAAGACGGTGCTGCTTAAAACGATCATCGGATTGCTCCGTCCGACGCGCGGCACGGTCCGTTTCGACGGCCGCGACCTGGCCGAATTGAGCGACAAGGAATTGACAAAGCAACGGATCCGTTTTGGCTTCCTTTTTCAGCAGGCGGCGCTGTTCGACAGCATGACGATCGAAGAGAACATCGGTTTTTCCTTGCGTCAGCACACAAACAAATCACATGCGGAAATTCAACGCGCCGTGTCCAGCCGCTTGGCCGAAGTGGGACTGCCGGAAAACATATTGAGAAAGAAGCCCGCCGAACTTTCCGGGGGGATGCGGAAGCGGGTCGGTCTGGCCCGGGCGCTGGCGCTGGAGCCGGAAATCATGCTCTACGACGAACCGACTACCGGCCTGGATCCGATTATGAGCGACGTGATAAACGAACTAATCATCGGCACGCGGCGGCGTCATCCGGTGACCAGCATCGTCGTCACCCACGACATGCGGACCGCGCGGAAGGTTGCCGACCGAGTGGTAATGCTTTATCCGCTGGCCCGCCTGCGGCCCGACGAGCCGCAGATACTCTACGACGGGCCGGCCGAGCGGATCGAACAGGCCGCCGACAACCGCGTTTCGCAATTCGTCCGCGGCGAGGCGCGCGAGCGGCTGATGGAAATGAGACAGCTCAATGGGAGGTGAAAGATGAACGAACGAAACGAGCAATTTCTCGTGGGCCTAATGTTTCTTGCCACGTTGCTAATTACCGTGATCCTCTTGTTGATGTTCGGCAAGATGCCGAGTCTGATTCCCGGCCGCGCCTATTGCGTCGAGGTCGAATTCGACTATGCCGAAGGCGTAAGCAAGGGCACGCCGGTGAAAAAGAGCGGCATTCTGATCGGGCGGGTGGAAAACATCCGCCTGACCGATAAGGACTCGAAGGTCGTGGTGACGGCAAAAATCGACGGAAACAGAAAGATTTACAACAATGAAGGTTGTTATATCGCCAAAGACTTATTGGGAGACACTTCTCTGGTGTTCGCCCCGGTCCGCGACAAAGCGGGCGCCGGCAAGCCGATCGAGCCGGGATCGCTTGTATTCGGCAAATACTCCGACGATCCGACCGGAATCAAGAGGGCCCTGGAGGGCCCCATCGACACCGTGAACCGGACCGGTCGGGCATTGGCGGAGGCGAGCGAAGAACTCAAGTTGGCCGCCCGAAAGGTGAACTCCATTCTCGAAGAGGATAAAGACAACATTCATAGCGTGCTGCAAGACGCCGCCGAGTCGTTGAAGGGCGTGCGAGGCATACTCGGCGACCGAGAGACGCAAGACCGTCTCGCCGAGGCGGTGCGAAAACTGCCGGACACGTTCGACGACATGAGCAAGACATTCCGCTCGGCCGACGAGAGCCTGCGGGCCTTTACCCAGCGGAGCGGGCCGGACGGCCAAACGCCCATCGACCGGATGGTGAAGTCCATCGAAATGGCCGAGCGATCGTTGAAAACGTTCACACAGCCGACGGGGACGGGCCAACCGCCCCCGCTCGAACAAATCGCCGCCGCCATGGACAACATCGGCGAGATCACTTCGCTGATGCGGACGATCATGACCCGCATCGAGCGGGGCGAAGGTTCGCTCGGCGCGTTGCTGAACGACCGCGAGTTGTACAACCGATTTTGTCGGGCGGCGAGGAACATCGAACGAATCAGCCGCGAGCTGGAGCCGATCGTCGACGACGCGCGGGTCTTTTCCGACAAGATCGCCCGGCACCCCGGCATCATCGTCCGCGACGCCGTCAAGCCGGGGTCGGGGATTAAGTAGTGGAAAGTGAATAGTGGATAGTAGAGAGTGAAGACGCCCCGCGCCTGCGGTCGCGGTGCTGGCCGCCTGCGGTTTCGCAACTTCAGGGGTTGGGGTGGCAGTTAAATTGCCGCCCCAACATTTTCGCAACTGTGATATAATGATCGCATGTCGAAATGCTACTTTGCCTCCGACCTACACCTGTTCGCCAACCGCTCGAACGCCCATTGGTATTTGGACGAGATTTCTCGCGCAGCCTCCGTGGCGGAGCATTTTGTCCTCGGGGGCGACATTTTTGACTTTCGCTGGGCGCGTATTCCCACCCTTAGGGCCGTGGAGGCGGCGGCCCGATGGCTGGACGACCTGACCTCGCAGTGCAACAAATGCCGCTTCCACCTCGTGCTTGGCAATCACGACTACCATCAAGTCCTTATCGACCGGCTCGCGCGATTGGAGAAGCAGATACCCAATTTATCGTGGCATCGTTTCTACGTCCGTTTAGGCGCCAGCGTGTTCCTCCACGGCGACGTAGCCGAGCGGCGAATGGACGCGAGGACGTTGGCCGAGGCCCGCCAAGAGTGGCTCAACCGTCGGCGGCGAGGCCCCTTCCTCAGCAAAATGTACGACGTCGTGGTGTTGACCAATTTGCACAAACCGGTGCCCCACCTGGTCTATTCCAAGCGGATCGTGGTCCGCCGGATCACGCGGTATTTGGAAAGCATCGAAGAAGGCCCCGGCAACGGAGTCCGCGACGTATACTTCGGCCATACGCACAAAAAACTCTCCAATTACCATTATCGCGGATTGAATTTCCACAACGGGGGCGCGGGAATCAAGGGCGTGAAATTTCGCATCATCGAGGCCAATTGTTGAGGAAGGCATGGAATGGAACGACGACGAGCCGACGGACCTTTGTCCGTACTGCGGGGCGGAAATTTACGAAGATTCGGTCCGCTGTCCGCATTGCGGCGAGTATATCTCCGAGGAAGACGCCCCGCCGAACGGGAAACCCTGGTGGATCATCCTCGGCGCGCTGCTTTGTCTGGCCGCGGTGTGTATATGGTTGATTTTATGAGAGCAACGCCAGTCTGACGAAGTTCAACGCCCGTTTGGCAAGAAATTCGCGCTCGAGCGCCGGATGGTCGTCGTAGGCGATGCTTTCGGCGACGACGCCGTCGGTCGAGGCTAGGGCGACGGGGACTTGCAATATCCGATCGCCCCCGGATCCTTTCCCGCTAGCGGGCAAGGGGAGATTTTTTGCATCCGTCCCGGCGGGAATGGGCAGCCCGATCGCCAGGCCGTAATCGGCGCGGAGTTGCCGCCGGCAGTTGATCGCGGCTTGTTCGACTGGTTCGTTCAGCACGTTGAGGACCATCCCGCCTTGGTAGAAATCGGCCGAGTTTTCCACTCCGGCAAGCCATTGGGCAATCAGTCCCGCAGTGGCGCATTCTGCGGTGAAAATCGTTTTGCCGCCTTGGCGAAGCAGCCGCGCCACGGCGTCCTGCAACCGCTGATCCTCCACGCCGAAGACGAGCGTTCCCAGTTTCCGGCGAATGAGTTCCTCGACCGGTTCGATCGCCGCGCGACATTCGTCTTCGTTTGCCCCCTCGGCGGCGATGCGGAGCGTAATGGTTCCTCGGCCGGCGGTGATGCCCACGGTCGGCCGGCGGTCGCGGCTTATCAGGTCGGGAAGCATGGACTCGATGCGGCTTTCGCCCGCTCCGAAGCAGTTGATTCTTCGGCGTAGTATTACCCGCCGCCTTTCGCCCAAGAGCGCTAGGATCGCCGGGGCGACCGACTCCTCCCACATCCGGCGCATTTCCGCCGGCACGCCGGGCAAGGCAAACAGGCGAGACGGGGTCCGGCCGAGTCGGGCAACCTCCAGGTCGATGCCCGGCGCGGTGCCGTGCGGATTGCGGACCGCCCTGCCGCCGACGGGGACCAACGCCTGGCGTTCGTTCCGCGGCGTCATCGACCAATCGCGTCGAGCAAAGAAATTGCGAATGTGTTCCAGTTGCACTTCATCGCGGATCAACTCGACTCCGGCGGCTTTGGCCAGCGCATCGCGGGTCAAATCGTCGTCCGTCGGTCCCAGTCCGCCGGTGATTACGATTAGGTCTGCCCTCGCAATCGCCCGGCGAAACACCTCGACGCAGGGCGCCATCCGGTCGCCCACGGTCGAATGATATAATGTTTCGATGCCGAGTTCATCCAACCGTTGGGCAATCCACTGCGAGTTGGTGTCGAGCGATTGTCCGCTGGTCAGTTCGTCGCCGACGGCAATAATTTCCGCGTGCATGTGGGCCTCATTCGCCGGTTTTCGACTTTTGGGGAGCGGTTTCGTTCGCGGGTGGACGAACGGTGATTTTTTCTCGCGCCGCGCCGATACGACCATTGCCGTGGGCTTCGACCGTAATGAAGCAAGTGCCCGGCGTTTCGGGCAGATCGAAACGCATCGTCGCTCGTCCGTCCCCGTCGGCTGCCAGCAGCGGGTTCCAATAGACGGTTTTGTCGGCTTCGTCCTCGGCGGGACGCGACACGGCCCCGCTCGGCCGCGAGTAATCGCCGTCAATAATTGTCTCCGGTTGCGCCGTATAAGAAGCGTAGGGCGCGACGCCGTCGTAGTCCTCCATCGCGGGGCCGGGGTCCATCAGGATCGCGCCGAGAATACAACAGCAAGTCGTAGCGGCGACGGCGGATGCCCAGAAGTGGATGCCCGAAACAAGCCGCATCAGCCCGAGCATCATCACCAAAACGACAAGGCCCAGGCCTCCGAAAAAACTCGCCGCCGTCAAGGTGTTCAACGTCCCGGAGAGGTTGGATTGATATTCGGCCGTGCTGTTCTCGTAATCCGCTTTGATCCGTTCGAGGTTGTCGCACAACATCGGCGGACGAACGCCGGGCGGGCGGCGGCGCGCCTCGTCAAATCGCGGGATAATTTCGGAGGTCGTTGGCTCTCCGCCATTGCGAACCGACCCGACGGCTTCCTCTACTTCCACGCCAATGGCGGCCGGAACTGGGCGCCCCAGCTCGTCGGCAACCAGCAGCGAAAGCTCGACGCTCTCGCCGGGCGCGTATTGCCCGTCGATGCCGGACAGCTTAACGTCCAATTTTTGACCCGGACGGCGGTGGACGGTCCGCATGTCCATCGGCTGCGGAGGCGTCGCGCCGTAGTCGTACAACACCAGTAGGATTGGACCGCCGATCACGTCGTCCAAGGGGATTTGGACCGGCTGGCCGGCCGTTTGGTTTCCCGCGCTGAGCAGGGGCTGCTGACCGATCTGCGCGCCTTTGGCATAGGCGGCCGCGATCAACGGCCGTCCAACGCCGGACGATCGAACGTTGAACTCCAACGGCGCACCGGCGTCGAATGCGTCGGTTTCGCACTTCAGCGACGCCGGCTGGTCGGCGGACGGCTCGTCGCCGGAGGAAAGGTTGGTTCCGCGCGAATCGCCGCGTTCGATCTTCCTGGTGGATTCGTCGTCGCTCCCGACAATAAACATTTCCGAGTCCGGGGGAAAATCGTCCTCGCCGCGGACGACCAGTTTGTACCGGCCTGAGGGCGCGTCGGAGGGAATGGCGAAAGTTCCACCGGCGACGCCGCGGCGGACAACGGCTTCGACAGTCGGACCGGGCAGAAAAAGACCACGGGGACCGACCATCTCGAAGCGAACTTTCCCGGCGGGGGGTTCTTCCAAACCAAACCGAGAAAGGGTCAGCGATCGGAAACGAACCGTATCGCCCGGTCGATAACGCGGCCGATCGAGCGTAAGCCGAGTGTCGAACGGCTCCGGCAACACCGCCAACTCGATTTCCGCTTCCTCCCGGTTGCCGCGATAATCGGCGGCCACTTTTAGCTCGACGCGTTCAGGCAATTGTTCGTCCGGAGCAACGACGACCTTCAAACGGCCGTTGTCGTCGGCCGTCTCGCGGACAGCCACGATGCGTTCGCCATCCAGGGCCAGCAGGGCCGCTTCGATTTCCGCGGGCCAGGCCCGACCGTCGATGGCGGTGGTGCTGATCGTGTACTCGGCGGACAATCCGGCTTGGATGGCGGAAGGACCGGTGACAATCAGCCGCAAGTGTTCACCGGCCAGATCGGAAAGTTGCCGCTGATGATGGAAATATCCACCGGCGGAGATCAGCACCAACAGGACGGCGGCCAGCCCGACCGTCCAGTTGGCGTATCGGGAGAACGATTGCCTCGCGGTTCGGTCGGCGGGCAACGGAGAGCGAGGGCGGTCGATATTGTCTTTCTTCCGAATATCGCGGGCCATTGTCTTCTCGGCGGCGATTGCTGGTATTATTATCCATGTTGTAGCCGAAGCCCTTGGATTCGCACAGCCCCCCGCGACAAGCGAGTTTTTTTCCATTTGCGGCACATCCGACCGCTATAAACCTCGGCCATTCGTGCTAAAATACCAATTGAGGAAGGCGTCCTTCCGCCCGCTATCCGCTATCCATTATCCACCATTGCCCATGCGCTTTCTCGCCGTCGCGTTGCCGCTGTTGTTTGCATCCGTGCCGAACGGGGGTGAAGCGGATGCTCTCCGCGGCGAAGTCGCCCGGCTGATGGTCGAATTGGATAGCGATGAGTTTGACCTCCGCGTTCAAGCGGCGAAACGGTTGGAGGAACTGGTTGGAGAACCGGAACTGGGGCCGTTTTTAGCAAAGGAGTTTCAGCGGGCGCTTCTCAGCACCGATGTTTCGTTCGAGGTTCGCAGGCGGCTGGAACGTTGGCGGCATCGGTTGCCGGCGGTCCCCCCCGAGCCGGTCGGCAAGGTTTCACCGGCGGACCTCGACAAGTTGGTGCGTCAACTGAACGACGACTGCCATGCCGTGCGGATGGGAGCGGCCGAGCGACTCGATTGGATGCTCGGCGACGCGAAGTTGGTCTATCCGCTGATGGAGCGATTCAAGCGATATTTGGCCGACGAACGGTCGGCAAGCACGTCGCGGCACCCAATCGACGCAGCCTGGAGGAAAGCCAGGCAAGTCTGGCTCACCAACGAGGAGGCCGGAAAGATAATCCTGCCGAAGGTTTCCGATCGGCAAATTGAAGGCTGGCTGGACAATCTGTCCGGCTCCGGCCGGTCGGGCAAGGCGGCCGAACGCGAACTGTCGGACCTGCTGGCCCGCGACGACTATGTGCCGCTGCTGAAGCGGATGCTCGGCGAGCGGCTGGCCCGCTCGAAGAATGACGACGAATCCGAACGGCTGCGCGCCTTGTTGGATTGGACCAAGCCGGCGATGGTGGCTGAGTACTGGCATCGGCGCCGGAACTTGGGGCAGCAGCACTTGTTGATCGGAGTGCCGAGTTTAGGAGCCAACGCGATAAGGCCCAGCTATTTCGACCGCATCGACGATCGCGACGCGCATTGCGTCAGCGGCCAGAATCTTTCGCCGGGCGACTATCCGGTGGGCGTTGCTTTTCCTCATCCCAATGTGGAGGGAGCTTTTTTCCACCTGATAAACCTCTCCACGCCGCGGCGCAGAATGGCCTATCCGTATCGAATGGAGATCGACGAGTCGAAGCGCCTGGCCGCGATCAGCCGACGGACGCTCCAGCGGATATTGAGCGAGCGGCGGCGGATGCTGGAGTCGGAGTTGGTGATGCTCGAAGGTCTTGATGCGAGCGAGGTCTCGCGCTTCGCCGGCAAGTATTTTTTACTGGTCGAGGACGGTTCTACGGTGGCCACTGGCCCTCCGCGCTGGGGCGGACGACCGAGCCGCTTCGGCATGATCTGTGCCCGGTTGGCAATCGACGGCACGAAGGAGTCGATGCCGGGCCTGGCCGAGGCGATCGCCAAGGACCGTTTCATGCCCCCGACGCCTTACGCCCAATACAAACTGCATCTGATCGCGGCGCTGTCGATCGCCGTCCGCGATCCCTGGCCGACGGCCGACCGCTGGCTGGCCGATTGCATCGAGTCGGACGAACCATTGAGGGTAATCGAGGATGATTTTTCAAAATCGGCCCGGCTCGGCGCCACGGCGGCGGCGATTCTATTGCGCCGCCACGATCAATCGCCGCGGCGGCTCGGCCTGTCGCCGGCGGCCGATCCGCTGCTGAACCAGATTCAACTCAAAGGATATCGTTTTTCCGGCGAGGAAGGCAAGAAAAAAGTGCAAGCGTGGTGGAAGGACGAGAAGGATAAGCAGAAGACGCCTTAACCGAGCCGCGGGGCGTTTCTCTCCTGATCCCAGAATGGGGAAATCCGCCGCACGTTGGCCACCATCTCGGGAAACGCCTCGATGATCCGATCCACCTCCGATTCAGTGTTGTAGCGGCTGAAGCTGAAGCGGATCGAACCCTGCACGGCGGCCTCGGGAATCTTCATCGCCCGAAGAACGTGCGACGGTTCCAACGAGCCGGACGTGCAGGCCGAGCCGCTAGAGGCGCAGATGCCAAAGGCGTCCAACTGGGCGAGCATCGACTCGCCCTCCACTCCGTGGCAGGAAACGTTCAGCGTGTTTGGCAGCCGGGGCGCGCCGCGGCCGTTGATCTCGACGTAAGGAACCCGCTCCTCGATCGCCCGCTCCAGACGATCGCGGAGGCCGCGGACCCGCGTGTTTTCGTCGTCAAAACTTTCGGCGGCCAGTTGCAGCGCCCGGGCCAACCCGACGATGTAGGGTACGTTTTCCGTTCCTGCTCGGCGTCCTTCTTCCTGATGTCCGCCGATCATAAAAGGCCGGCAGCGCGTGCCGCGCTTGACGTACAAAGCGCCGACGCCCTTCGGGGCGTGCAGCTTGTGTCCGGAAAACGAGAGCATGTCCACGTATTGCAACTCGCCCGCCAAGTCTATTTTGATCTTTCCGACCGATTGCGTGGCGTCGGCGTGGAAAATAATCGCCGGGTCGGTCTCCTTCACGATCCGCGAAAGCTGCCCGATGGGAAAAATCACGCCGGTCTCATTGTTGGCGTGCATGACGGCGACCAACAGCGTGTCGGCCCGCAGCGCGCGGATGAACTCGCCCGCGTCCAAATTTCCGTTTCGATCGACGCCCAAGTAAGTTACTTCGCAACCTTCCCTTTCCAACTCCTTGCAAACGCCGAGAACTGCCGGGTGTTCAACCGAGGAGGTGATTATGTGGCGGCGGTTGGGGTTCGCTCGGACCGCGCCGAAGATGGCCGCATTGTTGCTCTCGGTGGCGCAGCCGGTGAAGATGATTTCGCGGGGATCTTTCAGGCCGAAATGCCGGGCGATGTCCGTCCGCGCTCGGGCCATCGCGGCGGCCGTCCGTTTGGCCGGCTCGTACATCGAGCTGGTGTTGAAGTAGTCAGTCGTCAGGAACGGCATCATCGCCTCGACGACTTCCGGGGCGATCGGCGTGGTGGCGTTGTTGTCGACGTAGATGATGTTCATGGGTTTCATACTATTCTCTCCCTCCCTTGCTTCTACACATAACAGATAAGAACGTCAACCCTTTTGGATGCATCGAGGTCATAGTTGCCGCTTTTTCTCCTTCTTGAAGGCGATCCTTCGCAAAAACCGCTCTTGCTCCAACGATCGGTCCTTGTTATCTTTCTGGGCAAAATAGTGTATGATGTAACAGAAGGATGGAGGGTAACGAAAATGCCTCGCAAAGCAGTTTTGTTCACTGCCGGATATTCAGGTCACAACCTCGCTTCTTTTGTCGAAGAGCTTCGCGAGCGTGAGGTTACGGTTGTAGTAGACGTTCGACAAAATCCAGTGAGCAGAAAAAAAGGTTCGTCAGCAGAATCTATGGGCAACAAAGGGGCTAATTGGCAGTTCCAACGTGCGTTTTGTGAGGCATGACAGGGCCAATGAATG
>JAFGLH010000150.1 GCA_016928165.1 Pirellulales bacterium | reverse complement strand
AACGAAATCGAATGTCCTACGAAAGCCGACAACGCCGTGCAAAAACATTAGCAGGCGGCGCCGGAAAAACCTAGCGCTGTCATATTAAAGGGGAACCCTCGCGCTACCCTTGAACAGAATTGACGTAAAAACTCGATTCCATGCTTGTACCTAGACGGAGGAAGCCCCCGACGGATTTACTTCATGTTGGTAACCAACCCACGGATAACAGATTGATCTATCGTCGCGTTGACATCCCCGCGTCTGCCGGCTATTACACCCTTATGACCCATTAACGAAAACACAACACGGCTCTTGACAGGTCCAACCATAACAGGGATAGCTTCTATCGCTACAAGGAACTCTACGAGACCGGCGGCGAAGTGGCGCTGGCCGATATCTCTCGCAAGAAGCCCGTGCTCAAAAACCGGGTCGATCCGGGGAAAATGGGGACAGGCACCGTGGCGGCAACGCTTCTGCTTGCGCCATGCCGATTTGCGCCACGGAGCCAGTCCCCACTTTCCGCTAACGGTAACCGTTCACGGACCGGGGACAGGCACATTTTTCGCCCTTGAAAGGGCGAAAAAATGAGCCAGTCCCCTTTACCGCCGAGGGGGACAGTCCCATTTTCGCGGTGAACCGCGAAAATCGGGACAGTCCCCTGTGAACGGTTACCGCTAACGCAGCGATGTAGTATTATTAATTGTCCATTTCCGCCCCCGATGCCCTTGCCTGCGAGGAATTGCTGCCGGGCTTCACAATCGGCCGCTTGCGAAGGTATACGGCGATTAGCTCTCGCATCAGAGCCGCCGATAAACAATTTTTTCCCGCCGATATATTCCCCTTATCGCAAAGGAGCGTCGTTCGTGCGACTTACAATCCGTGTTTATTGTGCCGCATTGTTGATCCTCGCCGTTGCGGTTATCGGTCAACGGTCGTTTGCAAAGCAGAAAGTTGAAAGTGGATCGAAGGAGCCGAACGTGGAGGTCATCGAGCGAGCGATCCTCGCCCCAGCCGACGGCGTTGATCGAGCCGCGTGGCTCGACGCCATGCGACGCTGGAGGAAAGCGGAGCGGAAAAGAACCAAATACGACGGCTCCGCCTATGAACAAGCCGGCACACAATGGACTAGGCGGAACTTCTATCAGACCCTAATGCTGGTCGAGGACCGCTATTTTTACGATCCGGCGGCGGGAAAATACACCGTGGACCGCTACCTGGACGACCTCGAAAGTCGTTTCGGTGGGATCGACTCGGTCATCTTCTGGGCGGTGTATCCGAACATCGGCATCGACAACCGCAACCAGAACGACCATCTGCACGACTTGCCCGGTGGGCCGGACGCGGTGAAAAACGCGGTGGCCGACTTTCATCGCCGCGGGGTGCGGGTGGTGCTGCCGATCATGCCGTGGGACACGGGCACCCGCGCGAAACCGGCCCCTGGCTGGAAGATGTTGCTGTGCGACATCCGCCGGATCGACGCCGATGGAGTGTTCGGCGACACGATGGTCGGCATGAGCGCGGAGTTGAAAAGTGCGCTGAACGAATCGGGCCGGACACTGGCGTTGCAGCCCGAGGTCGAATCGCCCGACGCCGCCTTCGCCGCCGGAAACGTCATCAGTTGGGGGTCTTGGCCGTTCCAAGTACCCAAGCCGTCGGTGAGCAAGTACAAATGGTTCGAGCCGCGTCATCAGGTTAATCTTTGCCACCGCTGGGAGACCGACCGAACCGATCAGCTTCAAACGGCCTTTTTCAACGGCATCGGGTGCGAGGTCTGGGAAAACATTTGGGGCATCTGGAACGGGCTTACCCCACGCGACTGCCATGCCCTGCGCCGCGTCGCCGCCATTCAACGAACGCTCGCCGATCTGACGGTCGGCGCCGATTGGGAGCCGTATGCCCCGGCCATGCGCGAGAGCGAGGGCGTCTTCGCCGCCAAGTTTCCCGGCCGGGGGCAAACTCTCTACGTGTTGGTCAACCGCGGCGAAAAAACGCTTGACGGCGGGCAGATTATCGCTCCGCTGAAGCCGGGCGCAAGGTTTTTCGACCTCTGGCACGGAGCAGCGTTGCAGCCGGAAACCGCCGGAACAAACGCCGTGCTATCCTTCGAGATCGAAGGCCGCGGCTACGGCGCGGTGTTGGCCGTCGACGACGGAAAGCCATCGGCGGAGGCCGGACGACTGCTGGCCCGCGCGGCAGAGTGGTCAAAGACCAAGCTGGCCAACCTCTCGGCGGAGTGGAAACCGCTGCCGCAGCGGATCGTCGAAATCGAGCGGACCAATCCGGCCGACGAGGCGCCCGAGGGTATGGTTGCGGTCCCCGCTGGCAAATATCGTTTCCGTGTTTCGGGCGTGATGATCGAGGGCGGAGACGCGCCGGGCGTCGACGTGCAGTATCCCTGGGAGGATTTTCCCCGCCGGCATCACGACAAGGAACTCGACATCGCGGCCTTCTACATCGACAAGTATCCCGTGACGAATGCCGACTTCAAGCAGTTTCTCGGCGCCACGGGCTATCAGCCCCGCGACGACCACAACTTCCTCCGCGACTGGAAGGACGGAACTTATCCGCCGGGATGGGAAAAGAAGCCGGTCACATGGGTTTCGATCGAGGACGCCCGGGCCTACGCGGCTTGGGCAGGTAAACGCCTGCCGCACGAATGGGAATGGCAGTACGCCGCCCAGGGAACGGACGGACGGCCGTTCCCCTGGGGCAAAGAACCGAACCCCGAGGCCATGCCGAAACCCGACGACGCCCCGGAGCTTCGCGGGCCGGACGACGTCGACGCCCATCCCCGCGGCGCAAGCCCCTTCGACGCGATGGACATGATGGGCAACATCTGGCATTGGACCGACGAATATCACGACGAACACACCCGCGCGGCAGTGCTTCGCGGCGGCAGCTACTATCGGCCCGCCAAGGGATGGTGGTATTTTCCCCGGAACACCAAGCTCGACCAGCACGGAAAATACTTGTTGATGGCGCCCAGCCGCGACCGTTCGGGCACGATCGGCTTCCGCTGCGTGGTGGACCGGTAGTTCCGCCGTCTGCCCCCATAAACATTCCGCGACAAAATGCAAGCCGCCTGGATCGGCCAGATGGCGGTCGTCGGCGCGGCCCTGCCAAAAATATGTGCGATCTTGATTCGCCCGACTCGTGCTAAACGAAACTACTATACGCTGAACCTGATGAAAATGATGTCGTCGTCCTGGATGACGTAGTCCTTCGGTTCCTGACGCATTAAGTGCTGGGCCTTTATCTCGCGCTCGCCGCCGACTCGCAACAGGTCGGCGACGGCCATCACCTCGGCGCGGATGAAGCCGCGGGCCAGGTCGGTGTGGATGTTGTCGGCCGCCTCGAGGGCCGTCCCGCCGCGACGCAAGAGCCATGTGCGGACCTCCTTCTCGCCGGCGGTGAAGAAGATCATCTGGCCCGATACGTCCATCAATGTGCGGATCAGATGGTCGCGGTCGGTGGCCACCAGGTCCATCTCGCGCTCGAATTCGGCGCGGTCCTCCGCGCTCATCTTCGACAGTTCCAACTCCAGCCCGGCGGGAACGGCCAAGATGGGCAGCTCGGGCGTGGAGCGGGAGGTAAAACGCTCCGGGTCCGATTCGTCGTCGGCCGTGTTGACGATCACCAGCCGCGGCTTCTCGCTTAGCAGGCGGAACGCGCGGGTCACCTTCCGCTGCTCCTCGCTCATGTGCGACTCGCGGAGCGGATTGCCCGACTCGATCGCCCGCAGGACGATTCCCAGCGTCTCGCGCTCGTGTTCGAGTTGCAGATGTTCGGGTCGGGGGAGCGGCTTTTTAAGCGATTCTTCCAACCGCTCGATGCGCCCGGTGACGATTTCCATATCAGCCAGCATGAGGTCTTCGTCGAACGAGCGGATGTCGGCCATGGTATCGCCGCCGTCGAACGCGGCGGCCACCAGGACCAGGCAACCGGCCTCGCGGATCATCGCCAGCCGGGCGGCGTTGCCCTCGTGCGCGCGGCTCATGCCGGGCGTATCGACCAGCTCCAAGGAGGCGATGGTGACCTTTTTGGGATGATAGACCTCGCAAAGTTTTTCGATGCGCGGATCGGGTATGGCGGCCATCGCGCTTTGGCCGACGTGGGCCGCCGCCGGATCCGGCGCAACGCCGGTGAGCCAATGGAACAACGTGCTCTTGCCCGAGCCTTGATAGCCGACCAATCCGATTTTCACCGTCTAACCCAATTTTTTCTGAAAGCCTCTCCCCTCTCCCAAAGGGAGAGAGGACCATTTTCGAATAATCAGGCTGCCATCTTACCACATTCGACGGATTCTGGAATCCGACCTAGCCGTGTTTCGCCAGATACGAGGCCACGCCCTCGGCCGTGGGCTTCATTGCCTCCTCGCCCTCGTGCCAGTCGGCGGGGCAAACGTCGCCGTGCTCCTCGTGGTAGCGGAGCGCGTCGAGCACGCGCAGGGCCTCGTCCACGCTGCGGCCGATAGGCAGGTCGTTGATCAAGGCGTGGCGGACTATGCCTTCCTTGTCGATTAGGAACAGCCCCCGCAGCGCCACCCCCGGCGGGTCCAAATAGACGCCGAAATCCTTCGATATCTGCTTCGACAGGTCGGAGATCAGCGGATAGCGGATCGGACCGATCCCTCCCTGTTTGCGCGGCGTGTTGCGCCAGGCGAGGTGCGTGAAGTGCGAATCGACCGAGCAGCCCAACACCTGTGCCCCTTTCCGCTCGAATTTCTCCAACGCCGCGTCGAAGGCGACTATCTCCGAGGGGCAAACGAACGTGAAGTCCAGGGGATAGAAAAAGATCACCACGTGCTTGCCCCGATACGACGACAATTTCACCTCGTCGAACGAGCCGTCCGGCATCACCGCCTGGGCGGCGAAGTCCGGGGCCTCTTTGGTAACCAGCGTACACATGTAGTAATACTCCTTGATTGATTTGTAGTGGAATAAACCGCTACTCGGCCGCCGATGTCGATGGCGTCCGCTGGCCGAGTTGTTGGTCGATCATGTACAGGCCCACGCCGCTGTCGCCGACCAGCTTGAGTTGCTCGACGATCGCCGACGCATTGGACTCCTCCTCGACCTGTTCGGTGACGAACCATTCGAGAAAATCGTGGCTGGCGTGGTCTTTTTCTTCCACCGCCAGGTCCATCAAGTTGTTGATCATCGCCGTCACTTTCTGTTCGTGGGCGTAGGCGTCCTCGAACAGCTCCAACGGCGAAGCCCACTTCGTCTTCGGTCCGTCGATCCGCGCGAGCGTCACCCGCCCGTTGCGTTCCAGCACGTAATCGTAGATTTTCATGGCGTGGGCGGTCTCTTCGCCCGACTGCGCGCGCATCCATTGTGCCATGCCGCGGAAGTTCTCCGCCTCCAAATGGGCCGCCATCGAAAGGTACAGATACGACGAATACAACTCCGCGTTGATCTGTCGATCCAGCGATTCTTGCAACTTGGGTTCCAACATCTTTGCTTCTCCTTTTTTATATGGGTTGAAGTCTTCCCGCAGCGCGGGCAGACGCCGCAATACCGCAACGTGCAACCGATAATCCGGTAGCCGCTGCAATTTTTCGTCTCTGGCCCGGCAAAGTCAAGTCGCGGCGGGTCGATATTGTCCACCCTGCCGCGGCGGACACCTTAGAACGTGTTTTGAAATTGAAAAATTAGTCCCCTCTCCCTTTGGGAGAGGGCTAGGACAAGGGCCGATCGACTGAAAAACATCGTAAGTTGACGATGCAATCCAAGCCGCCCTCACCCCCGATCCATCTCCCAAAGGGGGAGGGGAGATTTTCAAAACACGTTCTTAGATATGGGCGTGTTGTTCGGCGTTGCCGTGAAAGCGGGCCTGCCCTCCGCCAAGGTCCAGTTTGCGGATCAATCCCAACCGCCGGAGCAATTCCGAATAAAAATCATAGTGCCCGGACCGCAAAATCGTCGAAGCGGGCGCGGTTCCATCCGCTGCCCAGTCCGGCCATGCCGCCGCTGTAGGCGCGGTCCTCGATGGAAGCCATCTGTTCGCCGTCAATCAGGGCGGTGATTCGCGGCCCGTCGAACCGCAACTCGAGCGTATGCCAGCGGTCGGCGGGGAACGGCGCCCGCCCGCTAGCCAATGTTTTTGTGGAGGCCTTCAATTCCCAACGGCCGTCGGCGTTCGCCTTCAACCAGTATCCGCGCGGCGGCTGCTCGCTTTGCAGGCCCTCGGCAATTCGTCCGTAAACGGCCGCGTAGCCCGAGTCCTCCACGAACGCCTGGCAGCTTACGCCGTAGTCGCGCCAGTCCTTCGAGCCGATCATGGTGTACGGCTCGGGGTTGGGATGGCTGTGCCAATCGATGCCTTGCCGGGCGAGCGACTGCCGCAGACAGCGTCCGCCGTCGGGCCGGTCGGCGATCTCGAACACGCCGCCCTGGTCGGAAAAATAGTTCGGCAATCCGCCCACCCGGCCGTCGTCGAAATCATCGGTATACGGGAACGGGAAGTCGGCGGACGGCGGCGGATTCGTCCGGCCCTTTTGCTGCCCGGTGGTCGTGGTCAGCGAGTAGATGCATCCCGGCTCAAAAGTGACGGTCAGCAAGCCGTCGAGCACGGGCAGATCGTCGAGCCGCTCGAATTGGCTGCGGCGGTCGCTCCGCCAGACGTGCAACGGTTTGGCCGATAGCCCGCCGCCGACGCGAAACACCAGCGTCTGCGGTCGCCGGGCGTCGACCGTCTCGGCGACGATGCTGTAATCGTCGTCCGGCGCGGGGCTTCGCAACGATACGTAGCTTCCCTGATAGCGGAGCATTCCGCAGGCGCAGTCGAGGTATTGCCACCCCGGGCGAACGAACTGCGTCGTATGGGCGACGGCCCACAGGGCGGGATGCACTTCGTAGTGGCCCGACCACGGCGAGTCGGCCTTGATCGGACCCGAGTCGGGCCAAGGCAGCGCGTCGTAGTAGGCCGTCGCCAGGCTCCAGATCACCGTGCGGGTCATGCGGCCGAGGACGTAGTTGCGGTTGTAGATTTTCGCCAAGGCCCCGGCCGCCGACCAATCGTTCAACGGCCGCAGCGGGCCGTCCTCGCTGGCCGAGAGCGGCTTGCCGCACCGCCGGGCCGCGTCGCTGCTGCGATACTTCGGGTAATGAACGCCGACGGCGTGAACGGCGGCCTTCAACGCCGGGTCGCGCTCCATGGCCTCGACGATGTTCCAATCGTCGGTCTGGTCCGAAGCGACGATCTTCACCCGTTCCAGCCCGCCGCCGTCGAGCGTCCGCCGCAGCAGTTTGATCCACTCCAGGTCGTGGGGCGTTTCGTTCCAGATTCCGCAGAAGTCGATATCCAGATCGTGATATTTCTTCGCTCCGCGGATGAACGCGGCGACGAACTCGGCATTGTCCCGAGTGTAGAACTTCCTGGCGTTGAGCGATTTTCTTTGCGGCCATTCGAGCGCGTCGGGATCGTCGGGCCAGGGATGATCCTTTTCGCCGATCCAGGCCGGCGCGCCCCATTGGAGCACGTCCAAGGCGATCCGCGGGTCGCGGCGTTTCGCCTCGCGCATCAGCCACCACTCGTATCCCCGCCGGAAATACTCGGGCCGGGGGTTATCGAATTCTTCGCGCGTTCGGGCGTGGCTCGGTTCCGTGCCGTCGGTCGAATTGACGTCGCCGCCGACCTCCACTTTCAGATGATGAAAGGCGGCGCCGAAGTTCGGCTTGAACAACAGATCGAGTATTTCGCCGCGTTGAGGCCCGGGATAGTCGATCAACAATCGCGACGACGCGCCGGCGCTCAGCGCGCCAATCCCCTCGAATACCCGCCCCGGTCCATGCCCGTCGATTTCAATCGGCCGGATGCCGGAAGCAAACGCCGACGCCGAACTAAAGGCCATCCAGCACAACAAGAACCATCTTGGGAATCGTTTCATGGTATTGAATATGCCAAATGGGAGTCGGGCGCCACGGCCGGCTTGTCCGGCAGTGTTTTTCCGTCGCGCGATTACTGATCGAGCGACCAACGTGCCTGCCGCAAGACGGCGGGGAACTTGCCCCCGTGCGATTGCTCGTACCAAACGGTCAACAGCGCGCCGTCGGCGAGTTGCACGGTCGACGGATAGCCGAGGTCTCCGTTGGCGCCGTCGGCGGAGACGACGATTGGCCCGGACCACGCGCGGCCGTTGTCCGCGCTGATTCTCGCTTGATTTCCGTACGGCTTGCGCCGATAGCCGTAGGTCATCAGCAGCCGGTTGTCTTTCAATCGCAGCAGATGCGAGGGCAATCCCCACGCGCCGATCGGATGCGGCGCGGTCCAAGTCCTCCCGCCGTCGGACGATTCGGTTTGCAACGTTTCGTTGTTGTTCCGCTTGTTGTGGTTTCTGATCTGTACGATGACCCGGCCGTCGACGGCCTCGACGCCGTGCAGCTCGTGATAGTCTTTTGCCGGATCGTCGCCGGGTCGCGCCGGAATCTCGGCCAACCATTGCCACGTCTGTCCATCGTCGGTCGATTGGCAAACGCCGATCCGGCCGTCGCCGCCGATCTCCTTGCCCGCGTAAAGCTGTCGGCCGTCGGCTAATTGAATCGGGCCGTGGGGCGCGTCCACCGGGCACTTATACGGCTGAGACCAGGTCAGGCCGTCGTCGGTCGAGCGGATCATCCACGCGCCAATGAGTTGCTTGCGTTGTTCGTCGGTGAGTCTTTCGTGCGCGGCCCGCCAGTTGTCGATGTGTTCGGGGGTCCAAGCACCTTTCTTTTTTTCCTCCGCTCGTTTGATTTCCGCCTCTAGCCGCTTGAGGTAGGCCGTGGAGGTGAATGTGGTGACCAGCAGCGTTCTCTTGTCGGTCTCCATGACGCCGGCGTCGCGGACGTCGATTTCCATGTCGAGTATCACGCAGGGCCACCCCCAGGTCTTTCCGTCGTCGTGCGATCGCATCATTTCCACGCGACCGAATGGACCGACGTGGCGTTCGCGTCCGCCGGAGTAGACGACGAGCAGTTCGCCGTTTTTTCGCCGCGCGATGGTCGGCCAGCCGTGGTAATAGTCCGGTTGTCGGCTGATGATTTTGGTTTCATGGACGACGGCCTTCGGCGATTCGGCCGCGGCCCGGCGTCCGCCGCCCAGGGCAACCCAAGCCGCCGCCGCGCCGGCGCCGATCAGCATTTTACGGCGATTTAGCGTTGAATTGGGTAATTGTTGGTGTTGGTCATCAAAATCGCGTATTTCCATTTTAATCCCCCTCGCCCGCCCGTCAGTGCGATAAGACCGGCAGGATGGTAAGTTGTTTGGTAAGATTGCTATACAAAATGACGGCTACATTATAACAGACTCACTGGCCCATTTGCCACCTGTTTTTGTAGGTCGTAGGTCAGTATTGTAGTATTGTAGGTCAGGTACGCCGTACCTGACACGATCGCCCGAGAACGGATTGGAAGAAATTGTCAGGTACGGGGTACCTGACCTACTCGGTAATCTCGAAGTCCATTCGATCTTTACTGTCGGCGTTGACTTCAACTCTGAGCGGCGAGTCCTTGCCGGCGTACTTCTTGTCGCCGATCTGCTCCAATTTTTCGGTAAATTGGCCGCCGCCCAGGTCGATCATCTCGCCGGTCGGGCGTTGGGCGGCGATCTCGACGCGATGCTTGCCGAAGGGGACGCCGCCGCGGTTGGTCGCGCGATATTCGCCGTCGGAAATGCGGGCCGAGGTGGCCGGACCTTGAGTGCCCTCGATCGGAACGAATCGCACGAATCCCCGCGGCGCCTTCTCGCCGCCAATGGTTATCGTGCCGGAGATCACCTTTCGGTCGAGGCTGCTGCGATAACCGCAACCGACTGGGATGAGCAGGAGTAGAGTCAAACATACAATCTGCGCCCGAGCTGTCATGGCGTTCCTCTTTTGCGCGACCACTGGTCGCGGCTTTACATTCGGATATATCGGAAAATCAAAACGCGGCGTTGGCGCTGATCACCTCCCCGCCGGCGCGGGTGGTCAGGGCCTCCAAAACACTCTGGTCGATGTCTTCGTAAAGGAAATGGGCGCTGCCGTCGCCCAGCGCGCAGTTACATCCGCCGGGATGCCAGCTCGACGGGCCGGCCAGCCGCGACTGCCAGATCGTCCCGCCCGAGGGATCGGAAAGCTCTCCCCCGCCGGGGAGCGTGGTGTCGCTGTTAATGCCGTGTTCCATGTCGATCATGGCCTGTCCTACCCATGAGAATCCCTTATGAGAGCCTGGTCCGCCGCCGGTGACTTCGATCAGCATGATGGTGTGGCTTAGTCCGTCGGCGACGTCTGCGACCCGACAGCAGCCGCGTCCGCCGAACATGCCGTCGTTGCGTCCGAAGGTCTTCGCCCACGAGCCTTCGCTGCACGTCCAGTTGAGCGTGTCGGCAACGCCGGCGATGTTCGTCTGCCCCACATCTTCCTCGGGCAAAACGCCGTTCGTTCCGGTATTGGTATAATTGATCAGTTCGTCGTTGCCCGCGTCGCTGGGACAGAGGATTGTGGGAAAGATATTTCCGGCGGCCGTGAAGTTCGGCCGATTCCAGGCGGCCACGGAGAAATCGAACATGTTCCACACGGCCTGTTGTTCCATCTGCGGAAGAATGAAGGCGAACCAGCCGGCGCCGGCGTACATGGGGCCGTTGGGGCCGGTTCCGGCGTTCGATCCGCCGGGAAACGGGATCGGCCCGCAATCGACCGCGTCGCTCGACCAGCCATAGTGCATATAGCCGGGCGGAAAGGCGCCGATTTTTTCGGCGTAGTTATGCAAGGCCACGCTGACCTGATGGAAGTTGTTAGCGCACTGCGCCCTTCGCGCCGCCTCGCGGGCGGCTTGGACGGCCGGAAGCAACAAGGCGATCAACACGCCGATGATCGTGATAACGACAAGCAGCTCGACGAGCGTAAACGCTCGTGGGCATTTGGGGATGCGGGGATGCGGGGATTCGGGAAACGCCACGCGACTGCGCTCGCGGGGGTGGCTATTTAGCCGCCGCGTCCTCGCGGCGGATGTGGTTTGATAAGGTGTTTTCATAACACAAATCCAATTGAATTATGTCGGTGTGTCGTTATTCGATCCGCCCTCTCCCCGACCCCTCTCCCGTTTACGGGAGAGGGGAGTATTTTCAGTTGGGGGGGTGGTTAAACCACCCCCCCAACGATCATTTCAAAAACGAACGGAATGAATTCCGTTTTACTTGCGCTTTCTCCAGGCGTAAGCCAGCAGTCCGATCAGACCACAGCCCAACAGCGCCAGCGTCGACGGCTCGGGCACCTCGTCCATGTGCCATGGGCCGTTGTTGTAATTGCTCGCGAACATGCCATAGGACACGGCGTTGAATCCAGCGGTGCTATCGGAAACGGAAATCCCCGATACCGTTGTGCCGTCAACGGTCAGCGAGTAAGTAGATGCGCCGACGACATAATCCACCTCCCACTTTTGCCACTTATCGATTTCGTAAGTGATGCCGGATATTCCAACCCCGGTAGTGGCGCTATTGCGGATTATCAGGTTATCCGACGCGTCTTTTCCCGCTTCAAAGTAAAATGCAATTTTACTGGTATTGAAGTTTCGGAAGTATGTTAGCGCGCTGCCGTTCGCGACTTCCGAAATGTAATACATCATTTCCCAGTGAATAAGATCGCCGGCATCTTGGGGTGTTTGAACGATCTGTGCCATATAGCCGGCGGTATCAGACCCGCGGTAGTGTCGCAGGTAATTCGATCCGGCGTACGCCCCCGGATCATCGCCTCCCATGCCCACGTCATTGTGATCCGTGACCTGGATATAGCGATTCGGCGTCATGCCGCCGGCGCCCCAGCCGCTGCCGCCATAATTGTAATCGTAGTAACCGCCGTAGAGGACGTTTGCGGAAACCGGTTGGCCCGCGGTGGCGGTGTCGGGATAGGCGATGTGCGACACGTTGGCGGCCGGTTGCGAATCGAAATCGTCGAAAAACAACGGGGTGTTGTCGGTTTCATTGATGATGTAGGCGGAGGCCGGGCACGCCGCCAGCGCCACGATCAGCAACACGAACAGATAGTACTTGCTTGACATGATTCGTCTCTCCAAAAAAAAGGTGAAACATACAAAAATTATTCTCTAACCGTTTAATGGGAACTCATGACGAGCGCCCACTTTCAGCTTTCCCCCGATAAGTACCTCCTTTCATTTTTTCAAACTCCGTGGAAGAAGGAATAGGCGTTGTCCGCTTCGGCGGCGCGTACGCGCCGGTGGTGATGCGGACGTAATCGACCACGTTCGGACCGCCGCGGGCGCCCATGTCGCCGAATTGGACTCGGTTCCAATTTGTTGTTTGAAAGCCTTCCGAAAGCCGAATCAAAACGCCGTCGCGCCACACGAGATATTTTCCGCCGTTCGGTTCCTGGGCAACGCGGAAGACGTGGAAATCATCGTCGTTGCGGTTGTTGTCGACGAGATATTTCGACGTGTGGTCCCACAACGTACATTCATTGGCGATGACCGCCACCGAGGATTTATCGGTCGTGGAATCGACGGCCGTGAAGTACAGCCCCAGGGTATATCCATGCCAATCAGTCGTTCCGCCGGCCTTGACGCGCAGTTCGACCGTGTAACCGGTGTCGTCGCCGACGTTGTTCCAGACGTGGCTTGGCGAGTGTTCTGAATCGCCGGGTCCGGCGCTGATCAAGCAACCGGAATGATCGTCCAAATACGCCAACGTCACGATCCCGTCGCCGCCGACTTGCACGACTCCACGGTGCAGTCTCCAGTCGGGACCGGGATTAGCGTCCAAATCTTGCGCGGTCGGATCGACGTCCATTTCATATTTCCAGGCGAAATCCGCCGAGTCCATGATCGGCATGGACCCATAAGATGCCGTCGGCGGTTGCGGGATTTGTCGGACGAACTCGGGCGGAGTTGCGGGTTGCGTGAAACGCAGTGTGCCACTGGCTGAGCCGGCGCCACCCGTCGCGGAGTCATGGTGCGTGCCGGCACGCACCCTACTCACGATGATCGACTCGCCGGCGGCAAGTAGGACCAGGCCGCCCTCACCCCCGGCCCCTCTCCCGCTTGCGGGAGAGGAGAGAATTTTCACTTGCACCGATCCTTGAAAGACGTGCGAGGCGGTCTCGCCGTTTTCGGCCACCTCGACGCCGAACTCGGTGCCCAGATCGGTGACGATCGCGGTAGGAGTGCGGACGGAGAAAAGTGGGAAGTTGAGAGGGGAGAGGGGAGAGTGTTCGGAGCTTTGAGCTTTGGGCTTTGAGCTTTGAGTTTTGATATTAGCCGTCAGCTTGCCCCGCTCTAAAAAGCCGCCAGCGGTGGATTCCACCTTATACGAACAGGGGCCTTCGAGAATCACTCTCGCGCCGCCGCTATAGGCAACCTCCATCAGGCCGGAGGCCAGGGCGTATTCGCGGCCCAGCGGCGCCGACGCGCCGATGTATGTGCGGGTGTTGGGGTCGGACCAGCGGCAGTCCTTCATGCCGATGACGCGGCCGACGAAGACTAATTGCGGTTGCTCCAATGCGCCGGAAGTCGTTGATCTGCGGCTATCGTCTTGAGCGAAATCACGATAATCATGCTTGATTTTGTATTTCCAGGCCCCAAGCAACATCAGGCATACGATTAAAATGGCGACCGCATACGAGAACGCTCCGGCGGCCAGCGGCGATTGGAGACTGAACCACGGCGTCTGCGTCGCCGGGGACGCCTGGACGATAATCGGAAGAGAAGGCGAATGTGCCGACATGCCGGGAGCTTGTCCTTCGGCCCCCATTTCCGTTTCTTCCGCGCCCAGGCCGAACTCCCAGCGCAGCAGTCCGTCGAGTTGCAGGTAATCGAGAACGTGGTCAAGCCCTTCGGCCCGATCGGCCAGCGCCTCGATCCTCCGGATATTTTCCCGCGAAGCCGTCCGGTCACAAACGGCGGCCAGCAAGGCGTCCAAATCGCGGTATTGATCGCGCTGGTCGGTCACTTGCGGTCCTCCTTGGCGATTTCCCGCCGAATGCACTCCAGCAATAAGGACCGAATTCGTCCGACGGCCTTATAAACGGACCGGATCGGCCGCCGGAGCGCTTTCGCCACCATGTTACAGTCGGCGTTTGGGCTGTAACGAAGCTCGATCAGTTCTCGATCGGTCGGAGTTAGTTTCTCGGCGCAGCGTTTCAGGGCGTCCAGCCAGGGCAAGTGCTGATCGAAGACGCGGTCCGAAGCGGCCAGCTTCTGGAAGAAGTCGTCGCTGAACTGGAGCGGCGGACGGCGGCGCGTGCGGTAGTTGAGGACCTTGTTGTAGGCAATCCGTCGCGCCCAAGCCAAGAAGTTCGTGCCCGGCCGGTAATCGGCGAACCGCTGCCAGAGCACGAGGTTCGTTTCCTGCCACAGTTCGTCCACGTCGGCGCCGTTGGCCACCAGCGAGCGGATATAGAGATAAATTGCCCGCTGGTTTACCGTGAACAAACGAGTGAACTCGTTGTGTTTCGCATCGCCGTCGGAGACTGGAAGTATATCGGCCGACATTACTCGCCCACCCATAAAGAGGAGACCATCCGAAATGGGCATTTCCTATCTATTATGATTTGGGCGATGGCGGTTATGTGCCGAAAAAAATCTCAAAAATATGCGGTCAAATCGAGCGGGGTCGCGCCCATCGCAGCGTGGGGAGACGACCGGAACACCGGCGGCGCGGCCCGTATTACGTCTAGCGTCACGAGAACTGGAGTGAAACGAGCACGGCCGCCCGCAGCCGGGTCATTAAACGCTCATCAGTCCAACGCCTTGGCGTCCAGGGCCATGTCGGCGTGGGGATCGTGGGCATAGAAGTGGCGGGCGATTTGGTCGGCCAACACGGTCACGAACTCGGCGCGGAATCCACCCTCCGTCCGCTCTGAGGCGGGAATGCCAATGTTAGGCGGATAGACCGATTGCGGCAGAGTCTTTTCAAATACCACCTTGCCGCCGTCGCGGCAATCGACGACCTGGATCGCGGCGTTGGCTTTTCCCTGATAAAGCGTCTGCCCCTGGAAAATATCGAACCCCTCGAGGTCGATGCCCACGATCGCGTCCACGTCGAGGGCCTTGCCCACCTCGACGTACTCGTCCCAGGTATTTTCGTCGAGCCACTGGGCGACTGTCTGCTGATCCACGGTTTTAATTTTGGGCACCTTCGCTTGCAGCAGGCGGGTGATTTTCTCGGCCAGGTCGCGACCGACGTTCGCGTTGCGATATTGCAAGGAGACCAGCGGCCGGCAGACGACGGCCACCTTCTTGCCCTTCAAGCCCTTGTACTCGGGATCGACGTCCGTGCCTTTAATCAGATACATGGCGGTCAGCATGACGCTTTGACACCCGGCGGCCGGCAAGGCGGCAATCGCCAGGATTGTCAGTAAAATCAGACTGCGACGAATGGGGGGGCGAGCCATCGAACCACCTCGCGTGTGAAGCGCGTAAAGGGGATACCGCAAGAGCAAGAAAAGAGGACGAAGAATAGCGGCAACGCTCGGCGGCCGCAAGCCCGATTTTACATCGTTCCGCGGCGGCCGCGGCAGGGCGAAGCGGCTTCCCCCCTGATTACGGGGCCGCCTCGGCCATTCCCGACATGCTTGCCGCTCGGAACGCCTTTAATGCGTCGGGAAAGGGGGCCAACGCACGTTCCAGAATTCCGAACGTGTAGGCGATCGTCACGCCGTAGTTGCAGATCGGCACCCCCTCGCGTCGGCATCGGGTCATCCGCGCGAGCATCTCGCGGCGGTTCCACATGCAGGCCCCGCAATGGACCACCAGCCGATACCCGCTCAAATCGTCGGGAAAATCGTGCCCCTGCACGGTGTCGAAGGCCAGTTCGCCGCCGGCGCGTCGCTTCAACCAGCGTGGTATTTTCACCCGGCCGATGTCGTCCGTCACCGGATGGTGCGTGCACGCCTCGGCCACCAACACGCGGTCGCCCACCCGGAGCCGGTCAATGGCCAGCGCTCCTTCCACGAACTGGCAGAGGTCTCCCTTCTGACGCGCCATGAGAATCGAAAAGGAGGTCATTTTCACGTCCGGCGGCGTGTCGGCGGCGACTTCGCGGAAGGCCTGCGAATCGGTGACCACCAACGCCGGAGGTCGATTCAAACGCTCCAGCGCGGCGGGCAACTTGTCCTCCTTAACGACCGCGCAGTAGGCGTCGCCGTCGAGCAAGTCGCGTATCGCCTGCACTTGCGGCAGGATCAGCCGGCCCTTGGGCGCCTCCAGGTCGATCGGCACCACCAAGACCGCCATTTCGCCCGCCGGAACCAAATCGGACAGCAGCGGCGGAGGGCTGAGAAAATCCTCGGGCACGACGCCGATCAACGACTCGCGCATCTCCAACGCGCCCCGTCCCAGGCTGGCCGCCGTCTCGACGAAAGGGACGTTTTCCAACCGCAATTTCTCCCGCAAAGCCGCGGGCGGCCCGGCAACGTCCGACTTGTTGAAAGCGACGATGACCGGAACGTCTCGCTGGCGCAGTTCGCGCAGCATCCCTTCCTCGAAATCGCTCCAGCAACCGGCGTCGACGACCAGGATGCCCACGTCCGTGCGGTCGAATATTCGACGGGTTTTCTCGACGCGTAGTGTTCCCAATGCGCCGCTGTCGTCGATTCCCGCGGTGTCGATCCAGAGGACCGGTCCCAGGGGGAGCATCTCCATCGGCTTTTCCACCGGATCGGTGGTGGTTCCGGCGACCGGCGAGACGATCGAAACTTCCTGCCTGGTCATAGCGTTGAGCAGCGACGACTTGCCTGCGTTGCGGCGGCCGAAGATGCCGATGTGCAGACGGAGGCCCTTGGGGGTGGTTTTCATGCGGTCACCGTCAGAAATACAAGTCCCTTTCGTCGCTCTCGGCGATCCGACGCAAACGGTCCCTTAACTGGTTTTTGCGTTCGCCCTCGGGCAGCTTTTCCAGTTCGCGGCGGACGGCTTCCTCGCCGGCTTTTCGCGTCTCCGGCGAGGCATAGTCGACCAGGTATTCCATCAAGGTGGTCAGCGCGTTGGGCGTGCAAAAGTTGCGGATGAAGCCGGGGATGGCGAACTCCATGAAATGCTCGCCGGTGCGGCCCAGCCGGTAGCAGGCCGTGCAGAAACTGGGAATGTAGCCGTCGACCAGCAACTCGCGCATCACCACGTCCAGCGAGCGGATGTCGCCCAACTCGAACTGCTCGCGCTCCATTACTTGCGCGTCGCCGACTTCGGTATATCCGCCCAATTCGATGCGGCTGCCGGCGTCGATCTGGGAAACGCCGAAGCCGAGCACCGCGCGGCGAATCTCGGCCGGCTCGCGGGCGGTGAGGATCATGCCCGTGTATGGGACCGCCAAGCGGATGATGGCCACCAAGCGCTTGAAGTCCTTGTCGCCAACCAGGTGCGTTTCGTGCAGTTTCACTCCCAGCGCCGGTCGCAGCCGGGGAAAGCTGATTGTGTGCGGGCCGACGTTGTAGTGTTTTTGCAGGTGCAGGGCGTGGGCGACCAAGCCGAGGACCTCGAACCGCCAGTCGTACAGCCCGAACAGGGCGCCGATTCCCACGTCGTCGCACTCGGCCTCCATCGCCCGGGCCACGCCGTCGAGCCGCCAGAGATAATTTCCCTTGCGGGTATCGGCTGGATGGACGCGGCGATAAGTATCGTGGTGGTAGGTTTCTTGGAAGATTTGGTAGGTGCCGATGCCGGCCTCCTTGACGATACGGTAGCCGTCGTGGTCGAGCGGGGCGGCGTTGATGTTCAGGCGGCGGATTTCGCCCCGGCCGGTCCGCGTGGCGTAGACGTGGCGGACGCAGTCGGCGATGAAGTCGGCGTCGTAGTGCGGGTGCTCGCCGAAGACGAGGATCAGCCGCTTGTGCCCCTTGCGTTCCAAGGCCAGCACCTGTTGCCGAAGTTCGTCTTCGTCCAACGTGCGGCGGACCACGTCGGGATTCGAGCGGCGGAACGCGCAGTATTGGCAATCGTTGGTGCATTCGTTGCCCACGTACAACGGGGCGAACAACACGATTCGGTTGCCGTAAACGTCTTGCTTCAGCCGCCGGGCGGCGTCGTAGATTTTTTCGACCATCTCCGGCCGGTCGGCGGCCAGCAGGACGGCCGTTTCGTCGACCGACAGCGGCTGCTTCGACATGCTTTTGGCGATCACGTCGTCGAGCCGCTCCGGCCCGACGCGAAGGTCCAAGAGCGAGTGCAACCGATTTTCGTCGATGAAGTCGTGCGCGCTGCGGCTGAGTTTGCGGCGGTCGATGAGGCTCAACATTTTTTTCCTCGCATTTCTCTCGTTGGAGCGGCAGTTGGACCGCCACCCCGACCGGCGCCGTCGGCCGCCGAACGTTGTTGATAATTGGGCGAATCGCCTCTGCCCGAGCCGAGACGGCGACCGAGGGCCTCGATCCGCTCAATCAGGCATCGGCGACACTCTCGACCGGTCTCGGCGATGCAGGCTTTGTCGGGATAAATCTCATATAGTATACGGTATTTCTTGGGAGTAACGTTTGGCATCACCACGTTGGCCCCGCGCGCCAGCCCCAATTCCCGCCCGTTTGCGGTGTTTAGCGTCGCCAGCGCCGTGGTGGCCGGGATGTTCGCGCGAGGACATGCCAGCCGCGTCAAGGCGACAACTTTGCAAGTCATCGTTTCATCGACCGGGACTTGTTCTCCCTCGGGCGCCTCGGGCCAGTTGCGCCGATCGGCCAGCGGGGTTTTGGGATGGCGCAAATACGGACCGACGCCGACCATGTCCAAATCCAATCGACCGAACAGTTCAATGTCGTCGGCCAGGTCGTCGTATGTTTGTCCTGGGATGCCGATCATCGCGCCGCTGCCGACCTCGTAACCCAAGTCTCGGAGCGTTTCCAAGATCGCCAGTCGATTGTTTCGTTTAGCGGCCGTTCTAAACACCGACCCTTCTCCCGCTTGCGGGAGAAGGGAGATTTGGTCGGCCCTGGGCGGATGGATCCGCGCGAATAATTCCCGGTTGGAGGTCTCGAACCGCAGCAGGTAGCGGTCGGCCCCAGCGCGGCGCCACTCGGCCAACTCGTCGTCCGCTCGCTCGCCAAGGCTAAGCGTGACGGCCATCGGCGTCTCGGCCTTGATTCGCCGGATCAAACCGCTCATGCGCTCGCGGGTCAAAAGCGGGTCTTCGCCCGACTGGAGCACCACGGTTCCGTAGCCGTATTCGACGGCCCGCCGGGCGCAATCGAGCACCTCGTCGTCGGACATGCGGTATCTTTGCAGAGCGGTGTTTCCGGCCCGCAGGCCGCAGTAGCCGCAGAGCCTGACGCAATGGTTGGAAAGCTCGATAAGTCCGCGCAGATGAACCTCGCCGCCGACGTATTGTTGCCGCGTTCGGTCGGCCAGCCGCCAGAGTTCTTCCAGCCGGCCGGCATCGGTTTCTCGGAGCCAATTGAGGATTTCGCTGCGTCGCATCTTCTGTAACCGTTCAATTATACGCGAGAGAGGCAAACCGTGGGAGTGGTCGGCGGGGAAAAGATCAGCGCTAGCCCGACGCGCAAGCGAGGAACCCGCAAGGTACGTCCCTTGCTTGCGCTTCGGGCTGGTGTTCGACCGGCGAGAAACGCGGGCTAGAAGTTCATCGTTTTCAGCGTTGGATAGTCGCTCGGGGCGACGATTTCCGAGAGTTCAAACCCGAGCTGATAAAACCCGCCGCCCAGGGGACTGAGATGTTTTGCCTTGCCTCGAATGTAGGTCATCTCGCCCTCGAAGCGGAACCCCAAAACGGCCTCGTCCATTGGCCGCGGGTGGTCGAGCACGACCGCTACGCCGGTTGCCGAAAACTCCTTTGTGACGGCCATCAGCGCCTGGCCCGCCTGGAGCGTCTTTCCTTCCAGCGGAACCACCATCACGACCACGGTCAGGTTCACCCGGCTGTCCCGCCGAGGGCCATCCATCAGCGATTTCACTTCCGGGCAATTGTTGTTGACCAGCTTGATCAAAAAGCTTTTTACCCGAGATTCTATGTTTTCAGTAAATAAAGGCATAAAAGACATACTATTGCTGATAATTTCACCCTTTGGGATTGTTCCGTCTCGTCAATGGTATCCAGGAATCCCAGATATTATATTATAGCCTACCGCGGGGGGGCGGGGGGGGGTGAAAACGATTTTTCGATTGACCGGTTGACGCCGCGTTTGCCGTGGTATAATTTTTCCATTCGACACCCCCTTCGGGGGCAAACAGCAACATGCTCTCTCCGTTTCCGAAGGTCAGCCATAATTTCACTCCCATGACATCGCGCGAACTAGTCGTCAGAACCTTAAACCACGAACCCGTCCCCCGCGTTCCCAGAGACCTCTGGATATCGCCCGAAGTGGAATCGTCGCGGGCCGATGAGGCGGCGGAGATGTCCGTTCGTTATCCGAGCGACATCGTCGCGCCTCGCACCGCGCCGTCGCCGCGGAAGCAATCGGGCGCGAAGACAGTCAAACGGAAGCAGTGGACCGATGCTTGGGGGTGCGTGTGGCGCGACTCGAACAACGGCGATTCGCCGGAGTTGATCCGTTCGCCTTTGGCCGAGGCGGAGCGGTTTGATTCGTTCCAGCCGCCGGCGGAGTTGTTCGATCGCTCTCGATTCAATCGGGCCAACAAACTATGTCCCGACACCGATCGGTTCGTGCTGGCCTGGTCGGAGGTGCGTCCGTTCGACCGGCTGCGGTTCCTCCGTGGCGGCGAGGCGGCCACGATCGAGTTGGCCCGCGGCAACAAGGAGATTCGCGGACTGCTGGCCGCGCTCCACGAGGCCGCCTGCGAGGAGCTGCGCCGCTGGGCGGAGACAGAGGTTGACGGCGTCGCCTTCCGCGACGATTGGGCTACGCCCGACGGTTTATTGATCGCGCCGGAGATGTGGCGCGAACTGTTTCGCCCGCTCTACAAGGAATACTGCAAAATCCTTCACGACGGCGACAAGTTCGTCTTTTTCCACGGCGCGGGGAACATCCGCGACATCTTCGGCGACCTGGTGAAGCTGAGCGTCGACGCGATCCATTCCCAGTTGCATCTGATGGCGTTCGATCGTTTGGTCAAGCGCTATCGCGGCCGGGTAACTTTCTGGGGCGGACATCCCGACGCCCGCTTGCTGCGCGAGCCTGGCTGCGTCGATGCATTCCGCGAGGCGGTCCTTTCCACTCGCCGAGAGTTGGATTTTGGCGCTGGCGGTGTGATCGCCCAATGCGAGTGGACCCCCGAGGTGAAGCTGCAAACGGTCGCCGCGTTCTTCGAGCAATGGCTCGTCCCCATGCCTATGCACGCATGAACCGTGGACGGGCATATCTCCCTCCGCTTCCTCCCTTTCCTTAGTCGTCGAGGACGGCTACAATGAATGAATGACTTCAGAATCAACGGAAAAACCGGCCGGCGAGCAGATCAACCTCAAGGACGCGGGGTTGGCCGCCTTCTTGGCATGGATGCTCCCCGGCCTGGGACACTTCTACCAAGGGCGCCGGGCGAAGGCCGCGCTTTATTTCGTCTGCATCATGGGGCTGTTCGTCTTCGGACTATGTCTCGGCAGCAGCAACGAGCAGTGCATCAACAGCGAGGGAAAAATCGGCTACGGCCGGGCCGTCTATTTTTCCTGGAAAAAAGGGGATAGGACCTGGGCCTATATATGCCAAGTCTGCGTCGGACTGCCGGCGCTGCCCGCCGTAATCCAGGCCTATCGAATGAACCATAACCAAAAGGTTTGGTGTGGCGGATTCATGGCCCCGCCGAGACCAAACAACGACAACGATAAGGGACCGAACAAAGAACAACCGACCCTGCACGACCTGCACCGAGTCTTGAATCGCCGCTTCGACTTGGGCCGGTTCTTCGCCACCGTCGCCGGGCTGCTGAACGTGCTGGCGATCTACGACGCTTATGCCGGTCCGGTGACAATCGCCCCCGGCGTAAAGAAAAAAGAAGAAGCCGAATCGGAAAGCCCCAAATAACGCTTATTCAGAAATTATGTTCAACTTGCTCTTTGCCGACAGTGTCCGAATTTGGAGCAACGACGTGTGGTACGCGCTGCCGGCGATCGCGGCCATCAGCCTGGTCTACGCCGCCACGCGCCACGAGCGGATGCGGCCGATCTGGCTCCACGCCGCGCGCGTGGCCGGCTGGATCGTCGGCTTTATGATCGTCGTGGGCGTAGCGTTGGAATGGCTTTCCTGGATGACGTGATTTCCCGGCTCGCGGACTCGTCACTTCCGCCTGATTTGCAGGATTACGCTCTGCGACTCCGCGCCCGGCACGGGATAGCTCGCCAGCTTTCGCAGGGCAAGATCGCCGAGCAGTCCGCGATGTCGGGCCTCGCCCCGCTCCTCGACCCAGGCCGGACCCTTGACCAACAACAGGCGATCGAACGCATCCCAATGGGGCCGGAACCATTCCAACAGCTTCCGCATCCGCGCCACCGCGCGGACGATAAGCGTATCGAAACGCCGCTCGGTCAATACGTCTTCAGCCCGTGCGTGCAAGACGGGGGTCGGCAGTCCGAGCCGATTAACTATATCCGCCAGTGCGGCGGCCTTCTTGCCCACCGATTCGCAGAGCGATATTTTGAGATCGTTCCTTAGCACGGCCAGCGGCACGCCGGGGACGCCGCCGCCGCTGCCCACGTCGAGCACCCGCTCGCCCGGATTAAGATATTTCGAGAGCGTCATACTATCGACCAAGTCTCGGGCGACGAACTTTTCGTAATCGGCGTGCCGGGTTAGATTGATTTTTTCGTTCCACTCCCAGAGCAGTCGGCAGTAGCTATCCAGTCGGTCGATTTGCGGCGGCGGCAGAACGATCTGGTGCCGAGCTAGCGCCGTTGATATGTGGTCGTCGGGGGTATTCACGGGGGAGGTCGTCGGTGGTTAAAATGGTGAAAGCGAAATCCGGCTTCGCCACTGAATATACCAAAGCGCCCGACTCCGCGAGAGGCCCGCATGCCCTTGGACCGCGAGGAATACGTCGAACAGGCTTATCTGTTCCAGACGCTCCGCGAGCGGATGCAGCAGGAGATGTCCACCCAGGACTTGCTGGAGGCTATCCAGCAAGAAATTCTGGCGACGACGATGCTTCCGCTGGCGGTCGATTTCATGGTCGGCGAACTGCGTCTGACCGGCGGGTTCGCCACGGCCATGGCCCGGCTACCCCATTACTTCACCAGCTTTCAAACCTACGTCGTCGGCGAGGCGGAGAAGGCCGAGGGCCGCTTCGATTTCCGCATCGCCCTGGAGATATTGCAGCGGGAGGTGGAGTACCGCGCCGCCGGAGCGACGCAGCAAGGCATGTTCCTTTACCAGTTCGAGACTCTCTGCCGAAACCGGCTGGGCTACGACCGCGGCCTGGAGGCGGCGGCCGGCGACCCGATCTACGACGACGACTGGCGCGAGTGGATCGACATGGTCCGCCGCCAGGTGGGCCTGATCGACTTCGCCGACATGATCTACGTCCGCAGCGAGCTTTACCGCAAGACGCGGGGCAAGGCGGAGAAGCCGATCCTCTTCGGCGAGAAGGAGGGGCGAATCGCGCTGGCCAACCGCCGCAAAGACCAGCTCTATCTGTTTTCCGCGTTGCAGCGTCACCTGGGTTATCCCACCGTGCCGCGCCCCAAGCCGGAGGATACGAACCGCTACCTGTTGCCCGCCTTGCAGCGCAGGGTCGAGCGGTTGGAGACCCGCTTGAAGTTATTGGAGGAAGAGCGTCGCGGCGGAATCAACCTCTCGCAGTTTTATCGTAGGGGCGAGACACGGGGAACGAGGGGCGATGGTAAATAACGGCGACTGCAATTGCTTCCCCTATTGCAGGAGGCCGTCGAAGATGTTTTCCCACGATACGGTTTCGTCGAAGCGCACTTCGAGATAGACCCCCACTATGCAGAGCAAGGCGCAAACGACCAGCGTGCGTCCCCAGGAAAGCAATGTCTTTCGCTTCAGTTGAGCTTGTTGCTGGCAGTGGGCGTACCATTGCAACCAGAGTGATTTCATTTCCCGCCATTTCGGCGTCGTCCTCTCCGGCGGATTATCGCCCTCGAACTGATGGTTCCGTTCCGCCATTCGGCACCCGCCCAGGAAACAAACCGCCGCGGCGCGCAGCGAGCCTAGATCGACTTCCACGCAGCGCTCCGTGCGTCTCCCTTTTGACAGGCAAACCAGCGCGGCAACGATGAATCCGGCAACACCCAAAAAGTACAAGCTGGCGGAAAACATATCTTTTACACCCCCGCATACCCCGCTTGGGAGTTCAGAGCTTTTCTCAAACTTAGGTTCTACGGCGCGGGAGTCAACCGTCGCCGGCGACAAAGGGATGAGATTATACGGGATATGCGGCCGGTGACGGCACGACCGCGCACGCGCGGAGCTTTTACTCCCTGGCGGTGAAGGGGACTGGCTCATATTTCGCCCTTGAAAGGGCGAAATATGAGCCAGTCCCCAGCCCATGAACGGTTACAATGTTTTTATTGAACGACAGCCGAGTTAATCATGCCGCCACCGCCCGCCGCGCTCACTTTGTCGGCATTTGACGGCCGGCGGTCGGGGCGGGCGGGCGAAGGGGACTGGGAGCATGGCTCTCGCCGGTGAGATAGTTGTCCACCTGGGCCGCTTCCCGCAACGCTTCGAAACGCTCGGCCATTGCCAGGCGGTGCTTCTTTTCGCGCAGGTCGCGGTAGATTTCGTCGCGGACCTCGTTGTATTTGACGTTGATCGGCTCGGTGAACCCCTCGCAGCGGAGGATGATGAACTTATCGGCGATTTGGATGATGCCGGAGATTTCGCCCGGTTGCAGCGAGAACGCCTCTTCCTCCAATCGCGGTTGTCCGCCGTGTCTTTTTATCGGCGGTATTTCGCCGCGCAGGGCCTGGCTTCCCGGCTCGATCGAATACTCGCCCGCCAGATCGCCAAAGTATTCGGCGGTGTTGTTTTGCCGGGCCATTTCGAAGACCTGCTGGGCGCGGCGGAGATTGTCCAACACGATCGCCAGGCATCGGACACGCGGTCCAAAGTTGGCCTCGAAGCCCTTGCGGAGGTCTTCCTCGGTGATTTGCATCTTGTCGCCGACGAGTTTTTTCAGGGCCGCGGTGGGCCATACCGAGTCGCGGCGGTAAACCTCCAGCGAAACGCCTTGATTTTTCTGCACTAGTTCCAGCCAGGCCTCGACGTCCGGCGAACCGTCCGGCTTGGGCAATACGCCGGCCAGCGCGGCGCGGGCGATCTCCGCGTCCATGTCCCCCTCGGTCACGGCGACGCCCTGCCTCTCGCAGGCCTGCTCGAGAATTTCGCGGCTGATCATCCCTTCCAAGGTCTCGCGGCCATGCCGGGCGATGCACTCGGCGGCCAACTCGTCCATGGAAATTTGCGCGCCGTTGACCAAGGCCGCCACGCCCGGCATGCGCTTCCGCTTCGCGGGGTTGTTCCACACGTTCTCGATGCCGTGGGACTCTTTAGCCGCGTCTTGCAGTTGCTTGAATACGTCTTGGGCGACGCCGCGCATCCTGCGGTCGCGGATGATTTCCTCCAACTGCGGCGCGACCCGCTCGAAGCTAATTCGGCGGGCCGGTATCAAGCCGTCGCGCTTCAAGATTACGTACTGACCGCCGGCGTGAATCACGGGCGAAATCTCGCCGTCGGCCATATTGAACGCCGCTTCCTCGATCTCCTTGTAGCTGCCGTGCTTGCGGATCGGATGTATGACCCCTTTCACGCTGGCGCTGGCGGCGTCTTCCGAATGGTGCTTGGCCAAGTTGCCGAAATCGTCCGGATTGGCCGCCGCTTGGGCACGGAGCTTTTTGGCCTTCTCCAAATCGCGCACCGCTATCAGCCGAGCGCGGACGGCCTCGCCGTAACGAGTTTCAAACTCCCGTGCCACTTCGTCCCGGGAAATCTTCAACCGATCGCCCGCCAATTTGCGCAAGGCAAGCGTCGGCCATATAATGTCGTCGGCGTACTGGTCGGCCGTGACGTTCCGCTCCCGCTCGAGCATTTTGAACCATTGATCTTTCGGGATGCCGAACCGCTTGGCCATCCGCTCGATTTCCGCGTCTACCTCGTCGCGCGTCACGCTGATCCCTCGGCGACGACATTCGTCGGCAATCAGCCGTTTATTGACCATGCTTTCGAGCACGTCTTCCCCGTAGTGGAAAATGCACTCGCGGGCGAGGTCTCCTCGGGTAATTCTCCGGTTATTCACCACGGCCACCACTTCCGGGACCGCGGGGCCGACTCGGGGTTCGGCCGACGGGGAGCGTTCCGCGGATGAGGACGGCGCCCTTGGCGCGGCGTTTCGGGGCGAACGATTTTCGGCCCGCGCAGGGGCGTCCGCGTTTGCCGGCTTGGCGCCCCAGTAATAGCGTATCGCAACGCAGACGGCCACCAGCAGCAAGCTGGCGAGGATAAGCGCGATGCGGCGCCTGCAGGAATGGTTTTTCTCGACGGTTTCGGTGCGTTTTGTCTCGCGGATCATCTCGGTTCCTCCTTAAACCTTTGGCATGCCGTGCTTTGTGCGCATGGAAGCGCTTCCCTGCACGGCCGCGCGTTAGCGGGAGCGGCAGTATAAACCTTATCTTTCGACTGAGACAAGATCGAATTTCGCGTTCTCCGCGGTTTCGGACCGCCCGGAAACAATCCGTCTTGTGCCGCATGGGCCGAATGATGTAAGATCACGCTCCACAATGCTTTGCGGTAACATGCACGGACGCTCGGGGTAGGTTCATGGACAAGACAGTCAAACTGACGGCCGACTCCCACCGCGGTTGGGACGACGATTTGGAAAATCAATCGGGCGGCGAAAACGAACGCGGCCGAAAAAGATACTTCATGCAGCGGCTGGTTGAAAACCTGCCGGCGGCCGAGCGCGACTATCTCGCCTCTGAAAAAATCTCGCTTCTCGACTGGGGCTGTGCCGGCGGCGACGGAGTCGACGTGTTGGCTGGGCAGTTTCCCGCTTGCCGCGTGTCGGGTTTGGAACTCGACGAGCGCGCGGCGGCGGAAGCCCGCCGTCGCTTTCCGCGGCACGAGTTTCATCATGCCCCGGAAGGAACGCCGGACGACCGTTACGATGCAATAGTCGCCGTCTGTTGTTTGGAGCGTTTCACCGATCCGCTGGAGGTGATGCGCGGACATTTTCGGCGTTGCCGCGACTTTTACGCGGCGCTGGCGCCGTATCGCGAGGCGCCGTTGCGGCCGGGCCATCTTTCACAGTTTCGCGAGGAATGTTTTCCCGAGCGGTTGGACGGATTCACCCGCGTCGCCGTTAAGGTCGTCGATGGCGATTTTCAGGGCCGGCGGGACAAGTGGATTATGGTCGTCTACGCTTCGGCGACGTACTTCCGCGAGCGGAGGAAACGCGACCTTCAAATCCGCGAGCGGCGGAAGTGGAACGATTACTACGCCACGCTGCCGATGCTGGAGATCGACGACGCGATGCAAGACATCGGCCACGATCTGGCCCAGCGGATCGGCGAACTGCTGCCGCGCGGCGGCAAGGTGTTGGAAGCCGGCTGCGGGGCGGGGTGGCAAAGCCTCGTGTTGGCGAAAAACGAGCGGTTGCGGCTCTCGCTGATGGACTTTTCCGCCGAAGCGCTGCGCTACGCCGAACGCATTTTCGCGCAACATCAACAGCGGGCCGAGTTCGTCGAAGGCGACGTGTTTTCGATCGGCGAGGCGGAGTACGATCTCGTCTACAACGCCGGCGTCCTGGAACACTACACCTTCGATCAGCAGGTGGCGTTCTTGCGGGGCATGGCCAGCCGGAGCACAAAATACGTCATGGCGATGGTGCCGAATCGAATGTGTTACTGGTATTGGCTGTGGCGCATGCAGCGTTCGGCCGGCGGCAACTGGCCGTTCGGCAAGGAGATGCCGATGTCCGACATGTCCGCCGCCTTCGAGGCCGCCGGCTTGCGGTTTCTCGGCCATTGGTTCGGCGGGATCACCTGGAGCGACTTTTTCATCCGCGACCTGAGCGGACTGGACGATCGGTTGCGCGACGAAATCATGGCCGTGCATCATTCGTTCGTCGTGCCGGAAAAGCAACGCGCTTACCTGGTGGCGGCGCTGGGTTGCAAGGGAAACGTCCCCGCCGTGCCTTCTTGTTGGGACGCTTCGACCGACTCGAGCGACTTCACCATCGATCAACTTACCGCCTCCCTGGCCGACTCGCTGGCCGCGACGGTCGCCGTCGAGCACCGCCGCCAATACTATGAATCGGCGTTGCTGGAAAAAGACAAGCTCATCGCCGCCGGCGGGGAAACGACCGACTCGCTGCAACGGGAATTGCGGCAAAGCGCAGCTGAGATCGCCCGGCTGAACGACGAGCTTTCCCGCATAAAAGCGGCGCCCGTCGAGAGAGACGGACGCTTGCCGCCGAAACGAATTTGGTCGTCGGCGCGGTTGCGGATGGCCGTTCGCCGCCGCTTGCTGCGGATTGTCCGCCGGATGGCCCCGGAGGGCACCGTCCGCAATCGCTACGCCCGGGCGGCCGCGGAAAAAATTCGCCGTCTCCGCAACGGCCCCGCCGCACATTCGGGCTTGGGCTTGGAGCAAATACTGCGCGAAGTCGGACAATGTCGGGGCATTGTCGTCTATCCGCCGTTTATCGACTGGGGCTGGATGCGGCAGCGGCCGCACCAACTGATGGCCCAATTCGCCAAGGCCGGCTACTTGTCGTTGTTTTGTTCGCCCCAACGCCAAACCGACAGCTTCCGCGGATTCGTTCGCGTGGCCGAGCGATTGTATCTGTGCGACGATCCGAAGCCGCTCTATACTTTGCCCAATTGCTTGCTGCTGACCGGATGGTCCGGGTGGGAGCAGGTGAAGAATTTCTCCCGCCCGGCGGTGATCTACGATTACCTCGACGATCTGGGCGTGGCGGAGAGTTGGGCGTCGCAGGAATACAAGCAGAGCAGGCACAGAAGGCTGGTCTCCACATCGAGGGTGGTGCTGGCCACGGCGCGGCGTCTGCACGACGAAGTCAAGCGGCAACGCCCCGACGCGCTCTACTGCCCGAATGGCGTGGACTACGATCATTTTCATTTGGCGTCGCCGCCTCCGCCGCCGGACGACGTCGCCGATCTAGTCGCCGCCGGACGAACGATCGTCGGTTACTATGGGGCATTGGCCCACTGGTTCGATTACGAGTTGGTGGCCCGCGCCGCATCGCTGCGGAAAGAATGGACGTTTTTGCTGATCGGTCCGGACTTCGACCACTCGCTGGCGGCCCACAATCTCGTCGGTTTGCCCAACGTCCGTTGGCTGGGCGAAAAGAAGTACGATGAGTTGCCGGCCTATCTGCACCATTTTTCCGTGGCCACGATCCCCTTCTTGATAAACGACATCACCAGGTCTACCTCGCCGGTGAAGCTCTTCGAATACATGGCGGCGACGAAGCCGATCGTCACCACCGACATGCCGGAATGCCGCGCGCAAAGTTGCGTGATGGTGGCCGGGAACGCGGAAGAGTACGTGGCTGCGATCGAAGAGGCCGCCCGCCGCGGCGCGACCGATTCGTATCGCCGGGCGGTCGACGAGGCGGCCCGGAAAAATACCTGGGAGGCGCGGTTGCAACAGATTATCGACCGGCTGGAGGCCCTCGACGCGAAAGAACGGTTGCAGTCCGCCTGAGCGGCAAGGAGCATGGTTGATGGATTCGAGTCGCTACACCTTGGAAGACCGCTTGGAATACTCGCAAAAACGAGTGCGCGCCTTGGAGTCCGAACTGCTCGCCGTACGCGCCCAGATGGACTGGATTACGTCCCGAATGACTTGGCGCCTGGTGCGGTGCGTGCATGGCGTCGGCGGGCGGAGCCGGAAATTTTTCGTCGAGTCGTTCATTCCTCGCGGCAAGGCCTGCGCCGCGGCCCTGTTGCGGCCGGTCGGTTTGTATCCACTGGCGGCGAGGGTCTGGCGGCGGATTCGCCGCCTGAAAAGCGTCGCGGTCGGCGGCCGGGGTGGGTCGTCCGCGTCGGTTTCGACGGCGCATTCAGGCGCGCCGCGGCCCGAAGTGGACGCCTCCGAAGGTTACGACGTGATCTGTTTGCCGGTGATACAATGGAACTCCCGCTTTCAACGGCCGCAACAGATGGCCCGGCGGCAAGCGGCAGCCGGCCACCGCGTATTTTATGCTTCCTTCGGCTTCCACGACGGAAAAACCGCGCTGCTCGCCAAACGGGAGTCGAACGTCTACGAAATGGGCTTTCCCGGCACGACCGGGACTAACGTCTATCGACAATCTCCCCGCGGCGACGACGTGCGGCGAATGGCGGCGGCCGTCGATCAACTCCGCCGCCAATGGCGAATATCTTCCGCCGTGATCGTGGTGCAGTTGCCCTTCTGGACCGCGCTTGCCGAGGAATTGCGCGGGCGGTTCGGCTGGCCGATCGTCTACGACTGCATGGACGACCATTCCGGGTTCTCGACGAATTGCCCGGAGATGCTGTCCGTCGAGGAGCGGACCATTGCCGAGGCCGATTTGACGGTGGTTACGTCCGACGCACTCGAGGCGAAGGTCCGGCCGAGGGCGCGCCGCACGGCGCTGATCCGCAACGGGTGCGACTACGAACATTTTTCACATTGTTTGGCAGCCGTCGGCGCGGCGGCTCGGGGAAAATCGGAGGCCGACGCACCGTCGGCCGCTAAACGGCCCGCCGCCACCGGCGTCACCGTTGGCTTCTATGGCGCGATCGCCGAATGGTTCGACGCGGACCTGGCGGCCGATCTGGCCGAGTTGCGGCCCGCTTGGCGGTTCGAGTTGATCGGCAGCACCTTCACCGGAAACGTATCGCGTCTAGAGCGGCTGCCTAACGTGAAGCTTCTGGGCGAACAACCCTACGCCGACCTTCCCCGGCTCGTTGCCGATTGGGACGCGTTTATCATTCCTTTTAAGCGGATCCCGCTGACCGAGGCCACCAATCCGGTGAAGGCGTACGAGATGCTGGCCACCGGCAAGCCGGTTGTGGCGGTCGATTTGCCGGAGCTGAGGCCGCTGGCCCGCCGGCGGCTCCTCTCGCTGGCCGACGACGCCCGCGGTTTCGCCGCGGAGATCGAACGAGAGTTGGGCGAGGACGGTCCCGAGCGGCGTCGGCTGCGTCAAGACTTTGCCGCCGGCAACACCTGGGCGGAACGCGCCGCAACGTTCGACCGCGAACTGCGCGATTTGTTCCCCAAGGCGTCGATCATTGTCGTCACCTACAACAATCTGCACTTGAACCAGGGTTGTTTGGAAAGCATTTTTCATCGCACCGATTGGCCGAACTACGAAGTGATCGTGGTGGACAACGCGTCGAGCGACGGCACGGCCCAATGGTTGGCCGAGCAAGAGGCGCTGCGCCCCGACCTGCGGGTGATTTTCAACGAGGACAACCGCGGCTTCGCGGCGGCCAACAATCAAGGGTTGCGAGCGGCTAGCGGAGAGTTCCTCTGCCTGTTGAACAACGACACCGTGGTTACGCGCGGTTGGCTCTCGACGTTGATCCACCGCCTGCGGACCACGCCCAAGGCGGGAATGGTCGGGCCGGTCAGCAACATGGTCGGCAACAAGGCCAAAGTGCCCGTCGGATACACGACCATCGAACAAATGCACCGCTGGGCCGCGTCCTATTGCCGACAACACGACGGCGAGACGATGCGGATGATAATGCTGGGTTTCTTCTGCGTGTTGTTTCCGCGAAAAATCCTCGAAATAGTGGGCGATCTGGACGAACGGTTCGGCGTCGGCTACTTCGAGGATACGGACTACTGCTACCGCGTCCGCCGAGAAGGATACGAGTTGTATAACGTCCGCGACGCTTTCGTGCACCATTGGCAGGGCGCGTCGTTCCGACTGTTGGGCGACGGGGCCTTCGCCGACATATACCGCCAAAATCGGCGCCAGTTCGAAAGCAAATGGGGCGCCGACAGCATGGCCGGCGCGTATTGAGGATCGAAAATGACGCGGCATCCCGATTTCTTTCTGGTCGGAGCGCCCAAATGCGGCACCACCGCGATGCACGCCTATTTGAAGCTGCATCCCCGGATATTCATGCCGCAAGCCAAGGAGATCCACTATTACGGCAGCGATTTGAGCCGTCTGGCCTCTCAGTTGAGCGCCGAGCGGCACGCGGCCCTGTTCGCCGAAGCGAAGGCCGACCAAATAGCGGGCGAAACCTGCATCTGGGCGCTCTATTCCCGTCGGGCGGCCGAGGAAATCCGCCGAGAACTCCCCCGCGCGAAAATCCTCGTTATGTTGCGAAACCCCGTGGACATGGTCTACGCGCAACACAGCGAGTTTGTCTATCAGTGGGTCGAGGACATCGTCGATTTCCGCCGCGCGCTAGCCGCCGAGGAAGACCGCAAAAGGGGCAAGCGGCTGCCCAATTCGGTATATTCCGTCCCGCCCGAGGTGCTCTTCTATCGCGAAACGGCAAAATACGCCGTGCAGGTCGAACGCTACCTCGACGCCTTCGGGGCGAGAAACGTGCACGTCATCATCTACGACGACTTGCGGCGGGATTCGCACGGCGTGTATCGGGCGGTGCTGGAGTTCCTCGAAGTCGATCCGCGGCGCCACATCGAGATGCCGGTCATAAATCCGAACAAGCGGGTCCGCAGCGTGCGGTTGCGGAAGCTGATGAATCGTCCGTCGCCGGCGTTGCGCCGCTTATGCGAAACGATGATTCCCTGGGAAGCGGTCCGACGGCGGTGGTTCGAGCGGCTGGACGCTTGGAACGTCGGTTATCGGCCGCGGCCGCCGATGAGCGGAAATACTCGCCGTCGTCTGCAAGCCGAGTTCGCGGCCGACGTGGAACGGCTCGGGCGTTTGTTGGGACGCGACCTGATGCATTGGGTGGACCGACCGTCGAGCGCGCGGAACGAGAATGCGAACGGCCCCTCGAACGTGGAGCGACGCGCGGCATGAGCAGGTTGCGAGCACTATTGACGTTCGGCACCCGGCCCGAGGCGATCAAAATGGCCCCGCTGGTCCATGAGTGCCGCCGCCGCGCCGCGGAGATCGAAACGGTCGTTTGCCTCACCGGCCAACACCGCGAGATGCTCGATCAGGTGACGGATTATTTCGCTCTGGAGGCCGATTGCGATTTGGACCTGATGACGCCCGATCAGACCCTGGCCGACGTGACGGCCCGATGTCTGACGGCCCTGGACGCCGTGTTGGCCGAACGGCGGCCGGATTGCGTGGTCGCCCAGGGCGACACGACCACCGTGATGGCGGCTTCGCTGGCCGCGTTCTACCGCCGGCTGCCCTTCGTGCACGTCGAGGCGGGATTGCGGACCGGCAATCTCTTGGCCCCCTGGCCCGAGGAACTCAACCGCCGCGTCGCCGGATTGTCCGCCGCGCTGCACTGCGCCCCCACCGCCCGGGCGGCGGAAAACCTTCTTCGGGAAGGAACTCCCGCCGAAACGGTGCGGGTGACCGGAAACACGGTGATCGACGCCCTGCTGTGGACCGTCGCCCGCGAACGGGGCAACGACCGACAATGGCGGACAAAATACGCCGCGCTGGGCGACCGCCGCATGGTGCTGATAACCGGACACCGACGCGAAAACTTCGGCGACGGAATGGAGCATATCTGCGCGGCCGTCGCGCGGTTGGCCGAACGATTTCCGCAAGTCGAATTCCTTTATCCGGTCCATCTGAATCCCCGCGTCCGCGAGCCGGTCGGGCGCCTGCTGCCGGCCGTGCCGAACGTCCATCTCCGCGAGCCGGCACCGTATCCAGAGTTCGTCTGGTTGATGGACCGCGCGACGCTGATACTGACCGACTCGGGCGGAGTGCAGGAGGAAGCCCCGTCGCTGCGGAAACCCGTGCTGGTGATGCGGGAAACAACCGAGCGGCCCGAGGCCGTCGAGGCCGGCGCCGTCGAACTGGTGGGGACCGATCCGCGGCGGATCGTCGATCGGGCCAGCCTCTTGTTGACCGATCAAAACGCTTATCGCTCCCGTCAAATAGAAAACAGTCCTTACGGCGACGGCCGTGCCGCCGAGCGGATCGTCGAACTGATGCTCCGTCAAGATTGGCGGGCGGAAACAACCCCCGCGAAACTGCGCGAAGCGGCGTAACGCGGCCCCGCGGACTATTGTTCAACCGCCGGCTTGTCGCGTAGCATTTTCCATTCCGCTTGCTGCTCTGGGGTGAGGACCTCGACGGCTTGACGAAGATGATCGTCGAATAACTTTTCCCGCAGTTGGCCGATCCGACTTCGTTCGACGCCGCGCAGCAGGGGGTCGAGGTCGATTTCGCGCATCGCCGCCGCCATTGCGTCGATTATTCGCCGGATCGTTTTTTGTTGTTCCTCGCTCAATTTCAATCTTCGCGCGACTTCCGGCAACCCCAACGACGTCGGTCCCGGCAGCCAACGCACCAGTTTGCGCAGTTCCGTTTCGGAGTTGACATGGGTTTCGCGGGGATTTTCTCCCCAACCCGACAAAAATGAAAGTGCGCTTTGCGGCCGGTCCACGGGTTCGTCGCTTGAAGGCGGCGATATGGGTAATGTGCCGCGCCCCGGCTCCTCCCGCGAGTGCGACGACCACGGATCGGCAACGGAGATCTTGTCGTCGTTTTTGACGGTCCGAGCGGTCCACAACATGACCGCCAATCCGAGCGGAACAAACAGCGTGCCCAACATCAGCAACACGCCGGATAGCGAGAGCCACTGGTTGGACGGAAACCATTGCCGCAGCCGGCGACGAAAGCCCCAGGCAAACGGCGAGGGCCACGGCCCGATCTCGGGCACGGCGTCGCCCAGGCGTTGCAGACCTAGGCGGCGCAAATTTTCCCCGTCCCCATCCTCGCGATTCTCCGGCGATGAGACGTCCTCGATTGACCGGACCGAGACCTTAAACCGGCCGCTGTCGGTTTCGAGTTGAATGGTTTGTCCGATCTCGAGGTTAATCGGGTAATCGACATAAACCGCAAATCCGCCGGCCGACTCGTCGACCAACCTCGCCGGCAGCGTCTCGCCGCCAAGCACCAAAGTGCACGGGCTGCGCGATTCCGCCACGGGGCAGCGAAACGTGGTCCGCATGTCATGGAGCAAGTCGGGCACGTTCATGGGCCGAAAAAACGGTTATATGGAGATTGCGTTACTACAAAACTCTAGTATATAACTGCAACATTGCGTCCCCTCCGCAAGTAGGGGGTATCGCGCGCCGCACGGATTTACGCATGAACGTCTCCGCCGCAACAACCGGACGATCGCCTTCCCGGCTCCTGATCGAGTGGACGGCGTACTTGGTGCTGGCGACGCTGCTGGTCGAAACGTGGCTGCTTAAAGGCCTGGTTGCTCCCTGCCGGGTCGTCGGCGGATCGATGGCGGAGGCCGCCCTCGGAGATCACCGCAAGGTAGTCTGCGCGGATTGCGGATTCCCGTTCAACTGCGGCGCGGACGGGCCGCCCCCGCCGCCGAGGACCGTGTGTCCCAACTGCGGACACGCCGAAAACGATCTGCAACGAATCGAGCGCGTCCGCGGCGATCGGTTGTTGATCGACCGCGCGACTTTCTCCGTGCGGGCGCCGCGTCGTTGGGAAGTCGCCGCTCTGCGCCAGCCGACGCGGGCGGAAAAAATCGTGCTCAAGCGGATCGTCGGATTGCCCGGCGAGGAAATCGAAATCCGCCGCGGGGATGTATATATAGACGGACGCATCGCGCGGAAAACCTTGGAGCAACAACGGGCCTTGGCCGTCCCGGTACACGACGCCGCCTATCGCTCCTATCGTTGGGGTGGCAGTTGTACTGCCACCCTTGGATTCGCGGTAAATTCGGAGTGGCAGAACAACTGTCACCCCAACACTCATCGCACCAGCTCGAAAACGACCTTTCTGCCTCAGTGGCAACCGGAAAACAGCCGAAGCCAATGGATGTGGGACAACAGGCGGTTTGTTTGCCGGGCGGGCAACGACAAAGAGCCGATCGACTGGCTCGTTTACCATCACGGTCGGCGAGACTCAAGCGGATTCGTCGCCTCGCCCGTTCTCGATCTTTACGGCTACAACCAGCGGCGCCCCCGCCGCGACGAGGACGTTCACGCCGTGGCCGACCTGTTGCTTTCGTTGCGGCTGACCTGCGAGTCGGGCCGGGGGTCGTTCCACGTCCGTGCGACCGACGGCGGCGAGCGGTTCGAGGCCACGCTGCGGTTCGACGGAGATCGGCTGGCGTATGAAGTTCGAGGCGAGGAAGGAGTGGTTCTCGGCGGGGGCGGACGGCGGTTGATCGAGGCGTCGCTTTTCGACCGCTGCTTCTTATTGGCCATCGACGGGAAAACGGTGTTCGCACGGCCCATTGCGGAGGAAAACCAGTCGCCCGTTGCCGCCCCTCTGGCGATAGGGGCCGAGGGGATGGAAGCGACGGTCGAGGATTTGCGGGTGTATCGGGACGTTTATTACACGCAGCCGATCGGCGTCGCCTCGCGGGGCGCGACGCGGCTCGGGCCGGGGGAATACTACGTGCTGGGCGACAACAGCCCCGTCTCGGAAGACAGCCGCCACTGGCCCGACGGCGGGGCGGTCGGGGCCGACTTGTTGGTGGGAAAGCCGTTGTGCGCCATTCCCTCGATTTCAGTCAACCCATTTTCCACCTGGAGATTTAGCGTTCCGAATCCGGCCGGAATCCGGTATATTCAGTAGTTGCTTGTAGGTCAGGCTGTGCCTGACGTAATTAGGCCATTGTCAGGCATAGCCTGACCTACCCATGTTAAACAACTTGTTACCTGAATGAGCAAAAAATACACTCCGCATAAACAGCAGCAATCCCCCTCCCACGGCCACGTCCTCTCCTCGGCCGCCGTCCGCGAGACGATCGAGTCGGTCGTCATCGCCTTTATTCTGGCGTTCTTGTTTCGCGCGTTCGAGGCCGAGGCGTTCGTGATTCCCACCGGCTCGATGGCCCCGACGCTGATGGGCCTCCACAAGGATTTGGTATGTCCGCGGTGCGGCTGCCCCTATCAACTCAGCGCCAGCCGCGAAGTGGAACCCGGCGGCGCGCCGGTGGCCGCCGGCACGTGTCCGATGTGCCGATACACCGCCGCGCTGCCGCCGCCGAACGCCAAGGATTTCAGCGCGTACGATTTCAAGGAATATCAAAAGTCGTACAGCGGCGACAGGATACTGGTGGGCAAGCTGATCTATCAGTTCCGCGAGCCGGAGCGGTGGGACGTGATCGTCTTTAAATTTCCGGGCGACGAGAAGACCAATTCGGATACGAACTTCATCAAGCGTCTGATCGGCCTGCCGAACGAGACGGTCCGCATCCAAGACGGCAATATATGGATCAGCCGCGACGGAAAGGAAGACGCCGACTTCCACCTCGAACGCAAGCCGCCGGATAAACTGCTGGCAATGCTGCAACCGGTGTTCGACAACCGATATATGCCCCGCATAGCCGCGCTCGGCTGGCCCGACCGGTGGCGAAGGGAAGGAAATTGGAAATGCGACGACCACGTCGCGTTCCAAACCGACGGGGAGGGCGAAAACTGGCTCCGCTACGAACACCGCGTCCCATCATACGAGCAATGGGGCGATTACTACCGGAACAACGGGATCGTGTCGGAAGAAGTCAAACCGCGATTGATTACCGACTTCGAGGCCTACGACACCAGCCGCGAGATGGGCCAGCATCCGGCCCCGCCGCCGAACAGTCTTGGCCAACATTGGGTCGGCGACCTGGTCCTGCGCTGCACGGTGGACGTGCAAGGCGAGAGCGGAGAGTTGATCTTCGAGTTGCGCAAAGGGGGGCGGGATTTCCGCTGCCGCATCGACGTTTCGACGGGAAAAGCGACCCTTTCGATCGGCGGAAACGACATGAGGCGCTTCCGTCCCGCGGCGGCGACCGCCCTTCGCGGTCCCGGCCGGCACGAAGTCCTCTTCGGCAACTGCGACAACCAAATGCTGCTGTGGATCGACGGCCGGCTCGTGGAGTTCGATTCGGCGACCGACTACGACGAAAACTTGGGAAACGTTTGGCCCAACGACGGAGATTTGCAACCCGTCGGCGTGGCGTCGGTCGGCGCGGCGGTGGAAATCGGCGATTTATGCGTTCTGCGCGACATTTATTACATCGCCATCGAAGGGGACGCCGACGATCAATCAAACTACGACGTTGTTTATCCGCTCGACCGCGATGGAGTCTTTTTCCCGCGGGATCTGTCAAAACTGCGCCGCCACGTCGAATTTTCATTGGAGGCCGATCAGTTTTTCGCCCTCGGCGACAACAGCGCCTTTAGCAAGGACGGCCGGCTTTGGGGACAAGGCAACCATTATGTTCCCCGCGAGTTGCTGATCGGCAAGGCCCTGTTCATATATTGGCCCCATTCCTGGGACCGGATTCCATACGTACATATTCCTTTCCCCTTCTTTCCCAACTTCAGGGAGATGGGATTGGTGAGGTGAGATTTCGTAGGTCAGGTACCCCGTACCTGACATCAGCCACAACCAGCGTCAGGTACGGGGTACCTGACCTACCATGTTTTCCCCACACGATGCTCGAAGCCCAAGGACTGGTGAAGATATACGGCGCCCGGCGGGTGGTCGACGGGGTCGATTTTCGCGTCGACAGCGGCGAGATCGTGGGGCTGTTGGGGCCGAACGGGGCGGGCAAAACCACCAGTTTCCGCATGACGTGCGGAATGATCGTTCCCAATGCGGGAAAAGTCCGGCTGGGCGGCAAGGAGATCACCGACTGGCCGATGTACCGCCGTGCCCGCGACGGGGGAATGGGCTACCTTTCCCAGGAGTCGAGCGTCTTCCGCAAGCTGTCGGTCGAGAAGAACCTGCTCTGCGTGATGGAACTGTTGGGATTCGACCGCAAGGCCCGCCAGAGACGTTGCGTAGAGCTGCTCGAACAGTTCGACATCGTCAAATTGCGGAAGGCGAAGGCGCTGTCGCTTTCCGGCGGCGAGCGGCGGCGGCTGGAGATCGCCCGATGCCTGGTCTCCAATCCGAAGATTATTCTGTTGGACGAGCCTTTTACGGGCATCGACCCGGTGACCATCGCCAGCATCCAGCAGATCATTCGCCGGCTGCGCGAAGAGGGAATCGCCATTCTGATCACCGACCACCAGGTCCGCGAGACGCTGCAAATCACCGACCGCAGCTACGTGATCCGCGCCGGCAAGGTGCTCTGCCACGGCCGTCCCGACGAGGTGCTGGACAATCCCGAGGCGCGCAAGCATTACTTCGGCGAAGAGTTGGATATTTAACGCATAGTTGGTTTTGAAAATGTCAGTTTAGCAGCCGCCGGCACGGCGACTTGCGATGCGAACAAGGGCCGTCGTGCCGACGGCCGCTAAACAATCAGTCGACCGATATGCTTTCGCTGAACGGGCGCGCACGTCGCGTTTTTGTCAAGAGCAATCCGGCCGCGAAATTTCCGAAAACCGTTTTTCGCCAAAGCGCCCTTCGCGCCGGTCGCAAGGAAGAAGTATAATGAGGGAAATCGCAGGTGGATTATTCTTCCGCCTATCGAAAAAAACGAATACAAGGAGGCCCGGCGTGCTCAGTGTTCGACCAAAAGTCGCGGAACTGACTTTTCAGTTATACGGGCGCCCACTTCATCCGGAGTTGTTCGAGGTCTTCGAGACCCATACGATCGAACGCCGGCGATACACCGCGAAAATCGACATAACCGGGGCGGGACACGTGGTTTGCTGGCGTTACGCGGGCATGACTTTGACCGAAGTGGCGGCTTCCGCCCGCCAGCCGCTGCCTAAAACACGCCGCTTGATGTCATATTCGCTGAAAGGGCAACGGGCGGACCGGGTGGAATGTCGCGGCGGGGTCACCTATCGGACGAACTTCCAACTCGAACCGACCAGCGCGGAGGTTTTTTGGACCTTTCAGCGGGAATTGTCCGCCGCCGGATTGCGCGAGGGACTGCTGCACCGCTTCAACTCCAGTCGGCGGATGCCGCTGGGGGCGGTGAGCTACCTGAACTTCGACGCCCGCGAACGCAGTCTGTTCGTACAGGCTTTTCACACCTTCCCCGACGACTATGCGGTGGTGAAAAGCGAGTCGCTCTTCAAGCTGCCGTAGCCGGATAGACACTCGCGGCCCACTCTTTCCTCGCATAATCGACGGCGGGGGATGATTGACCGTCGCTCCGGTATTGGTACAATGAAGCCCTCCCGTAATCCCGCCTTGCGGTCGCAATCGCTCCGATTGTTTCCCTCATTTCCCACCTTCCCAACTTCAGACGAGGATTTTCCGATGGAGAAGCGACATTCTCTCACGACCGTTTTACTGTTGGAAATAGTTTTTTTATATGCTTCGGTTGCCGCGACCGCCGAGCCGCCGGGCGCCGCAAGCGCCGCGAAGTATTTCGCGCATCCGGCGGTCGAGGACCAATACGGAGTGATTGCGCCTTGGTATCGCGGGCAGAACGGGCAATGCGACTTTCGCGTTCGGATAGCCGCGGAAACGCTGAAGCGATATCCGTGGGCCGATGCAGCTCAATCCGAGGCTCCAGGGCCGCACTACATCTTTAACGGCGGATGGAAAATATCTCTCGACGGCGCTATCTCCGTCGATGTCCCCAGGGCGCAATTGATCAACGGCGACCTTGGCCAACGATCGGCCTCTTTACTGTTCGGAATGACCGATTACTACCGTTACACGGGCGACCCGGCCGCAATCGGGATCGTCGCCCTGACCGCCGACTATCTGTTGGACTTCTGCCAGACGCCGGCCGACCACCCCTGGCCGAAGTTTTTCATCAGTTGCCCGGTCAAAGGGAAGGCGTACGGCCGCGCCGATCCGCACGGATACATCCAGTTGGATTTGACCGCCTACGTCGGATCGGGAATGTTGGAGGCATATCAACTGACGGGCAACAAACGTTACTGGGAGGCGGCGAAGCACTGGGCCGACGTGCTGGCCGAACACCGCGACCGTCGCCCCGGCGCACAGCCTTGGGGCCGATACGCCAACCCCGAGGACATCCCTTGGAAAGACAACACCCTGACCGGATCGATCGTCTATATTCTAAAATTTCTCAACGAAATAATCGACTTGGGATATACCGGCAAGGACGGCGCGCTGGTCGAGGCCCGCGCCGTCGGAGAAAAGTATTTCCGCAAGGTTTTGCTTCCCCGGTGGACCCTCGACCCGACGTTCGGACATCATTTTTGGGATTGGCAAAATCCGGTGGCCACTTGCTCGGTTCCCTGTTTGGCGGCCGAATATATGATGGACCGGCGCGAGGCGTTTCCCAACTGGCGAAACGACGTCCGCAACGTAACATCGGTGTTCTTTTGCCGTTCGAGCGTTTATGACCTTTCGGCCGGCGGGATATACTCGGGCGCCTGGGCGTTCCCCGAATCGAGCAGTTGCTGCGCCGACGCGTTGCAATATCCGACCGTGGTGTTCGCGGCGACGTTGGCCCGTTACGGCGCGCTTGCCGACAGCGCTTGGGCCGAGGAAGTGGCCCGGCGGCAAACCATACTGACGACCTACGACGCATTGGAAACGGGCGTGGTGATCGACGGCGTTCGGGGCGGAGTCGTCACGGCCGGAGATTGGTTCAACCTCGCCCATCCTTGGCCGCTGCGCTGCGTTCTGGACATGCTCGCCTGGCAACCCGAAAAGATGGGGGCCGGCCGCGAGAACCACATTATGCGATCGGCATCGGTTGTTGATAACGTGCATTACGGCAAGGGGATCGTCCGCTACACGTCGCTTTACGCCCCGAGCGGCGGCGAGGACGTGCTGCGTTTGGCCTTTCGCCCCGCGTCCGTCACTGCCAACGGCACACTTTTACCGCCGCGCGAAAAGCTCTCGGAAAACGGCTACTCGGTAAAACCGCTCTCCAACGGCGATTTTCTCGTGGTTGTCCGCCGCGTCGGCTGCCGCCGCGTCGAGATTCGGGGAGACGATCCGCAAGAGACGATCTCCGCCGACGGCTTGAAGTACACGGGCAAGTGGTCGAGCAGGCCTTCGCCCGACGCTTTAAGCGGGCCGTTCCGCGCCGCCGACGCGGCCGGGGCCGGCGCCGAGTTCGAATTCACCGGCAATCAAGTGCGGGTGATCGGATCGGTCGGTCCGGGCGGCGGGCGGGCCGACGTCTATCTCGACGGCGCGAAGCAGCTTTGCGGCATCGACTTCTGGTGTCCAATGACTCGATGCGGACAGGTGGTCTACTACAAGAACGGTTTACCCCAGGGAAAACACACGTTGAAAATCGTGGCCACGGGAACAAGGAATCCTTCCGCCCGCGGCACGGAAGTTTGCCTCGAAGGATTGCAGTGGTCGGCCGCCGAGGGCGCAAACGACTTTGGAGCGGGCAGCGGTCCGGCCGGACCCCAACGGGTAATCTTCGGCTACACGGGCCGAAAGGATTACGTCGATTCGGCGGGCAACTCGTGGCGGCCGGCCACCGAGTTCGTGATGCGGCTGAGGAACGGCGCCGACCTCGTGCCCATTTCTTTCTGGACCGAGCCGAGGCTTCAAAACGTGGAAAACACCGCCGATCCCGAACTCTATCGCTACGGAGTGCATGGCAATGAGTTCACGGCCTACTTCACCGTCGATCCATCGGTGGAAAAATACTACGTGCGGATCAAGCTTTGTGAACCGGATGCCAAGGCGGCCGACGGCCGTTCTGCCACGAGCATCGACATTCAGGGGCAGAACGTGGCGCGGGACGTGGACGTCGCCGCCACGGCAAAAGGCCACGGAAAAGCGGTCGATTTGACGTTTAACGACATTTCGCCGGAGCATGGAGTGATCGCCGTCCGTTTTTGGCATACCGGCAAGGGCCAAGCGATCTGCCAGGCCGTCGAAATCGGCCCCGGGAAAACCGACGCGGGAGTCGAGCCGACGCCGTTCCGGTTTCCAACCCAGGCGCAATAACGGTTATCGATCAACCCTCTGACGCGGGGTAAATTATTATGCCCAATGCCGAAGGTCCGCTATTCGGCGCGGGGCTTGCGGATCGGCGGCCAATCGAATAGGATACGAATAGCGGCCCGCCTAACGCCCGATAAGCGCCGGAACGCTTTCAGCTTGCTCCCGCCACCACACACGCCAAGGGATATTTTTATGAAACGTTCGATAACGACGTGCCTGCTTGTTGTTCTAGTCGCGTGTTGTGCCATCGTCCAACATTCGACCGCTGCCGCCGAAAGCGGAGACCCGGAGCTTCGCAAAGCGCTGGACGAATATCTCGACGGCCGATGGCTGCCGAAAGACAAGGCAGACGAGGCAACCGAGGAAATCATCGAAAAGATCAAGGAAGAGGGATGTTCGATCGATGAGGTGGAACGCCTGCTGCGAATGGGCAGGGTCGGCTACGGCAGCGTGAAAGCCAAGGGCAAAGTGCTGAAGATGCAGTTCAAGGGAAAAAACGGAAAAGTAAACAAAACGCTGCAACTACCCTTGCTCGATTTGCCCTGCGAACACGTCGATTATAAAACTTCTTTCTTTCTCGTCGTTCCCAAGTCGTACAAGCCGGAAAACGCGGCCCCGTTGCTTATCGTCGGCCACGGCGGCAACGGCGCCATGAGCGCCGACTACGCCACCAAGGCGACGCTCAGCGGCATTCTTCCCTGGCTGCCGATCGTCGAAAAGAACGGGATGATACTCGTCGCGCCGCTGAGCGAGCGCGGCTGGGGCGCCATCGGAAACTCAATCATTCTCTCGCTAATCTCATGGACGCAGCGGCAGGTCAACATCGATCCCGACCGGATTTATCTGACGGGCCACTCGATGGGCGGACACCTGTGCCATCGCAGCGCCATCTTTTTGCCCGACCGTTGGGCGGCCGTCTCCCCAATGAGCGGCGGATACGACTACGTCGACGAGAAACACCCCAAGGCGTCGCGGGCCATGATCAACGTGCCCGGCTACGCAACCTTCGGAAAGAAGGAACCGTACGACATAAACAAGTACAACCATAAAATCGACAACTGGGCCAAGGCGAACAAATTCGATTGGATTCACGTGGAGAAGCCGGGGGGACACGAAATTTTCTCCGACGAGCTGCCGAAAATCGCCGCCTTCATGCTTGCCCGACCGCGAAATCTCTACCGCGACCGCGTTTACGGATACGCTACAACCACCGTCGTTTACGACACGCCGGGCACGAACCCGAAATGGTCGCAGCAGCACACGTGGAACTCCGACCGCCCCATCCAGCGTTCCACCTTCCACTGGCTCCGCATGTATCCCCTGACGCTAGACGCGCCGGAAGGAAAACGCGAGCAACGGGTGTGGGCCGTGTACGAAGGCGACAACCGCTTCAAGCTGATTTCGGAAAACGCCCGCAAAGTGCGCATCTATCTCCATCCGAAAATGGTCGATTTCTCCGAGCCGATCGTGGTCGAAGTGAACGGCGAGAAGGTATTCGACGAGAAGGTCGAGCCGGACATGAAAACGATGCTCGAATTGGTCCGCGAGTTCGACGACCGCGGGAGGATATTCCACGCGGCCATCGACGTGGACATTTCGACCGACGCCGACGATTTTCCCGAACCGCGGGGCGTCGGCCTGAAAACCGAAGAATGACGCGGGGCCGGTCCCACCCTAGACAGTTCTTTCGCCGGCGGGCGAGCGAACCTTCAGGTTTTGAGCCACCGCTTGCAGCAGCGTGTCGAAGTTGATCGGCTTGGACAGATGCAAGTCGCAACCGACTTCCAGGCAGCGCTGCACGTCCTTGGGCATGGCGTACGCGGTCAGCGCGATGATCGGCCCGGGGTAGCCCCCTTCCCGCAGACGTTGCGTGGCCTCGTAGCCGTCCATCACCGGCATTTGGATGTCCATCAAAACCAGATCGAAGGGCCATTCTTTGCGGGTTTGGCCGCCGTTGGAGGCGAGCACCATGCGAACCGCTTCCTTTCCGTTTTCGGCCACCTCCACCTCGGCGCCGGCCTTGCGGAGCAGGAAGGAGATCAAGCGTTGATTGTCCGGCCCGTCCTCGGCCAGGAGGATGCGGCCGTGGAGCGCCGGAGACGCGGCCGAGGAGGCGGCCGCCTCTTCGACCGCCTCGTCCGGCGAGTGGTCGCGAAAGGTAACGCTCTCCAACGGGCCGGTAGCCACCGTGACGCTGAAAACGCTCCCTTCGCCGGGCGTGCTGCGGACGGTGATGTCGCCGCCGAGCATGAGGGCCAGTCGTTTGCTGATCGTCAGCCCCAGGCCGGACCCGCCGAACCGACGGGTCGTCGCGCCGTCTGCCTGTGAAAACGGCTGGAACAGCCGCCGCATTTGTTCCTCGCTGATGCCGATGCCGGTGTCGGCCACGTCGAACCGCAACTTGTGTTCCAGCGAAGGGTCGGACTCGAAGCGGGCCGTAACTCGCACCCCGCCGGCGCGGGTGAACTTGATGGCGTTGGCGATCAGGTTCAACAGTATCTGCCGCAGGCGAACGGGATCGGAAAGAATGGTTTCTGGCAGCGCGCCCTCGTATTCGACGGTGAAGGTTAATCCCTTGGCTTCCGCGCCGACGCTCATCAACGACCGCAAATCGGCCAGTATTTTACCCGGCGAGCAGACGGTGCGTTCGACCTCCAGTCGTCCGGCTTCGATTTTCGACAAGTCGAGGATGTCGTTGATGATCGCCAGCAGGAATTCGCCGTTCCTTTTTATGGTCGAGACCGCCTGACGCTGTTCATCCGAGACGCGCGGATCGGCGCCGAGCAGCAAGTCGGCGTAGCCGAGGATCGCCGTCAGGGGCGTGCGGATTTCGTGACTCATGTTGGCCAGGAATTCGCTCTTCGATTGCGAGGCGGATTGGGCGGCCACCGAACACCGCTCCAATACATTGTTGGCCTCTTCCAGGGCGGCGGCGTATTCTTTCGCTGCCTTTTCGGCCCGCTCGCACTGGACCGCCCGCTCAACGGCCGCGCGCTCGTTGCCAAACAAACGATAAATGATGATAAACAAGAATGTCGACCATACGACGGTCATTGTCAGGCCGAACGCCAAGTCGAGCCATAGTTGCCACGAGCGATGCCGGGCCACGAAGTCGGCGCCGGGAACGAATGCCATTCGCCAGGTGCTGCCGCCGATTTGCAGTTGGTAATCGACTTCCTTGCGCAACGAAGCGTCGGCGATCTCCGCGGCGTCCGCGTCGCTAGGCGTCTCGTCAAGGCAATAGGAATAAAACAGCCGCCGTTCTTTCGGCGCTGACATGTCGAGGAATACTACGTGCATGTCTTCCGGCGAAAACGGCGCCAAGGCATCCTCGACGATCTCGGCAAGAGAAAATACGCCCAGCACGAAACCGCGAAAGTACTCCCGGCGCCGTGCCGCGGTATCGTTTTCGACGCCGCGGCGATAGACGGGCTTATAAAAGTACATCGCCTTCGTTTCGCCTTCGCCGTGGATCGAGGGAGCGCTGGAGATGACCGCCGGTTTGCCGGTGTCCAGAGCGTGTTCCATGGCTCGGCGTTGCAGGGGATCGGAACTCATGTCGAATCCCGGAAGGTCTCGGCTTCGGGCGTCGGGAACGGCGTACAAGATGGGGAAATAATAGTCCCGATTATCGGCGGCGACGGACCGCTTTGAGGCGTCTTTTGGGGGATGAATGTTTGGCGAATTCTCTTCTCCGACGGCCCGCTCGTCCGCCGCGCGATGCGAGATGGGGACGCGGGCAATCCAGGCGAAAGTGATTACGCCCGGTTCGTGAACCGCGAAGGGATCGGCAAAGGCCCTGAACTTTTCGCCAGTCAGGTCTTCGGTAACGTCGCAAAACAGGCAAATGGCGTCCTCGGCGTCTTCGACCACGTCCACTCCCGCCGCGATGGCCGCCGATCGACTATAGGCCGCCGAGGCCAGACTCGCTTCGATCTGTTGCTCTTCCCGGTTCCGCGAAACCGCGAAAACCATTACCGACAGCGCCGCGCCTGAAAGAATCAGCCATAAAACAGGGTGGTAACGAACCCAGCGCCAATCTGTCGCATTGGAATGACGATGTGGTTTATGGTGCATAACATTCCCCGGAACCACGATGCGCTGGCGGCGCCGAAATTTGAAACGGTACGAAATCCGACAATAGTTCGGTTCCACCGTAAGTTTACCGTGGACAACCGGGGGGGTGGGCGCTGCTGAGTGTGGACAACCGCATGTTTCCGGCCGACGCCATACCGATTACGCCGACTATGCGGATTAGCGGAATAAAGCGCGGAAGCAGGGGCCGGCTAGTCCAGCCAGTCTTTCGACTTCAACCGCTGCGGCGCGTATTGCTCGGTCACATAGCTGATGTCCTTGCTAATCAGGGCCTCGACCTCCAGCTTGAAGCCGTTTTCCAACATCAGCTTGATCTCATTTTGCCACTTCGGTTTGTCGACGAACCAAGGGTACGCGGCGATCTGTTTTGCCCGTTTCCGGTCCGTTTCGCTGAGCGCGATCTTCACGCTGTCGGAAAGTTTACATTCGCGGAAATCCTTCGAGCGCAGCCCGAGAAACTTCGCCTCCGGAATCGCCATTCGCTCGGATTCGTAGGCCAGATTGATCGACCCCTGTTTGATGACGCTGTAGATGTAATACCCCCAGGGATCGTTGTCCAAGAGACAGTAGACCGGCAACTTTAATTCACTGTGCATGCGGTGGAGCAATCGTCGGACGCCGCGCGGGGGCTGCCCTCCGCCGTGGGTGAGGATGCACTTGTGCTTGCGCCAGAACTTGTCCTCGTTGAACCGTTGCCAGACGGTGTCTTTTTCGACGTGGAGGATGAACTCGGCCGCGCAGCGTTTGAAGCGGATCACCTCCGGCTCGACGATCGAGGGGATGCCGTATCCGCCGGAGCCCATCCGGGAGCAGTCGATTTCGTCGCCCCGGTCGAGGAGGGTAATCTCGCCGACCATGTCCCCTTTCTTCTGTGCGTAGAGATGCAATTCCTCGCGGAGGCTGCCCAACAGGACTTCGCAATCCTCGATGACCGGATCGCACTCGCCCTGGTCGGCGAATGTTTCTTCCTTGGTCCCTTCGATGGTGTGTTTCAGCAGGTAGTAGAGACCTCGGATGCTGGTTGTTTTTCCCTGTTCGATCAGTTGCGTGGCCCCGCTGGCCACGAGCATCGTCTGCATGTAGGTCTTCGCCTGGGAGAGGTTGAAGAGGTGGCGGCGGTTGGTATTCTTGCCCATCTCGATATACTTCCGCCGTTTGTTGTAGCGGACATTCGACAACGATCTGGTTGGCACATCGACGAACGGGTCCGTTTTCCGTCCGGCCGCCTTGACAACGCCGTCGGCCAATTCTTGGAGTCGTTCGATGGTTTTCGCGTCGCGGGCGTTGAGTTTGGTTGCCATAGTTGTCAGTTATCAGTAGTCAGTTGTCTGGTTAGCCCGGTCACTTGTGACCGGGGAAAATGTGTCTTGTCCACCACCGGCCACAAGTGGCCGGGCTAAACGAAGTAATCTGTTCGCTTGCCATCTTTGCAAGACGGTATCCAGTATGATAAAATTGTGTGGTTGCGTGAAGTCTTGATTGGGAGTCCGCCCATGAGTACTACAATCGAAGCCGTGTATGAGGGGGGGGTTTTTCGGCCTACCCGGCAGGTTTCCTTGACCGAAGGAACGCACGTCGAGGTGATAGTGCCGACGGATTTGCCCGCGCGCGATCCGAAGGCCGTGGCCTCCCGGCTCGCCCGGATTGCGGACAAGGCCGTCCGCGGCGGTCAAACCGACTCCGCTAGTCGAGATCACGACAAATTCCTTTACGGCGAAACGTCGAATCAATGATATTCGTTGATACCGGGGCCTGGTACGTCGGAGTCGTGCCCGACGATGTAAACCATATCGCGGCGCGGGCATGGTTGGACGCCAACACGCAATCGCTGGTCACCACCGATTTCGTCGTCGATGAAACATTGACGCTTCTCAAAGTACGAGGACATACGCCGCTGGCGTTGGACTTGGGGGAATCGCTTTTCGCCGGAGAATTGGCCGACATTATGTTGGTGACCGAGGACGACATTCGCCGGGCATGGCAAACGTTCCGACAGTATCGCGATAAGCAGTGGAGTTTCACGGATTGCACCAGCAAGGTTGTTTTGGAACGGTTGCATGTGTCCGAAGCATTCAGCTTTGATCGCCATTTTCACCAGTTCGGTTCCGTCACGGTTGTGCCGTAAAAAGTAGTAGGCCGGGTTGAACCGGCACGATTGCTTTCACTTCATTTCGATCGTCAAACACGGGCACCCAGAAGCCCCATGTTTTCTACCCCAAGACTGGTGCAATCGGGGGTCATTCCCAAAAAAGCAATCTTCTCATAAAACAACAACAGCCATAAGCTCTTGTGTGGATCGTCGTCGTAGCGATGGCACCAATATGAGAATACGCCTTGTCCGATTGTCGTACGTCGAATGCGTATCAACTGTTTGCAGGTTTCGAGAACACCTTTTCGCTGATCGATATCCGGCAAATACTCATTAACCAAGGGCATCGTATAAGCCGCATGGCTTGGAGGAAGAATCTCACCGTACGCGTGAAAAAAGAGCCCCCCGTATAATTTTGCTTGTCGTGTTCGTTAGCCGATTTTTATCAATTTTCAAAGCTGCGGCTTTTCCAAAAAGGATGCCGTCTCGACTGGCAAGATTAACATCAATGACATTGTTCAGAAGTGACAAACAGTATTGTATCCGTTTTGGCATTCGAAATGACCGCGGCGCCGATTCGGCAACTTGATCTGCAGCCGAGTGGCCACTAGTATGTTGTCACAAGATCAGGCAATCGCGAAAATACATATCGTCTTTTGACGTACCGAGATTGCATGCAGGACAACTGGGAACAGTAATGAGGTTTGTTGGTTTAGGTGAAGGAAAAAGATTCTTAGGCGGGATGTGATCTCGTGTTGAGCCTTGGGCAACACCACAATAGGCGCAGATGTCATAGGCCATTATTTGTCACTCCTTCCGTCACCATCCTCATTGTGTATGATTCTTTTCGTCCCCAGTCCCCACAATCAATACGTTGTCGCCGAAATCCTCGTCCTCGATCACCTTGCCGCGATCGTTCAGCTTTACGTCGGCCTCGGCGGTTCGCTTTTTCGCGACGGTCAACAAACGCTCGTAGAGCTTGTCGCGGTCGGTCAAGTTGATGCGGCTGACGGCCGTGGCCACCTCGCCGATGTAACGGAGAAAAATGTTCCGCCGCTGGCCTTCGTGGCGGACCTTCAATCGGCGGCGGAGATACATGCCCAACTTTCGCCCGACCGCTTGCAACGCCAGCCGCAGCTCTTTTTGAATCTCTGGATACGAGGCAACCGCCTCCTTCGATTCGTTGGTAAACGGGACCCAGACGCTGGCCATGTGGACCATGACCGTGATCGGTCCGCTGGGCAACGAGCCGCGCGACTGGCTCAGGCCGTAGGCCCGCCAGTTGGTGGACATCACTGTCTGCGTGATTGCGCAACCGCCGGCCTGGAACTGCAACGGCGCTCGGTTGGCGTATCGGAGCACGTTCATCGTCTGGCCTTCGCTGAGGTTTACCTCCTTCAGGGCGTGGTGCAGGCGGTCGATGTCGGCCTCTTTCAGCCGGCCGGGCGAGACGCGCGTGCCGACCTTGGCCTCGGCGAGGATTTTGTCGGCTCCGTCCGGCCCGATGCCCTGAAACGTAGTGATGAGGAACTGGCGCAGCGTGCGGGCGTCGCTCTCGCCGAGCATCTCGCTCAGCTCGTCTCGGCCGACGCGGCTGACCGGCGAGGTGCCGCCGTAGGCCAGTCCGACCTCGATCTGGAAAGGGTTGCCGCGATAGACGGCCGGCGGCCGGGTGGCGGCCGTGTAGAACTCGCCCGGCACCACCTGGCTGAGTCCCTTGAGGATCGACTCCTCGCCGATGGGCACCACGCAGTCGCTCGCCGGGGCGGGAATCTTGGTGGCTTGAATTGCCTTGTGGAGCAGGTCGGCCTCGCGGCGGCCGATCTTCCGCGGGTTGGCCCGTGCGCCGATCTTCGCCGCCTTGCAAATCCGCCGCGCCACGCCGCCGCCGACCCGCGAAAAGGAATGGCAGAAAAACTTGGAGAGCGTCGGGGCTTCCGTCTGTTGGAGCATCGAGACCAGCCGGCCCAACTCGACGCCGTAGGGGTGGGGCTTGATCTCTTTCGGCTCGGGCGGCAGGACATCCAACACGCGAGGATACTCTTTTTGGTTGTCGTCGGGGTCGATGTAGTGGATCGCTACGTGGGGGTTGGCGATGGCGGTTTGTTCGAGATACTCGTCCACGCTTCCTCGGCCGCGTTGGAACCGGGCCTCCAATTCGATCGTGACCCGCGTGCCGTGGTCCTGCTCGATCCACTCGATGCCATGTTTTTCGATGGTCTTTTGTCCGAGATGGTTGGGCGGGACTTCCACGCCCGAACCGCGCCCGTTGAGAATCTCGGGCACGTTCTTTTTCGTGTTGATTTGGATTTCGTAATAGTGGGCGGGCTTGCGGCGGGAGATTTTTGACATGATTTTGACCGGCTTGCCGGTGGTCAACACGCCGTGCATTCCCGCGGCGCTGATGCCGATGCCCTGCTGCCCGCGGCTCATTCGCAGGCGATGGAACTTCGAGCCGTAGAGGAGCTTGCCGAAGATCAGGGGAATTTGCTTGCGGAGAATTCCCGGCCCATTGTCTTGCACCCCGACTTTGTAACGGTCTTGCCCGACCCGTTGGATATGGACCCAGATTTCTGGCAGGATGCCGGCCTCCTCGCAGGCGTCCAGGCCGTTGTCCATGGCCTCCTTGACGGTGGTCAGCAATGCCTTGCGGGGGTTGTCGAATCCGAGCAGGTGTCGATTCTTGGCGAAAAACTCGCTGACCGATATGTCTCGCTGTCCGGCGGCCATCGACTGAGCCGTGGCGCGGCGGCGGGGCCTCGGCGAACCGTTGCCGGACGGAGCGTCTCCGTTGGCGCCGGCCTGGGCGGAAGATTGCGGAAGTGATCTTACTATTGGCTTTCTGACAACGCTAAGGCTCAATCCTTTGACTCCTCTTTCGGGAAGGTGTGGCGGGCGAACGGCCGCTTGTGCCGGTGGCATAAACATGGCTGATTATAACGCTTTTCCCGGCTGCGTCACAGCTAACTTTTACCTTATTCTCGGCATATTGCGGGCATTTTTCCCACCCCGCAGATAAAGTTTCACCCCTACGGCCGGACATTGCCGAGACTGGTAATGAGTATGGCTTGTAAACCGCAACAGGCGTCGAAGCGCGGCCGCAGTCGCGGGGCGTTCGCCGACCCGAAAAGAGGATTATCCCATGAATCGAACTTTCTCTCGCGCGATAATAGCATTTGCCGTTGGCGCGTTGGTCGCGGCCGGATTATTGTTCTCCGCAGCCGACCGGGCCGACGCCGCCCTGGTCCGCCACAGCGCCGCCGGCGACTTGTTCTACAACTTCTACGTGCCGCCGGTCGGATACGGCAGCGTCGGGGCGCAGTTGTATCCCTGCCCCCGGCCCGTGCCCGCTTGGGTCGGACACACCTACATCACCTATCAGCCGTTGATGCCCCACGAGTTCCTCTACAGGCACAAGCGGATATACAAGACCAAACACGTCGACGCGCCGAAGACCCGCACTAAAGTGCGGTGGCGGTAGGCAAGTTATCAGTGTAGGTCAGGTATCCCGTACCTGACATTGAAAGACGATACCACCATAAATTGTCAGGTACGGGGTACCTGACCTACCATACCAAGGAGCATTATACAATGAAGCGAATACTCTTGCTATCCGCCGCCGCGGCGCTGCTGGCCGTTTGGGGCTGGACCGATCAGGCCTCCGCCGGATATCGCACGATCAAGGGGCGCGTGGCATACCGTCAGGCGCAAATGTATCCTTGGCACGGCGGATACTACGACGTTGCATGGGGAACGCCGGTGGCGGTGGTCGTGCCGCCGACAGCCGAGGCCCAGACACATTGGGGTTGGGGCGTCGGCGCCACCCGCGTCACCCCGATCCAGCACCAATTTCAACGCGGTTATCCGGGGCCGGGCGAGTTCAGACGCTCTTGGTTCCGTCCCACTCCGCCTTGGCCGTCTAGCACAGATCAGTTCGGCAATTACTATATTCGCGGTCCGTGGTGAAAAAACTCGCGTTGCATATAAAAAGCCGCGACCGGCGGTCGCGTCACCCGGGATAAATGTCGCATTGAACGACGTTTTCCGGGCGCGACCAACGGTTGCGGCTTTATAACGTGCCACGGAATCATGATTATCGAACCGAAAAAATCCCGCATCGGCTGGATCGGCGCCGGCGTGATGGGGGCGGCGATGTGCGGACACCTGCTCCGCGCGGGCTTCGCCGCCACGGTGTTCAACCGCACCAAATCCAAGGCGGTGCCGCTGTTGGAGGCCGGCGCCGTTTGGGCCGACGACCCGCGGGCGGTGGCCGAGGCGTCAGACGTGATTTTCACCATCGTCGGGTTCCCGGCCGACGTGCGAGAGGTGGTGCTCGGCCCCAACGGAGTGCTGGCCGGGTGCAAGCCGGGCAACGCGATCGTGGACATGACGACCAGCGAGCCGTCGTTGGCGGTGGAGATCGCCCGAGCGGCGGCGGACAAAAAGGTCGCGGCCGTCGATGCCCCGGTGTCCGGCGGAGACGTGGGCGCCCGCGAGGCGACGCTTTCAATCATGATCGGCGGCGACGCCCAGGTGGTCGAATCGCTGCGTCCCTGCTGGGAAGCGATGGGAAAGACATTCGTTCGCCAAGGCGGCCCCGGCGCCGGCCAGCACGCGAAAATGGTCAACCAGATCGCGATTGCCGCGAATATGATTGGCGTCTGCGAGGGGTTGCTCTACGCCTACAAGGCCGGGCTGGACCTGGAAACGGCGATGCGATCGATCGCCGACGGGGCGGCGGGAAGTTGGTCGTTGTCGAACCTGGGAAAACGGATCATCGCCGACGATTTCGCCCCCGGATTCTTCGTCGAACATTTCGTCAAGGATCTGGGCATTGCCTTGGACGAGGCCCGGCGGATGCGGCTCTCGCTCCCCGGGCTTGCGCTGGCCGATCAGTTGTATCTCTCGCTGGTCGCTCACGGCCTAGGCGGATCGGGCACCCAGGCCCTGCAACTCGCCCTGGCTCGGCTCTCAAACGTCGATTGGCTTAAACGCCGACCACTTGCCGTCATCCCATAATATTTTCCGGTATACTATGAATGATGCGCAAATTCCAATGTTGGTGTCGAAAATGCCTTCTGGCAGAATGATATTTTATGCAATTTGTGCGGCCTGCCTGATCGTCGGCGGATGCTCGGGAAGATCGGATTCCGGTTCCGACAGGCCCTCTTTCCGGGAGCAAATCGCCGCTGCGCAGGGCGAGACGGATCCCGCCTTTCGCGCCAGGAGGTTGATCGTCATCGGTTGTCTTCAAGGCAAAGCGGCGGACCGGGCGGGGGCCGTCGTGACCCTGAAAATGGCCTGGAAAGACTGCGAGTCGATCGACGACGCGGCGGCCCGCGCGAACGCCTGGGCGCTGATGGCCGAAGCACAGGCGGGATTGGACAATCGATCGCCGGCCAAACGGGCGGCCGCCGAATCGCTCGCCGCCGCGGAAAAAATCGACTCGACCGAGGGCAAGGTCATTGCCCTGGCCCGCGCCGCCGAGGCCCTATCTGTCGCCAAAGACCAATCGGCGGCGGAGGCCGCGCTCCAGTCGTCCGAAAAAATGTCCGCGAAGATCGACGATCCGAAAGGAAAAATACTCGCCCTCTGCGCGGTGGCCGAGGCGTATTGGCACGTCGGGCAAAAAGAACAGGCGGACAGAGTGCTCAGCGCGGCGGAGGATTTCGCCGAGTCGGTGGACAATTTGAAGCAGCGCTCCTCGGCGTTGGCCGCGATTGCCTCGGAACATGCCGATTTGGGGCGGCGTGAGGCGGCGGAAAGGATTTTCCAGTCGAGCTTAGAATCGGCCGGCGACATCGAGGACGCCTACGTGAAAGCCTACGCAATGGGCGAATTGGCCAAAAAGCTTTCGGCGGCCGGCTTTCACGAAGCGGCCCACGAAGTGCTCAAACAAGCCGAGTCGGCGGCCGAGAAAATTAAAAAACTCGATCTGCAACGGCAGATGCTGCAAAAGGTTCGTACGCTGATGGTCGAATTGCCGAAGCCATAGCAAGCACGGCGCGCAGGTCGGGCTTTGCCTAACCTTCGATTGCCGGCAACCGTTCACGGGCCGGGGACAGGCTCATTTTTCCGCCCTTTCAAGGGCGAAAAATGTGTCTGTCCCCTTCACCGCCCTCAATCGGCGACCAGCCATTCGTACTTCCAGACCGGATTGCCGCATTGCCGGCACTGTTTGCCGGTGGCCAGCAGTTGTCCGCGACAGACGGTGCAATCGGCCAAGGCGGGTTGGAGGTCCACTTGCTCCTTGCGCAACTGAGCGGCGCGGACGCGGTCGCCCAGGGCGATTGACACGGCGATCCGGATTGAGAGCGGATACAGATTGAACAGCACCAGCGGGGCGCGGCGCGACTCCGGCAAGACGCGGGCCATTACGTCCGTGAAGGCCAGCAGCCGCTCGCGGGCCTGTAGCGATCCGTATTCGGCCAGCCGAGCCAAGGCGTCGTCGTCGATCGAATCGCCCAACAGCAGCCGGAGCAGCCAGCGCGTGAACCAATCGTCGGGCTTTGCGTCGATTCCAATCTCCTCTGCGGCCGCTCGCGCCTCGGCCGTTTGATAGACGGCCATTTCCGTTTTCGCTGCCAGTTGGGTTTTCAGTTCCGAGACGGGCATCAGCATCGAATCCACGCCGACGTTCTCTTGCACGTCGCCGTGGAGCCGTGTGTAGAGGAGGTCTTGCAGGAGGGTGAGTCGCCGGTCGATTTTTTCGGCCGTGCTTCGGCCCGTTTCCCGCCCGGTCCGCCGGTTGAACTCCGCGGCGGCCGCGGAGTAGACGCTTGCTCGATGTTCGGCACTCATTCGCGCGCTCCGTTGTCGAATAATCGGCTTCCTAAAATACATTGTCGGCAAAAAAACGCCGGCAAGATTCACATTTCGCGCAACGCCGCCGATCAGCGGTCAAACTTACCACCCTACGTGGTTGTGGTCGATGCCGCTGATGAGTAAAATAGCGGCCGACATAAGCATTTGCAACACAGCCATCCGCGCTCAGATCGCGAGTTACCCGTTCTCGGGCCATTTGTGGCTGCGACGAACTTTGGAAAAGCAACATGAACCAAACAGACACGAACACGCCATCCACGGACCCGTCCGCGCCAAAAGCGCGTTTCAGCCGAACATTTTGGACATTGAACGTCATCGAGATGTGGGAACGGCTGGCGTTTTTCAACCTCCGCGTGGTTGCGCCCATCTACATCATGCAGGCCGACAATGTCGGCGGCCTGCACCTCACCGCCACCGACAAGGGATTTATTTACGCCTGGTGGTCTGTATTTCAATGTTTTTTACCGCTCGTAACCGGCGGGATCGCAGATCGTTTTGGATATAAGCGCGTAATGGGCTTTTCTGTGGTGATGATGGTTTCCGGCTATCTAATGATGGCCTTGCTTCGGGATCTGCCGATCCTCGACCAGGCGGCCGATTATCTCGCCGTTGGGGTTTCACCTTTGACGTATGCCGACGTTGGGACAAACTGGTCCGCCAATGTCATCGACGGGATATTACATTCGATAGGAGGAGCGTTCACCGGCTCCGGCAACTTCTGGGGGTTTTTCCTGGGCATTCTCATTCTTGCCACGGGAACGGCCTTTTTTAAACCGAGCATTCAAGGTTCCTTGGCGCACCAATTGACCAAGGAAAATTCATCGGTGGGTTGGGGGATTTTTTACTGGGTGGTAAACATCGGGGCTTTCGTCGGCCATTTCCTGCCGTCGCTGTTCCTGCTGCAAAGCGTCGCATTTCCGGGTTGCTTCCACGGCGAAGAGAATTCCGCGGAAGCTTGGCGCAATCTGTTCCTTGCTTCCGCCTTGTTCAGCTCCGTCAATCTACTCGTGATGCTGACTTTCCGCGACGTCCCCTCGGGCGCGTCTAAAACGGAGAATATATTTCAAGTCCTCAAGCGGACGCTGTTGAACATCCTTGAAATACGATTGTTTCTTTGGATGGTAATAATGTCTTGCTTCTGGATGATGATGTATCAACTTTGGGACACCCAGCCCAATTTCATCACCGATTGGGTCGACAGCGGCCCGATCGCCAAACGCTTGGATTGGCTGCCGAAAAGCCTCTACGATAGCTGGGTCGAACAGACGCCGCGCGGGCCGATGATTCCGCAAAATATTCTGATTAGCTTCAACGCCATCTTCATTATCATCGGCGTGGTGGGCGTCTCCTGGCTGAACAGAAAAATGCGCACTCTCACGGCGATGCTTATCGGCATGGTGTTGGCAACCGCCGGACTCGTCATCGCAGGGTGGACGCAAAGCGTATGGATACTGATTTTCGGAATACTCTTCTTCTCCTTGGGCGAGATGATGACCGGTCCGAAGAAAAGCGAATACCTGGCTCTAATAGCTCCACCCGGAAAAAAAGGACTCTATCTGGGATACTTGAATGTTCCCGTCGGCGTGGGCTTGTTTGTCGGTTCGCAGATCGCCGGCTGGGTATACGGCAATTACGGTGAAAAGGCCAATCTGGCTTTGAGGTACCTTGCCGAAAAAACGCCTTTCGGCGTCGGAAAAAACTGGGACGGCAACATGGCCATGCTAGAACAAACCCTCGGCGTCTCGCGCACCAAGGCAATGATTAAATTGCAAGAGGTCACCGGCATGGATGCGGTCGAGGCCACACAAATGCTCTGGAACACCTACTCGCCTCATTACATTTGGATACCGTTTGCGCTAATCGGCGTTGTAGCAGCCATCGGGCTGTTGATCTTCGGCCAACTCGCCAAACGCTGGAGCGACATGAATGCCTGAGACGGATGCCTGTTACATATAAAGGAGGACCCCATGGACGCGATGGAAGCTATTTTCAGCCGTCGCAGCGTGCGGCGGTATGCGGACAAACCGGTGCCGGAAGAACTCGTGCAAAAGCTGCTGGCCGCGGCGATGAACGCCCCCAGCGCCCGGAACCAACAACCGTGGCAATTCGTGGCGATCGACGACCGCGACATGCTGCACGAGATAGGCGAGATCAACCCTAACGCCAAAATGGCGCAACGGGCGCCGCTGGTGATACTCGTCTGCGGCGATCCGGGCCTGGAAATAACGGAGGGCTATTGGGTCGTCGATTGCGCGGCGGCGGTGGAGAACATGCTGCTGGCCGCCCACGCCCTGGGCCTGGGCGCGGTCTGGACCGGCGTATATCCGCGCCAGGGGCGGATGGACGGACTGCGGCGGTTGGTCGGTTTACCCGAGGGGATCATGCCCCACAGCCTGGTAGTCGTCGGTTATCCCGCCGAGCAGCCATCACCGCAAGACCGCTATTTGCCTGAGCGGGTCCGCCGCAACCGTTGGTAAACTGTTATTCAACCATTCAATCGCAAAACGGAATTTGTTTCTGTTGTGGAACCATCAAGCAGAGTGCGTGCTTGCACGCACCATGGGAGTTTTCTCGCAAAATATCGGTGCGTGCAAGCACGCATCCTACAATGGACTGACTTTCCGCAACAGATACGAATTTAATCCGTTCCAGGAAAATCGCCGTCTATTTGGATCGGATTGAAATCTGTTCTATACGGATGGCAAGAAAAAAGTTGGGGCGGCAGTGCTGGGATCACTGCCGCCCCAACGACGTTTAAGGCAAGAGGGTAATTCCCTTCGACGTAATTTTTAATTCGGGACCACAGCCGCCTGATCGACCAGGAAGGTGCTGTTGTTGGCCACCGGCATGTAGGGCAGCCAGCACTTTCCGTTGATCTTGTCGCTGCGGGCGTGCCCGCCGAAGTACCACACGATGCCCGCGCCGATGTTCCAGCCTTCCTCCATGGCGGCGGTCATGCTGGCGGTAGCGCTAGGATGCATGTACTGGGCATTGCCGTAAAGGGCCAATCGATCGGAAATCGGCGCTTGGACGTTGGCGCCGAAGATTAGATTGCCCAAACTGCCATTCCCATAGAGGCGAATGTCTTCGGGCGCACCGATCCACAACCAGCTATCGGCGCCGGAGGCGAACTTGTGATGCCAGAACATGTTCACTTGCATCAGCGACTGGTTCCGCAAGCTGACGCGGGCTTCACCGATAGTCAAGCTTTGTATGGAATACCTGTCGTCAAAGCAGCCGTAAACGCCGAAGGCGTTGCTTCCGCTTACGGCCCACTCGAACTGCCCACGCCATTGACCCATCGTGGGATTAACGCCATAGATCCCCCAATGGTCGTTGAACATCCAGTCGTAGACGATGCCAAAGCTTAGGCGCTGGTCTCCGGCGGCCTTGCGGTAGAAGCCGGTGGTGACGAACATCTGTTGTTGGCTTTCGCGCGGATTGATAACAGATCCGCCGGTCCAATCGTACACGCCGTAGCTCATGCCCAGTTGCCAACCGATGCCGTAGTCGGCCAAGCCGAACACCGGCAACGCGGCGTTCAATCCCGCCACGGCGCCGAAGTTGCTGTTGAAGGTATTATCGCTGATGCCCTTGAAGGCATCCATGCCGAAGAACCCCACAACGCCCCGAGACGGGCAGCAGTCGCAGCCGAGATACGGCGAGCAGCAGTCTCCGTATCCACAGTTGGGATCTTCGCCGCAGCCGACCGGATCGCAGCCCGTATCGCATGCCGCCGTTTTATCCGCGACTTTCTCGTCGCCGACATACTTTGCCGAGTGGCTGCCCCCTTCGGCCCAATAATAATCATCGGCCAGGGCGATCCCTGCTTGACAGACGATGGCGATCGCAACCAGCGCCACCGTAAACCTTACGAACGTCTTCATGACGTGTCCCCCTTGTCTGAACAAAAAGTCTGAAGGAAATAGGCGTCCTAAATACATACGTGATAAATCGGCGGAAATAACGCGAAATTTGACAATCTCGGCACCAAGGCAAAAACTCTCGCTATCGCCCCAGTGCCGCGCAGAATGCGCATTTTCCCGAAACCGCAAACTCCACTGAAAACGAGCTTCGGCCCAGTCTTGCCACCGGCTAGAGTGGGGAGACTATCGAGCAATCTGATAAGCGGCGATCATTAGCCCGATTGCCAGTAGAGCACCTGCGGTCGCTAACAACCAGAGCCACCTGGGCGAGCCTTTGCGTCGAGCAAGATAGGATTCGATGTCGCCCCCTTTTCGCGCTCCATGCTGTTTCCAAATGGGCAAGGGGGGCGTCTCCACATCGAGTACAAACTCGGAAGAGGAGTCTTCTTCCAATGGCTGGGCAACCGGCAAAGGCTTCTTTTTCCCCGCGGCGGGGTGGTCCATCGGGGATGTCCGTTGTGGGAGCGGAGGGGGCAATTTGCCGGTTCGCCGAGATGTCGCCGACCCCTGCGACGGTATTGTTCTTTGCGGCTCCTCCATAAGGTTTGCCGACGAGGATCCGCTGCCGTCCGAGTCGATCGCACGACCGTGAGCGATCAGCCACTTGGCTAAGGCCTCGGCTGCCTCGGCGGCCGATTGAAACCGATCCTCGGGCTTTTTGGCCGACATCTTCAAACAAATCTCGATCAACTCTTGGGGGGCGTCCGGGCGATCGAGACGGATGTCCGGCGGCGGCTCTTTCTGGTGGCGTACCAGCCGCTGCGGCAGCGTGCCGCCGACGAACGGCGGATGGCCGGTCAACAGGAAATAGAACGAGCAGCCGAGTCCGTAGATGTCCGCCCGCTGGTCCACCCCGTGGCTGTCGACCGCCTGTTCCGGGGCCAGGTAGTCGGCGGTGCCCAACACGTTTTCATCGTAGGCCACGGTCAACGATGCCTTGTCTTCGTCGGAGAATTTTGCCAGCCCCAAGTCCAACAATTTGACCACGTTCTTTGGAGTCACCAACAAGTTGGCCGGTTTCACGTCGCGGTGGATTAATCCGGCCCGATGGGCGTGGGCCAGTCCCTCGGCCGCCTGCCGGACGTAATCGGCGGCGGCAAGGAAATCCAAGGGGCCTTCTTCTTGGACTATGTGCTGAAGGTCGCGCCCCTCGACGTACTCCATGACCAGGTAGTGGATGTTTCCCTCGCTGTCCACATCGTAAGCTCGGACGATGTTGCGGTGGTCCAGCGCGGCGGCGGCTTGGGCCTCGCGGTAGAAGCGGGCGAGGTACGAAGTGTCCTCGACGCGGTTTTTCGGCAGGACCTTGATCGCCACCCGGCGCTGCATGAGAACGTGCTCGGCCAAATAGACGCTGCTCATCCCCCCTGTGCCGAGGTGCTCGAGCAGCTTGTATTTTCCCAGGAAAAACCCCTTATGACGACCCTCTAGGAGTTTTTCGACCTGCCAGCGGGTAAGCAATCCGGCCGCGACGAGCCGCTCGGCGACGAAATCCGTGTCGGTTATCGAATGGCCGTCGGAGGCGCGTTTCAACTCGCGCAGCAGGGCGATCAGGCGGTCTTTTTCGATCAATCCGCTCCGCCGCACGAAATCGAGAAACGCGTCTACATGCAGCCTGGCCATGCTTGCCCTGTTTTCCGGGATTCTTTTTCCCATAAACAATAATAACATGGGGTACGATAGTAAACTACAAGGGGTTCCAATCAAATCAACCGATGGCCCCAATCGCCGATACTCGATATAATCGCCACTTCGTGATATTCTTTGCATTTACCATGGGTGAGACCAGTGCCTGAAATCATTAGCGTCGCCGAAGCACGTCGGGAGGAGACCGTCGGTCGGGAAGTGATCGTCCGGGGCTGGGTCCGCACGCGCCGCGACTCGAAGGCCGGATTGAGCTTCATCGAAATCAACGACGGCTCCTGTTTCGGCAACGTGCAAGTCATCGCCGAATCGAGCTTGCCCAACTACGAGTCGGAAATCAAGCGGCTCTCGCCCGGCTCCTGCGTCTCCGTCGCGGGTTTGGTGAAGTCCTCGCCCGGCAAGGGCCAGGCCACCGAAATTCAGGCCGCCGAAATACTGGTGTACGGTTTCGCGGACGCGGAAAAATATCCCTTGCAAAAGAAGGGGCACTCCTTCGAGTTTCTCCGCACGATCGCCCATCTGCGGCCGCGGACGAACACCTTCGGCGCCGTCGCCCGCGTGCGGAACCGCGCCTGCCACTCGATCCACCAGTTTTTTCAGGAACAAGGATTCCTTTACGTCCATACGCCGATCATCACCGCCAGCGATTGCGAGGGCGCGGGGGCGATGTTCCAAGTCACCGCTCTCGATCAGAGCGGCAAGGAAGAGAGTGAGAAGGGTGTGAAGAGTGTGAAGAGTGGGGGGAATGATTTATCGAAGGATTTTTTCGGGCGGCCCGCGTTTCTGACCGTCAGCGGACAACTCGAAGCCGAGACATTTGCCTGTGCGTTGGGTAAGACGTATACCTTTGGACCGACCTTTCGCGCCGAAAACAGCAACACGCCCCGGCACCTGGCGGAGTTCTGGATGGTGGAGCCGGAGGCCGCCTTCTTCGACCTGTGGGACGACATGGAGTTGGCCGAGGGATTGCTAAAACGCCTCTTCGGCGACGTGCTGCAATACTGTCCCGAGGACATACAGTTCTTCAACCAGCGGATCGACAAGACCGTCGTCGAAACGCTCGAACACATCGTGGCCAGCGAGTTTCTCCGCGTTTCGTATACCGACGCCATCGAAATACTACGGAAATCCGGGCGGCGCTTTGAGTTTCCCACCCGCTGGGGAAACGACCTGCAAGCCGAACACGAACGCTTTCTGACCGAGACGCATTTCCGCCAACCGGTGATCCTCTATGACTACCCGCGCGAAATAAAGCCGTTCTACATGCGTCTGAACGACGACGGTCGGACGGTCCGGGCGATGGACGTGCTGGTGCCGAAGGTGGGCGAAATCATAGGCGGAAGCCAACGCGAGGAGCGATTGGACCTGCTCGAACGGCAAATGAAGGAGCAGGGACTCGATCCGCAAAGTTATTGGTGGTACCTCGACCTGCGCCGGTTCGGCACCGTGCCCCACTCCGGCTTTGGACTGGGGCTGGAACGGGCGATACAATTCATCACCGGAATGGCGAACATCCGCGACGTGATCCCCTTCCCCAGGACGCCGGGCAACGCGGAATTTTAGCGGCGTTTTCCTGTTTTAGCGAATAATGCGCCGGAAAGACGACGTTTCACGCCGCCTTGCCTGCCGGGGGGTTCTCGATCATAATATATTGTATCATTATGTTATTGGAACGTTGCCCCACGCGCAACCTCTATGACGCCAGATAATTCCGCCGACTCATTCCTGGATCTCATCCGACAGAGTGGTCTGGTACCAGACGACCTGATGCCGACCCTACAGGATGAGTTCGGCGGCAAACCGTTAAGCGCTCGTGGATTGTCCGACGAGTTGGTGAAGCGGGAAATTCTTACCCGCTGGCAGGCCGACATGCTCTTAAAGGGCAAACATCGCGGCTTCCGTCTCGGCCCTCACCGCATCCTCAAACCCTTGGGGCAGGGGGGGATGAGCAAGGTTTTCCTGGCCGAACACGAAATGATGCGCCGCCGTTGCGCCATCAAGGTCTTGCCCAGCAAGTACCAATCGGACCCCGACCTGTTGGCCCGCTTTCACATCGAGGCGCGGGCCATCGCCGCGCTCGACCATCCGCACATCGTCCGCGCATACGATTTCAACAGGGACGTTCGATACGGCAAGGAAATCCATTATTTGGTGATGGAGTACGTCGATGGACCGGACCTTCGGCGGCTGGTCGAAGAACAAGGACCGCTGGACTACCGCAAGGCCGCCGACTTCATTGCCCAAGCCGCCGACGGACTGGCGCACGCGCATCAAGCCGGTTTTGTTCATCGCGACATTAAACCGGCGAACCTGCTGGTCGATCCAAACGGCGTGTTGAAAATTCTCGACTTGGGACTCGCGCGAGTCACCTTCGAAGGCGAACGGCCGTGGCAGACCGCCGAAGGAGAGCCGTCGGCGGTGGGAACGGCCGATTACGTCGCCCCGGAGCAGGTGGCCGACAGCCGCAATGTAGACGGCCGAGCGGACATCTACAGCCTCGGCCACACGTTTTACTTTCTCCTGACCGGCCGTCGCCCGTTCCCCAAATCCACTTTGGTGGAACTGCTCATGGCCCACCGCAAGGAACAACCTGAGCCAGTCGGCAAATTCCGTCCCGACGTCCCCTACGAGTTGATCGAGTTCATCGAGCGGATGACGGCCAAGGAGCCGATCCGACGTTTCCAAACGGCGCGCGAGGTGGCCGATAAGCTCCAGGCCTGGCTGGAGGCGTCGGCCGAGGGGGGCGATTACTCGCGGATTTCCGCGCTGATGGCCGCCGCCATGCGGTCCAAGCAACCCTCGGACCAAGAGACCGCAAGGAAACCCGGAACAAAAGAAACCGAGGCCTCGGTGCTTGAATTGGCGGCGCTGGAGGACGAACCGACGCCCCCGAACTCCGACGGCGTCGAGGGCAAAAAGACGGAACAGGCTAAACCGTCCGTCGCCAAAGAGAAGCCGTCGCACGTTAAAAAGCACCCTCACGGCGACAGCAAGCCTTCGCTGGCCAACTTGCGCGCCGACGTGCTGGCGGAGCTGCTTCCCTCCGACACCGTCGCCGCGTCGCAGTCCGATCCCCTGATGACGCTCCCTCCCGACGAAGGACGCCTTCCCTACCAGATCATGCCCAGATTCAAACGCTCGGGCGGCATCAAAGCCGTCTTGAAATCGCCCTGGTTTTGGACGTCGTTGATATGGGTCTTCGCGTTGTTGATTCTTTTGGTTCTCTTGTTGCGTTCTTCGCCCCCGGAACCACCACGCGAACAAACTCCCGGCGAAATCTCGATCCTGGACGACTCGGAACCGTTGATTGAACTTTCAACGACCCTTCCCGGCGTTCTTTCGCCTCCTTTGGAGTCCGACGCGGAATCGAGCGAAACGCATTTGCCAACGCCCGAAGACCAACCCTCGGCCGAGACGCCGCCTCGGCCCGTCGAAGAGCCGGCGCCCGAACCGCCCCCCCAGGAAGAACCCGCTCCCGATCCGTCGCCCGCGGCCCCGGGCGCGCCGCAGCCGAAAGCGGAAGACCCGCGGCCGAACCCGACGAAACCGTCCGCCGAACGCAAGCCAGGCCCCAACGAACTGCTCGCCGGCGTTAAAAAAATGTTCCTGCTGATTCAGTCGAATCAGAACCCTAACAGCACCATCAACTTGACCATCAAACGTCAAGCGCTCGACGCGCTCAAAGAACTCGACATCGAAGTCGAGGAGTTGCCCGCAAGCAATCGCCTCGACGCGGACTTCGACGAGAAAGACCCGACCAAGATGGTGATGCTGCTTCAGATAAAAGTATCCAAGAGCGCCGACATGTTTTCGGTGGTTCTAACAGGCGGCGCGGGTCGCCCCGTTTCCAAGGTAAAGCTGGCCGCCGTGTGGCACCGAACCGAGTCTGTCGTCTCCCTGCCGACAACAAGGCCCCGCCAGGACCAAGTATTGCGAATGTTGAGGATCGGAGCAAAAGAGTACTTCGATCAGTTCGTCGATAAGGTGCGCAAGGCCAGGGTGGAGGCCAAATTCAACTAGTCTTCCGGGCGCGTCCTTCCTTCGCAAGCGGAGCGAAGATTTCCGGGCGTGCCGCCAATCCGCCGGGCCGGTCGGTTTAATCTAATCCCCCCTGTTGTTTGCCGAATCAGGCTAACGTCGCGGCTCGGGACGGCCGATGTTAAACTATGCCGGTTGCGGAATATGCGTGTCATGCGCAGCGCCGGCGAAAAAGGGATCTTCAATCCGCTATTTCGGTTGGAACGATTCAACCGGAACCGCCGATTGCAACGAAAAAACGGCCACGGATGGTTTATTAGACCGCCTACCTTAACCATCCCCAAAAATCATCGTGGCCAGTTCAACGTCGAAGTCAAAACATCTGAAGTTATATACTGAGCAGCCGCCCAAACCGGCCCGGCCGCGGATCGAATCGCTCGGCTGCATGCCCGAATTGCTCCGCTCGTTCCAGACGGCCACCGGCTGGTCGATGGAATACATAAATGAATTGGCGAGCGGAGGGCGGAAAGGATTGTCCGTCTCGGCAGCAAGTGAATCAAGCATCGACCGCAGCGCGGCCGAGCGGCTTGCCGGTTCGATTGCCGACCTGCTCGACGAGTTGTTTGCCGCGCGTGAAGCCCTGCATCGTCGCGAGGCCGAATTGGCCGCTGGCGTTCCTCTCGTTCCGCACCGCAGCGAAGAGAAACACTTGGCCGTGCGTCTGGAGGCCGTGTTGCGAGCCGGCGTCGAGGCGGTCGGTTGCTTCGCCGCCGCGCTCTACATGCTAGACGAAGCCACCACCGAACTGAAATTGCGCAGCTCCTGGGGATTGCCGTTCGACCGGCTGACCGCTCCCGCCCGGCCGCTCGAAGGCGCCTTGGCCGACCTCGAGGCCCTGCTCGGCCACGCCGTGGTGCTCGACGACGGTCCCGCGATGCGCACTTGGAACATGCCCGAAAATTTTCCCGCCGCCGTATGCGTTCCCGTATCCACCCCCACTACGCTGCTGGGAACGCTTTGGGTGTTCGCCGATCATCCGCGCGATTTCTCCGACCGCGAGACGAATCTACTCGAGGTGATCGCCGGCCGCCTAGCGGCCGAACTGGAGCGGGAGATGCTCCTCCGCACCGGTATCGACGGGGCGAAGTTGCAGCAACAAGTAGCCGCCGCCGAACGGCTGCAACGCCACGAGTTGCCGGCGATAGCCCCCATCCTCGACGGTTGGGAACTGGCCGGCCGCACTTCGCAAGCAGAGGGCGTCGGCGGCGCCTTCCACGATTGGTT
>JAFGLH010000027.1 GCA_016928165.1 Pirellulales bacterium | reverse complement strand
GCTTGCACGCACCAGCTTGGTTTTGCCGCGAAATAAGGTGCGTGCAAGCACGCACCCAACGGATTTGGAGCTTTCCGCAACAGTAACGAATGAACACCGCTGGACAAGCCGGCAACGGCACGCGATATGTGGTTCTATTTCCTCTCCGGCACGCCGAGTTCGGCCAGCTTCGCCGCCACGTCGTCGGCGTGGGTCGAGGGTTTTACATTCTTGTCGATGAAGAGAATCTTGCCGTCGGAGCCGATGTAAAACGTCCACCGGCTGGCCCATTTTTGCACCGGGCCAACGACGCCGTAGGACCGGGCTACCGCGCCGCCGGGGTCGCTGAGGATCGGGTAATCGGCCCCGAGCGAGGCGGCGAATTTGGCGTTCTTCTCCGGTTTGTCCACGCTGACGGCGAAATAGGCGGCGTCGAACCGCTTCAATTTATCTCCGCCGGCGGCCAACGCCTTGCACTCGGTGGTGCAGCCGGGCGTGAACGCCTTGGGGAACCAGGCCAACACGACCGCTCGACGGCCGCGAAAGTCGGAAAGGGCGTGCGTCTTGCCGTCGCTGCCGGGCAGGGAAAAATCGGGGGCCTCGTCGCCCGGCTTCAATCCCGCGGTTGAACCGAACATGATTGTTCTCCAATGCGACAAAGTTGAATCGGCAGTTAATAAATGATGGGTCGGCAGTACAACCGCCGCCCCAACAATAGTATCCATTAGGTCAAGTTGACCGTTGAGCGAGCCAAACGTCCAGGCGCGGCGGCAACTGCTCGCGGCGAGCGGTCCCGGTCGCGGCCAACTGCTCGACGGTGATCGAGGCGACGAGGTTTCCGATCAGGGCGGCCTCGGGCAGCGTCGCCCCGGATGCCAGGGCCAATACGGCGCCGGCCGTGGCGCTGTCGCCCGCCCCGGTCGGATCGGTCGGCCCGTCGAGCTTCACGCCGGGAACCAGCGTCGGCCGCGGATCGCTGACCAACATCCCCTCGGCGCCGCGGGTGGCGCAGACCGGCGCACCGGTAATTTCGCGCAATTTTTCCACCGCCTCGACGAGCCGTTCGAGTTCGACGTTTTCGTCGGGTCTCGGATCGACGACGCCGGCGGCCTCGAACTGGTTCGGTTTGACGATAACGCGGCGAAATCGCCGGATGCGGCGGCGGCTGTCGGCCCAAAAGATCGCCTTGGGAAACCGTTTGGCGCGCTCGGCCAGCGCCTCGACGACCGGCCGAGTAATCGCCCCGCAATCTTCCTCCTCGACCTGGTCGAGCGCGATCAGGGCGTCGATGTCCGGCAGCAGCTCGTCGATCGCGCGGACGATCCGCCCTTGCGTGTCGCGGTCGGTCGGCGCGCGGTTTTTCGTGTCGTATCGGTTGTGTTCGCCAGACAGTCCGGCGTCGCAAACATTTCGCGGCTTGAGATAAGTGGGCGTCATCCGTCCGGGCGCGACGAAGAGCCGTGCGGTAGCGCAGCCGAGTTTCGCCAGGTCGTTGCGCAGGTCGTACGCCTCGCCGTCGTCGCCGGTGAAGCCGACCGCGTGCAGTCGGCCGGCGCCTAGCGCGGCGAGGTTCGAGACGACGGTCCCGGCCGCGCCGGGGCCGTGGCGGACGGCGGCCACCTGATGGGCCGTCTTGCCGGTCTCGACGCTGACCTCGGCCAGGGCCGGATCGACGTCGAGATATTTATCGAGAAAGAAATCGCCGACGACCGCGATACGTTGTCGGGGAAACGCGGCGATCAGTTCGGCCAGGCGCTGTTGGGAAAAGTGATCCAGCGTGTTCATCGTTCGAGTCGGGCGATTATTTGATCGTAAAGGGCCGGGACGGTTTGGGCATGGTCGCCGCGGACATAGAAACTTTCGCCGCCGTCGGCCACCGTCCGCACCAACACGGTTTTGTAGGGGCGGAAGTAGTATTTCGGGTCGTCTCGGGCGGCCTCGGCGTGCAACCGGTCGCCCAGTTCGGCGAGGTCGAAAACGGCGGTGGTGAAATGGGCGATCGGGCGGCCTTCACGGAGGGCGACGTTGCGGGCCATGGCCAGGGCCTTCAGGTAGACTTCCGGCCCATGCACCGCCGTGCCGATGTTGAGGAATGCGCCCCCCTCCAGGCGTGTGACGCTTTGAGCAAAGATCAAAAAATCGTCGTAGGAGGCGGCGCCGGTGGCGGCGCCGTCGCAGTTCGGGTGCTCGTGTATGATGTCCAAACCGATGCCGACGTGAACGGTGACCGGCACTCCGTAACGAACGCCGGCGGCAAACACGCTCGTCTCGCGATAGGGAAATTGCTCCCCCTCGATCAATTGCCCGACGGCCTCGCCCAAGCCGATGCCTTCCCGCTGGGCGATCCGAGCGGCGTCGTTTATCCGCCCGGTCTCGCTCCACAGACCGAATTGCCCCTCGGCGACGTATCGGGCGACGCTCTCGGTGGTCCGGCCGATCAGCGCCAGCTCGAAGTCGTGGATCGCCCCGGCGCCGTTGAGGGCCAAATGGCCGAGCAGTCCGCGCCGCATCAGGTCGATCAGCAGCGGGCCGTTCCCCTTCCGCAAGACGTGCGCCCCGCAGAAGAAGATCACCGCGCGGCCGTTTCGAGCGGCGTTTACGATCCGCTCGGCCAACGTCGGCAGCGCCGGGTGCTGGAACGGCCGCCGCGGCCCGTCGGGGTAGATCATCACCGAGCGGTCGATCTCGTGCTCGCGCCTGTCGAGCGGCAGGAGACGGAGCCGATCGCGGTCGAACTTCTCGAACGGCATTGTCACTCTCCGTTTGCGGTCCACAAATAGTCCAGCAGCGGACCGAAGTCGCGATAGTCGGGAACGATCACGTCGGCGCCGGCGCCGATCAGTCGGTCTCGTTTCCAAGGGTCGGGCCGGCCGCTGCGTCCGGCCTCGTCGCTGGCCACGCCGATCGCCGTTCCACCCGCCTCCTTGACGTTGCGGATTTCGACGTAGCCGTCTCCGAAGGCCAACAGCGATTCGCCGTCGAGGCGGTTGTCGCGTAAAATCCGCTCGATCACCTGAGCTTTCGAAAAAGCGCGGAAATCTTCCTTCGCTCCGTAAACGCGCGGGCCGAAATACCGATCCAACCCCAGCATGGCGACCTCTTCGACGACGAACGGCTCGTCCGTCCCGCTGGCCACGTACAGCGCGACGCCCCTGCCCTGCAAGTCGTCGAGCAGTTCGAGCGAATAGGGCACGAGCATTTCCCGGGCGTCGATTCGGCCGGAGAGGAGCCCCTCGCGGCGGCCGGCGATACGCACGGAAAGCCTATCGAGATACTGCTGTTTATAGACCGATGGGGCCTCGGGCGCGCCGCCCCGCTTTTTCACTTCCTCGGCCAGGCGGATCATCTGATAGATCGTCTGTTTGCCGGTCAAATGGGTGACGAAATCGTTGCAGACGCGACGCAGTTCGTCGGGCGATTCGCTCGTGCCCGTGGCCAGCAGCGTCTCGACCATCAAGGGGACCATGACCTCCGGCCAGCCTTCGCGGATGAGGCTCAAGGTGCCGTCGAAGTCGAAAAGGACGTGGCGAGGAGGCCCCTTGCGGCCCGGATCGCGGATAATCTCGATTGTCGAGCCGGGCAACATTCGCGCGGCATCCGCGCGATCCACCACCCTGCGGTAATCTTCTTCGTAACCGTTGGGATCGGCGCCGTCGTCGTTTCGATAAATTGCCATATTACTCTACCTTATCCGTCCCGGCGACGGGACACAAGTGGCGGGGGGAATGGACGCCGGCTGGCGCGATCGGGTATAATGATTGCGGTCCCGCGCGGTCGAAGGAACGTTTACAGGAGTCGCCGGTCAAATGGACGCATCTTCGGACCAACTCGATGCCGATGCATTGGCGAGCGTCTTGGCCGTCGATCCGGCTGATTTCGTTTGTCTGACGAACGTGCACGGCGAGCCTTTCTATCTGAATCTTTCCGGGCGTCGGATGGTCGGCGAGAGCGAAGAGACGCCCGCTTCTCGGATTTCGCTGCGTGAGTTTTACGACGCTCATTCCTGGACGGAATTGCAACAGACGGCGGTGCCCAAGGTGAACAAGGCGGGACACTGGGAGGGGCGCGTCCGACTGCGGAAGATCGGTTCGGAAGAGACCTTCGAGGTCCACGCTCGGATGTTCCGCATCAAGTCGAGCAAAGCCGGCCGTCCTTACTGCCTGGCGATAGTGCACCGCCGGATGGACAAGGATTCGGACCTGCGCGCCGCCTTGGCCGAGGCGCGGGCCAGAAAAAACGCCATCCTGGAATCTTCCCTCGATCCGATCATCACCATCAACCACGAGGGAGTGATAACCGAGTTCAACAGGGCGGCGGAACTGTGTTTCGGCCATTCTCGGGAAAAAGTGTTGGGCACGACCCCCACCGAGGTCCTCTTTCCCCCCGCCGACGGTCCGGGGCAGAAAGACCGCATCGACCGCTATTTGACCGCCGGCGAAGGTTCGCAGTTGGGGCGGCGGGTCGAGGTCACGGCGGTCCGCGCGGGTGGAGAAACTTTCGACGCCGAAATGGCCATGACGATCGGCCAAGAGCAAGGCGCGCCGGCGCTGACCTTTTTCATCCGCGACATCAGCCGGGAAAAAAAGGCCGAGCGGGAACAGGCCCGATACGCGGCCGAATTGGTGCAATCGAACCGCGAACTCGAACAGTTCGCCTACGTCGCCTCGCACGATCTGCAAGAGCCGCTGCGGAAAATCCGCACGTTCTGCGACCGCCTGCAAATCAAGTTGAACGACAAGCTGGACGAGGAAGGCCAAGATTCCTTCCGGCGCATTCAGAACGCCGTCGAACGGATGCAAGCGTTGATCGAAGGGCTTCTCTCGCTCTCCAGAGTGACCACGCGGGGGCGCGATTTCGTCGCCGTCGACCTGCGGCAAGTGGCCCTGGAGGTGGTCTCCGACCTGGAAGCGCAAATCGAGCGAGTCGGCGGCCGGGTGGAACTCGGCCATCTGCCCTCGATCCAGGCCGATCCGCTGCAAATGCGGCAACTGCTGCAAAACCTGATCGCCAACAGCCTGAAGTTTCACCGCCAGGACGAGCCGCCGGTGGTCAAAGTCTATGGCCGCTTCGCACACGGGCGCGACAAACGGCCGGCCGGTCTCACCCCCGGCGAGGAACGCTGCCGGATCGCGGTCGAGGACAACGGCATCGGCTTCGAGCCGAAATACCAACGGCGGATATTCGACGTTTTCCAGCGGCTGCACAACCGCGACGCCTTCGAGGGCGTGGGCATCGGCCTGGCGCTGTGCCGCAAGATAGTCGAGCGGCACGGCGGCGAAATATCCGTCCGCAGCGTCCCCGGCCGGGGAAGTACGTTCGAGGTGGTGTTGCCGGTGGCGCGCGATGTAAAACAAGAGTAATACACTGAAAATGCGGCACGGCCGCCCTCGGCCGTGCGATTAAACGTGAGTGCCTTGCCACAGCCGAGGGCGGCTGTGCCATATACATTTACTTTCACCCTTGATAGAACCCGCATCCTATGACTTTCGACTCAAAACGACGAACTGTGCTGATGGTGGACGACGACTCCGAGGATTGCCTGCTGGTGAGCGAGGCGTTTCGCAAGACCGGGCGGCCTTGCGACGTTCGGTCGGTCCGCGACGGCGAGGAAATGTTCGCTTATCTTCGCCACGAAGGCAAATACTCCAACGGGCAGGACGCGCCCCCGCCCGACCTTATCCTGTTGGACCTGAATATGCCGCGTAAAGACGGCCGGGAATCGCTGGCCGAATTGAAGGCCGATTCCCGCTGCCGCGACATACCCGTGCTCGTGTTGACCACATCGACGGCGGAGGCCGACGTCGAGTTGTGCTACTCGCTGGGCGCAAACTCATACGCGGCAAAGCCGTCGGGGTTCCGCGAACTGGTGGACCTGTTCGACGTTATCGGCAAGTATTGGTTCGAGCTGGTGACATTGCCCCCCAAGGCGATACATGGCGGCAAAACCGGTTAGATTGCTGTTGGTCGAGGATGATCCCGACGACGTTTGGGTGATGCGCAACATGCTGGGCGGCCGTTGGGACGAGCCGATCGACGTGCTCCAGGTCGAATTGCTCTCCGCGGCCGTGGAACGCTTGGCCGAAGAGGGCTTCGACGTCGTGCTGCTGGACCTCAACCTTCCGGACAGCCGCGGCCTGGCGACGTTTTTCGCCGTCTACGCCCAAGCGGAGGAAACGCCGATCGTCATCCTCTCCGGCCACGACGACGAACGGGTAGCCGTCAAGGCCGTGCAGGCCGGGGCGCAGGACTATCTGGTCAAGGGCCAGGTGGACGACCGCGTGTTGGTCCGCTCGATCCGCTACGCAATCGAGCGCGCGCGGCGGCGCCGCGCCGAAGAGACTGTCCGCGACACTTCGGAAGAGTTTCGCGCGGCGCGAGAAATACAACAACGGCTCTATCCCGACAAGGCCCCGAGTTTGCCCGGCTTCGAGATCGGCGGGGCGCTCTTCCCGGCCAAATCGACCGCCGGCGATTACTTCGACTATATCGCCATGCCCGACGGCTGTTTGGGAATCGCGCTAGGCGACGTCAGCAGCCACGGCATGGGTCCGGCCCTGTTGATGTCCGAAACTCGCGCCTGCCTGAGGACTTTGGCACAAACGCACGACGACGTGGGAGAAATCCTCACCCGCGCAAACCGGCTGCTGGCCGCCGACTCCGACGAGCAACACTTCGTCACTCTGGCCATGGCGCGGCTTGATCCCCGCAAGCGTTCGTTTGTTTACGCCAGCGCGGGCCAACGCGGCTATCTGCTGCACGCGGGCCTTGACGCGATGGTGCTGGACAGCACCGCTTTGCCCTTGGGCGTCCGCCCCGATACGGTCGTCCCGGCAACGGCTCCGATTCCTCTGCAAAAGGGCGATTTGCTCACCTTTTTCACCGACGGAGCGGTCGAGGCGGAATCACCCGGCGGCGTACCTTTCGGCGTTGCCCGCGCTCTGGACGCAATCCGCTCGGAACGCGAGAATGCGCCGGCGAAGATCATCGAGGCCCTGCATCAAGAGATCGTCGGCTTCCAGCGCAATCAACCGCTCCGCGACGACGTCACGATCGTAATCGTCAAGGTCGCGGAATGAGCGCGAAAACAATAGTTGGCGGCCGTCCAAAAATTACCCCCCTCTCCCGCAAGCGGGAGAGGGGCCGGGGGTGAGGGCGGTTGGCGCATGAAAAACCGTAGTTATTTTTGAACGGCGACTTGGGATGGCAGTTAAAATGCCATCCCCACAATGTTAGTAACCGTTCACGGACCGGGGACTGGCTCGTTTTTCGCCCTTTCAAGGGCGAAAAATGTACCTGTCCCCTTCACCGCCGAGGGGGACAGTCCCCTGTGAACGGTCACCAATGTTATATATTATCGCAATCCGATTGTAACGATTGAACAAACTCTGCCGGCGAGAGTTCATACACCGCGTAAAATACGCATTACGGGCGGAATCGAATGTCGGTAGGGGCGGTCTGATACTTTAGAAATTCTTTTTCGCGCTAACTTGCAGCGACGGTTGAAGTTCGGACATAAACGCGAATTTCCTTCCCTATCCGCCGTTTGCCATTTAACCAATAATCTGCCAAACTCATGTGGAGGGATATAACCTATGTTTGCAGTAGCAGCCGCCCGCCACCGCTATGCGGCGGTGCCTGCGTCGGCTGACTGCCGAAGGGGATTTTGCCATGAAAACGTCCGTCGTATTGCTGTCTGTATTCTGTTTGTTTGGGGGGATTGCCGCGCAGGTTTTTGCCCAGGCGTATTGCCCCGCCCCGGCGTGCCAAACGTGCATCGATAGCCCGACCTACCGAATCGTCTATCAGACCGTTTACGAGCAACGGCAAGTTGCCGCCTATCGCGTCGAGTACGAAACCGTCTGCGAGCAGCGGCAAGTGACCAGCTACAAGCCGGTTTGGGAAACCGCGGTCCGCGAGAACAGCTATACGGTCGCCAAGCCGGTCGTCGAGACGAGTTATCGAGACGAGACATACACCGTGCAGCGGCCGGTCTACGAGACGGCCGAGCGGGAAGAGAGCTACACGGTAATGCGGCCGGTCTACGAAACCGCCTATCAGACGCAGTACCGAACCGTCATGAAGCCGGTGACGACCTGGCAGACGCGCTACGTCGATCAGGGATGCTACGCCGATCAAATGGTGCTGAAGCCTGGGCTGCCGGCCAATCGGCTCCAGTGGCAATCCGCCGCTTGCACGGTTGATCCGCTCACCGGCCGGACCGTTTACCAGCGGCCGGGATTTTATTGGGTTCCCACGCAGCGCGGGCGATACGAAGTCAAGAAGGTCTGGCAGCCGAACGTCGTTGCCCAGCAGGTGCAGCAGACCAACTACGTTCCCGAGACGGTGGTCGAACAAGTTCCCTACCAGGTGTGCAAGTACGTGCCGGAACAAGTCGTTCGCAAGGTTCCGTATCAGGTATGCCGAATGGCGACCGAGCAGTGCGTCCGCAAGGTTCCCGTGCGGACCTGCCGAATGGTTTACGAACGGCGCGTCGAGCAGGTGCCGTACAAGGTTTGCCGTATGGTGGCCCAACAAGAAACAATCAGCGTTCCTCGGGTGGTCGAAAAGCGAGTCCCGGTGACGTACACGTATAACGTGCCCCGGGTGGTCTGCTATCGAATCCCGCTGGACGCCTGCGGAAATCCGCTCGTTCCGGCCGTCTCTCCGCCTCCGACCGGCTCGTCGAACGTCGAAGCCCCCACGCCGGCGAAGAAATCGTCGCGCGATCCGGCCGACGAGAAGCCCGCGCTCGATTCCGGCGCCGGTCCGATCATTCCCGGTACGGAGAAGAAATTGATCGGCGGCGAAACCGAGCCGTTGGAGACGCTTCCGCCGCTCAATAATCCCACCCCGGCCAATTCCGTTCACGACTATCGGCGGGCGTAAGTCAAACACTTTTATGGCCGTCAGCAAGAAAAAGTCCTCGATTTTCGACGGCCGGCGGATGGCGTTTGTCGGCAAGCTGGCCAGCATGGCCCGGCGCGACGCCGCCCGACTTGCCCGCGACCACGGAGCAACGGTGTTGGACGGGCCCGACGACTCGCTCGATACGATCGTCGTCGGCGAGGACGACTTTCCCCTGCCCGAAGTGCGCGAGGGTGACGAGCTTTTCGACGAACCCGTTCGGCGACGGATCGAGCAAGGGGCGATCGAAATCATCAGCGAAACGCAGCTCTGGCACCGCCTGGGACTGGTCGATCAGCAACAGGACATTCGTCGGCTCTACACGCCGGCGATGCTGGCCGACTTGTTGAAAGTCCCGGTGGCGGTCGTCCGCCGCTGGCATCGGCGCGGGCTGATCGTTCCCGCGCGCGAGGTGCGGCGGCTGCCCTACTTCGACTTCCAGGAAGTCGCCACGGCGCGGCGGTTGGCCGAGCTGCTTGCGGCGGGAATGTCTCCCCGAGCAATCGAGAAAAAGCTGGAACTGTTCGCCAGGTGCATGCCCGACGTCGCACGCCCCTTGGCCCAACTTTCGGTCATTGTCCAAGGCAAGGACATTTTGCTGCGTCAAGGCGACGGATTGATAGAGCCGGGCGGGCAGATGCGCTTCGACTTCGAGGCCGCGGGAACTGAGCCGCCGGAGCCGAGGCCGGTGCCGGTGGCGCCGGAGCAGATGGTTCGGCTGGCAGCCGAATTGGAGGAAGACGACCAACTAGCCGAGGCCGCCGAGATGTATCGCGCCGCCCTGGCCGCGCAAGGACCAAACGCCGAAATCTGCTTCCATCTCGCTGAGTTGCTCTATCGGCAGGGCGACCTAGACGCAGCCGCGGAACGATACTACATGGCCGTCGAATTGGACGAGGATTACGTCGAGGCCCGGGCGAACCTGGGCTGCGTTTTGGCCGAGACCGGTCGGCGCGATCTGGCGCTGGCCGCCTTCGAGGGAGCGCTCAGATTTCATCCCGACTATGCCGACGTCCATTACCACCTGGCCCGAACGCTCGACGAAATGCAACAACCCGACGAGGCCGAAGTCCACTGGCGCGAGTTCCTCTGCCACGCGCCCGACAGTCCCTGGGCCGAGGAGGCCCGCCGGCGATTGGGACAACCATAAAGCCGCAACCGAGTGGCGCTGGCGTCTCGCCAGTGTTGGGCTAATGCGTTACTGTTGCGGAAAGCTCCAAATCCGTAGGGTGCGTGCTTGCACGCACCTTATTTCGCGGCAAAACCAAGCTGGTGCGTGCAAG
>JAFGLH010000149.1 GCA_016928165.1 Pirellulales bacterium | reverse complement strand
TGCACGCACCAGCTTGGTTTTGCCGCGAAATAAGGTGCGTGCAAGCACGCACCCTACGGATTTGGAGCTTTCCGCAACAATAACTAATTATTATGGATTTTCTTCTCTTACGCGAAAAAAACGGCACGGTTGCCTTAGATTGAGCGGAAGACATCCGATACCGTCCGGGGCAGCCGTCCCGCAAGGGATTCGAACATGGAACAACCATCCGTGTTGCAATCTGTCGAACGCGACGTCGAGGACCAGCCCAACGCCCAGTTGGTGCATTCCGTCCTGCGATTGGTATTGGCTGTGCGTTATCGGAAGAACTTGGTGGCGGCCGTCATGACCGCGGCGGTTTTGCTGGGCGGTCTGTATTACGCCACCGCGCCGCGCCGTTACGCGGCAAAGTCCTTGCTGTTGATCACACAGATGCGGCCCGACCGTTTCGATACGTCGATCACCAACGACGAGTTCGTCCGCCAGAACACGATGCCGACATTCGAGAACATTGTCCGCAGCGCCGCGGTGATCGAGGGGGCCTTGAAAAGCGTTTCCGGGGCCGACCGCGTAGACCTCGCCGGCCTTCCCTCCGACGCGTGGTTGGGAAGAATTAAAAAGAACACCGCCGCCAAAGCGATAAGATCGACCAACGTAATGGAGGTAAGCTATACGTCCAAGAATCCGCAAGCGGCGGTCGGCGTGGTCCGCGCGCTGGTGCAGTCGTTCATCGAATTCATCGACCGGAACCATCGCGGCACGGCCGGCGAGTTGATTCGGATGTTGACCAAGGAGCGCGAAGCACTGAACAAGAATCTCGCCCTCAAGCGCGGGGAATTGCAGCAGGCCCGCCGCCAATTCGCCGACATGGACGTCGGCGAAACGGACACCTTGCACCCGATGGTGAAACGCGCGGTGGGTTTCAACGACGCGTTGATCGAAGCGCAGAAAAAACGCGTCGAATTCGAAGCAATGTTGATTAGCATTCATACCGCCATCGCCAACGGCGAAGACCTCAGTCAATACGCGATTCGCGTCGGCGACGCCGTGGGGCGGGAGATGCTGCTGAACAGCCTCGGCCTGGGGAACCGAGACTCGTTCACGCAGGCCAGCATGGAAAAATCCCTCTTGGACGACCGCGCCGAATTGGCGACGGTCCTGCAAAACCTGGGCCCCAATCATCCGGAAGTCGTCGCGCTGACCGAAAGGGTCCGCATGACCGAGCAATTCCTCGCCTCCGCGCAACAGCGGATCGACCAGCGTTTGACGGAGATGAAAAAAGGGCAGTTGGGGCCTTGGCTGATGGGAATCGTGCAGCGCAATCGCGACGAAGCGTTACGGGAGGAGGAAATGCTCAACGCCCGCTTCGAACGGGCCCGCGCGGAAGCCACCAATCTCAGCGGACAACTCGCCCATCTGGAAATGCTGGAACGCGACGTGAAACGCATGGACGACATGGACACCGCGCTGTTCAACCAGATCGCCAACCTGGATCTAAGACAAAACGGGCAGGACGTGCGCGTGACGGTGACCGAACCTCCGGTGATCAACCCCAACCCGGTCTCGCCGCGGCTGGGCATGGTGGCCGTGCTGACGCTCCTCGGCGGTCTCGGCCTTTCTTTGGGAATGGTGACGCTGTTGGACGCCTTGGACGATCGCTTCCGTTCGATCGAGGAGATGCAAAGCCGGCTGGGATTGCCCTTGTTGACCATGGTGCAGCGGTTGGAGGCGCCGGAGAGCGTAGGTCCGCGGGCGCTGATCGCCCACGCCGCGCCCACCTCCACGGCCAGCGAGTCCTTCCGCACGTTGAGGACCGCGCTGAGCCTGACACACGCCGACGCCCGGCAGATCGTCATCACCAGCGCCGAGCCGAGCGACGGCAAGACCACCGTGTTGGCCAATCTCGCCGTCTGCTACGCCCAGGGCGACAAGCGGACGTTGCTGATCGACGCCGATTTGCGGCGGCCGGGGCTGACGAACCTGATGGACATGCGCGGTCCGCACGGACTGAGCGAAATTCTTCGTTCCTCAGAGGACATCGGAGAAATGGCCAAGTTCCACGTCCGTTCTTCGGGCATCGCGGGCCTGGATATTCTTCCCTCCGGACCGCGACCGCCCGACCCGGCGGAGTTGCTGGGCGGCCCGCGGTTCTCGCAATTGCTGGCCTGGGCCGAGACGACATACGACCAAATTCTTATCGACAGCCCGCCCACCTTGGCCGCCACGGACACGGCGATCATCGGACGGCTGGTCGATGGCGTGATCCTCGTCGTGCAACCCACCAAGAACCGCCGCCGATTGGTCACCCGAGTCGTGGAACGGCTGAACCTGATGAAAATCCCGCTGCTGGGGTTGGTCATCAACCGCATTGGCTCCGAGGAAGACCGCGGCTACTACGGCTATCACGGTTATGGTTACGGATATGGATACGGATACGGATACGGAGACCACGCGGAGTACGGCCAAGACGAAGCGGCGGAGACCGCGGAGGAGATCGAGAAATTCGCGTCGATAACGGAGGGAAGAAGGCGCGAACAAAACGATGGCAAGGATACACAGGCGCTACTGGTCCCAAGACGCGTCGCCTGAAATGAACGGGGCACTCTATGAACGATGAAAAAAGCCGTTCGAAGACCGCCTACTGGCGCAGGCACCTCTACCTGATTACCGAAATCTTGTTGCTGCCGTGTTTTATCGGCATCTATTATTCCAGCTATTGGCTCCGCTTCGAGGGTCAATTTGGCAACTACGAATGGACCTGCTTCCGGGAAACCGTCGGTTGGGTCGCGCTGGTCAAACTCGCTTGGTTCGTGGCGCTGAGGGCCTGTCGGGGCTGGAGCCGGTCGATTACCTTTTACGACATGTGGGTGCTGCTGCGGGTGGTCACGGCCGGACTGCTGACCGTGGCCGCGATCCAATATCTGTTGGCGCTGCAACCCACCATTCCACGGAGTGTATTCTTGTTGGATTGGGGCGTCACGCTGGTGGCCCTCGGCGGAGCGCGCGCACTGTTGAGAGGGGTGCGGGAAACGAAGTGGCCGCTGTTTTCTTCCAACGAATGCCTGCGGGTGCTGATCGCCGGGGCCGGAGACATGGGGGCCTCGGTGTTACGGATGATCCAGCGGATCGACCGGCCGAATTATCGCGTCGTCGGATTTATCGACAACAACCCCACCCTCTCGGGGACCCGCATCGAGGGCGTGCCGGTCGTCGGCGGCTGCGACCATGTCCGCCGGTTCGTCGATCGCCACGGAATACGGCAGATTTTGGTGATGCAGGGCGAACTCGCCGGCGCGCGGCTCCGCAAGCTGGTGGATGAGGTCCGCAGCTGCGGCTGCGAAATCCGCGTATTGCCCAACTATCGACAATTGATCGAAGGGAGCGTGACCGTTCAGCCCCGGCCGGTCTCGATCGAAGACCTGCTGCAACGCGAACCGGTGCGGTTGGACATCGAGGACATCCGCGAGTGGATCGACGGGCGGGTAATCATGGTCACCGGCAGCGCCGGCAGCATCGGTTCGGAAATCTGCCGCCAAGTACTCCAGTTTTCCCCGCGAAAGATCGTCATGATCGACCGCTCGGAAACGGGACAGTATTACCTCGAGCGGGAGCTGGCGCCGATGGGCAAAGCGGACCAGATCGACGTCTGCATCGCCGACATGCTCGATCCGCACCGCATAAGGCGAATCATGATGCAACAGCGGCCGGACGTGATCTTCCACGCCGCCGCGTACAAACACGTTCCCCTGATGGAAAGACATCCGCAGGAGGCCGTCGTCAACATCGTCAAGGCCACCCGCCAGTTGGTCGACCTCGCACGCGACTTCCACGTCGAATCGCTGGTGATGATCTCGACCGACAAGGCCGTCAATCCGACCAGCGTAATGGGCGCCTGCAAACGGGTCGCCGAACTCTACGTCCAGTCGATGGCCGGCCAGTGCTCGACCAGATTCGTCACCGTGAGGTTCGGAAACGTGCTCGATTCAGCCGGCAGCGTGGTGCCCCTGTTCCGCCGGCAGATAGCCGAAGGCGGCCCGGTCACCGTCACCGACCCCGAAATCCGCCGATACTTCATGACCATTCCGGAAGCGTCCCGACTGGTGGTCCAGGCCGGGGCCATCGGAAAGAGCGGGCAAATCCTCCTCTTGGACATGGGGCAACCTGTGCGCATCGTAGACCTCGCCGCCGACATGATTCGACTCTCCGGGTTGAAGGTCGGCGAGGACGTGGAAATCAAATTTGTCGGACTGCGGCCCGGCGAAAAGATGTTCGAGGAACTGCACGCGCCGGGCGAGAGGCTGCTGCCCACCTCCCATCCGAAGATCATCGTGGCCGCTCATAAAGAGCCGTCGATCGACGATCTGAACGGGGCAATCGACGAGTTGGAACGCCGCGCCCGCGCGGAGCCGGAAAACGTCATCGAACTGTTGCGGGAAATGGTCTGCGGATACCGTCGCGAAAGCGACGCCGCTCCGTTGCCGTATCGCGTCGCCGCTTGATTGCCTTCATCATGGGGCAAACCGTTTAGCGGGCCGCAAAACAGCCTTCCCCCCGGCTTGAATTTCACGCTCCAGCGGAGATAATCGCCAAAGGAGTCGATGGAAATTCAAGGAATTGCACTGATGAGCATCACGATTTGCCGGGACGAAAAAGAAGTGGGGCGGCGGGCCGCGGCGCACGCGGCCGAAATGATCAGGACGGCCGTTCACGACCGCGGCCGGGCCAACGTCGTCTTTTCCGCCGGGATCGCGCAGTTCGAGGTCATTGCCGCGCTGGTGGAGGCCAACAACGTCGAATGGCCGAAAGTCGCCGCTTTCCAACTGAACGAATATCTCGGTCTGCCGGCGACGCATCCAGCCTCGTTTCGCCGCTATTTGAAGGAGCGGTTGGCCGATCGCGTGCCGATCGGCGAGTGCCGCTACATCGACGGCGAGGCCGACGCCGAGAGCGAGTGTCGCAGATTGTCCGAACTGATCTCCGCCGTCGCCGTCGACGTGGTCCTGCTCGGCGTCGGCGCGAACGGATATTTCGATTGCAACGGTCGGCCGACCGATTTCCGTGCCGAGCGGCCTTACGTCGTCGTCGAATTGGACGAGGCTTGCCGCCGCCTCAAACTCGGCGAGGGATGGTTCTCCGCGCTCGAAGAGGTGCCCCGTCGGACAATCAGCATGTCGATCGGGCAAATAATGAAATCGCGGACGGTAATTTGCAGCGCTTCCGACCGCCGAAGAGCGGCGGCGTTGCGGGCGGCGGTCGAGGGGCCCGTCACGCCCCAGTTGCCCGCTTCGGCGCTGCAAGAGCATCCGCAAGCCGCCTTTTACCTCCATGAATGATCAACCCCAATACATAGACCTGCAAGTAAACGGCTACGCCGGCGTGGACTTCAACCGGGAAGACCTGACGGAGCAAGATTTCGGCCGCGCTTGCGTCCGCCTCCGCGAGGACGGCGTGGCCGGCGTCCTGGTCACGATCGTCACCGACGAGTTGCCGCGGATGGAGGCCCGGTTGAGACGGATCCGCGACCTTCACCGGCGCGATTCAATCGTCCGAGAAACGGTTTTCGGCATACACCTCGAAGGGCCGTTTCTCAGCAACGAGCCGGGCTACGCGGGCGCTCATCCGATGCGGTCGATCCGACCGGCCGACCTCGATGAAATGAAGCGGTTGCTCGACGCCGCCGGGGGATTGATCCGACTGGTGACGCTTGCCCCGGAGCGCGACGCCGGCTTGAAAACCGTCCGCTTTCTCGCCGAGCGGGGAATAACCGTCGCCGCCGGACACTGCAATCCCAGCACCAAGCAACTGGGTGCCGCGATCGACGCGGGCCTCTCCGCCTTCACGCACCTGGGCAACGCTTGCCCGGTGCTGCTCCATCGCCACGACAACATCATTCAGCGGGTGCTGAGTTTGCGCGACAGGTTGACGATCTGCTTCATCGCCGACGGGGTCCACATACCGCCGTTCGCCTTGGGCAACTATCTGCGATTGGCCGGCTTCGAGCGAACGGTCGCCGTCACCGACGCCATTTCCGCGGCCGGTTGCGGGCCGGGAACATACAGCGTCGGCGAGCAAACCGTGCGGATCGGCGAGGACCTGATCGCCCGTTCCGCCGAAGGGTCGCTCTTTTTCGGATCGACGGCCACGATGCCGCGAATGGCCGCGCTGCTGCGCGAGCAAGTTGGGCTAACGGACGACGAAATACGGCGGCTCCTCTCGGACAATCCGCGCCGATTGCTTCAGCGGTCGTCCGCCGGTTTCTCCCGCGCCGACGCGGCGGAGAATTGCAGCAACAGTCCGGTCGGCTCGCGGGCGGGTTCGGCCAATTTCAAGTCCAGCCGCACTCCGTAAGGGAGCGCTTGGGCCGTGCGGATGCGCGCCTCCGGCCCGGCAATCTGATTCACCGCCACCTCGGGCCGGTCGTCCAACGGCGGGCAAAACGCCACATGCACGCTGCCGGTCCGCTGACCTGTCGCGAAAAAGGTCCGCAGCCATCCGGAGAGGACTTCCCTGCCGTCGGCCGTCCGGCTGCGGATGAGTTGCTGCGTCACCTCTTCCGCCGGAATTGCATCATTCGATGTAATGCTCTCTTCGCAACAGCCGGGGGCCAGCAGCCCACGGATAGTGGCCGACGCACGACGCTTCCCTCCGGGAACTGTTGGCCCCCGGCGGCTGTTTACGCTTCGGAAGCGGCTTACCCACGCCCAACTCTCTTCGACCGCCAAGATCAGCGCCGCGGCGACGATCCATTCCGTCAGTGTGCCGGGCACGCAAACGGCGACGAACGTGACGACCACCGCCAGCGACGCGCCGGTCGTCCCGATCCAACCGGGCCGCGACCAGCCGACGCGAACAAAGGCGGCAACGGCGGCGGTTGCGATTGCCACCGCCATCAGCGACAACGGCTCCAACGGGTTGACCAGCGCGCCGGCCGGCCATCGTCGCCAGGCGAGCGTTGCGGCGGCGGCAACCAACAGAGTCAACGCCGCAACAGCGACGGCGCGGGTCGCGCCAATCGAAAATACGCCGCCGTTGCGTCCGATGCGTTTATACGGCGCGTAAACCTCGATCATTGCCATTGTCGAGCGCCTAGAGACAACACGGGGCGTTAATTATTTGACTGCGGCGGCCAGTTCCTCGGCCCGGTCGGTCTTTTCCCAAGTGAAATCGGGGTCGTTGCGGCCGAAGTGCCCGCCGACGGCGGTCTTGCGGAAAATCGGGCGGCGGAGATCGAGGTATTTAATGATTCCGCCGGGATTCAAGGGAAAGAAGTCGCGGATCACGCGGCAGAGCCGGTCTTCGTCCACCTTGCCCGTCCCTTCCGTATCGACCATCACGCTGATCGGCTGCGAAATACCGATGGCGTAGGCCAATTGCACCTCGCAGCGGTCGGCCAGGCCGGCGGCGACGACGTTTTTTGCAACGTGCCGGGCCATGTAGGCGGCGCTGCGGTCCACCTTAGTAGGGTCTTTTCCGCTGAACGCTCCACCGCCGTGCCGCGCCCAGCCGCCGTAGGTGTCGACGATAATTTTTCGTCCGGTCAGACCGCAATCGCCGTGCGGCCCGCCGATCTCGAAGCGGCCCGTCGGGTTGACGTGATAGGTGATCGGGCCTTTGACCAACTCTCGCGGCAGGACGGGATTGACGACCTTCTCGATGACGAAAGGCCGAAGCTCGGAGAGGCTGACTCCGGGAGCGTGTTGCGCGGCGAGCACGACGGTGTCGATCCGCACCGGCTTGTTTCCGTCATATTCCACGGTCACTTGGGCCTTGCAGTCGGGACGCAGCCAATTGACCTCCCGGTTCCGCCGCGCCTCGACCAGCCGGTGAAGAATGCGGTGCGAGAGCTGGATCGGCAGCGGCATCAGCTCGGGCGTGTCGTTGCAGGCGTAGCCGAACATCATTCCCTGGTCGCCGGCGCCAATCTCCTTCCCCTTGGCGGGATCTTCGTCGACGCCCATGGCGATGTCGGGGCTTTGTTCGTTGATGGAGATCACCACCGCGCAATGATCGGCGCTCAGACCCATCGGCGCGTCGGTGTATCCCACGTCGCGGATCACTTCGCGGACGATATTTTGCATGTCGATGTAGGCATCGGTGGTAATCTCGCCGGCGATCACGACCATGCCGGTCGAGACCAGCGTCTCGCACGCCACGCGGCTGTTCGGGTCTTTGGCCAGCAGGGCGTCTAGGATGCCGTCGGAGATTTGATCGGCTAATTTGTCCGGATGGCCGGGGCCGACCGCTTCACTGGTAAAGAGAAATGTTCCCTGGGACACAGATATTCTCCAATCTCGAAAAAGGCCAAGTAAAACTGCTAGCGGGGGTAGCGTATTATAGGCGTTTCGGCGATGCGGCAACAACCCCACTAGCGATTATAGACAGGTTAGGAAAATACCTGGTTTCGGCGAACGACGTGATCTGCTTAACCCCGCACGGCGGGGCCGATGTAGATCACCGAATCGTTCTGCAAGCGGAAGAACGAGCCGGGTGCCTGCTCCAACAACTGGCCGAGCAGGCCGACCGTTCGCGGTATGACGAAAAACGCCTTGCCCGTCTCCGGCGCCAGCCGCAGGTCGCAAAGCAACGCGCCGATCACGCCGTCGACGTTGAAGCACAATGCGGACGATTTCTTTTTCCGCAAGACGGCTTCGATCTCGCGGGCGAGCGTGCAGTAGTCGCCGGCCAAGCCGAGTTCGTCGACGATCGACAGCAACGTGGTCGCCCGCGGGTCGCGGCCGTAGAGGCCGTAGTAGCGGTGCCCGTATCCGGGGATGCGGCTCTTCGGGTCTCCGAAGGCGCCGGTAACTTTATTGACGATGTAAAAGGCCAATTCCTTGAGATCGGTGATCCGCACGCCGTCGGCCTCGAAGACGCCGCCGTCGGCCTCGGCCTCGCGCATTTTGGCGATGTACTCCATAAGGACGCGGGCGGTCCCCTCGCCGGCGCCGGCGTGAGTATCGCCCATGGCGGTGATTCCCGCGGCCAGGGCTGTTTTCAGTGAGTTGCCGCCGGAATACGAGGTGATAGCCGCCAGCGACGAGGGGGTAGCGGGGGTGTGGTCGACGCAGGAGACGAACACGGCGCGGATCAAATCGGCCTCCGCTTCGGTCGGTTTTCTGCCAGCCAGGGCGCGGAAAATCGACGTCTCGATGCTTTGTTCGTTGCTCCAGGAGGTTTCATTGCCGAGGATGGCGGCCACCAGATCGACGACCAGCGGCACGAGGCTCAGTGCCTTGGCTTCGGCGGGTGTATATCTTTCGTACAAGCTTGCCGGCAGCGGTTTCTGGCTTGCCGCGGCGGCGGCCAGCAGGCCCGCGCTGATGGCGGCGTTCATCGGCGAGCCGCCCTGGAAGGAGGCCGCGGCGGCGGCGGTCGCGGCTTCGTCGGTCGGATTGACGGTGGCGCAGAGGACAAGGTCCTCGGTCAGTTGCGCGGCCTTTTCGCCCCCGTCGTCTTCCTTGGTCAGGGCCTCGAAAATCATTTGAGCAACCGAGGCGTTTTTCATCAACTGCGGCAGGGGGTATCCGCGGAAGTGCGGCATGCCGTCTATGATTTGGGTCAGTTGCGTGCGGATGCGCACGGCGCGAACCTGGCTCTTTAGCCCCTCCAACTTCTGCTTGGAGATGCTGACAAGCTCGAAATCGTCGGAGATCGCCGATTCCAAGTCCTGGGCGCCGCGCGGCAGAACCTTTTCCACCAGCGAGACCAGGTCGGCGGAGGTTTTCGCGACGCTGACGCCCGCCGCCTCGAAGGCCTCCACCTTGCTTTCGTAGGTTCCGCAGCGGCCCTCGCCGATGATTGCCCCGGCGTGTCCCATCCGCGAGCCGCGGGGGAAGATGTTTTGGGCGCCGATGCCGGTGATGCGGGCAATGACGGGTTTTGGGTAACTGGTCTCTCGGATGTATCGGGCAGCCTCTTCCTCGTAGTTCCCCCCCACTTCGCCGTTGAGGATTACCAGCTTGGTTCGTTCGTCCTCGCGGTACAATTCCAACAGATCCTTGAAACTCGTACCGGAGATGCGGTCGCCGCCGATGCCGACGACGATGCTGGCGCCGTGCCCGAGGGCATTGAATATCTCGCTGGCGATCGACAGGCACATTCCGCCGCTTTTCGAGAAGATGGCGATGTTGCCGGGATAGAACACGCCTGGATCGTTGCCGCCGATGGCGCCGATCTTTACCCGGGCATGGGGGTTAATCATTCCGACCGAGGCCGGTCCGACCACCCGCACCACGCGCTGCTTGGCCGCCTGGACGATAATGGCCGAATCCAACCGCGGCAGGCCCTCGGTCAGGATGTTTACCAAGCGGATCTTTTCGGATTCGATTGCCGCCAGCGCGGCGTCCTTCGTCCCCTCGCGGGGCACGGAAATCAGGCTGGTGTTGATGCTGGGATGGCGGCGAATCGCCTCCTCGACGGAATTGTAGACGGGCACTCCGTAGACGTCCTGTCCTCCCTTGCCGGGCGTGACCCCGGCCACGACGTGCGTGCCGTAGTCCAGCATCTCCATTGATACTCGGCTACCCTGCTTGCCGGTAATGCCTTGAATGAGGACTCGCGTGTTGTGGTCGATCAGGCTGCTCATGGATCATTCCTGTGTTCGGCCGCTTGGCTTTGCTCGCGGTGTTTTTTGGCTTGGTGCATGACCATTCGGGCGGAATCGGCCACAGAAGTAGCCATACCCCGGAGGAAGAGGCGGTATCCCTCTTCGCTCTGAATTTTGTTCAACTGCGCGAAGGCCTCCTCGTCGCGGGGGCCGGCCCGGCGAATGAGGATGGGGATCGTCTTGTCGAAATCGGGGGTTTCACGGATGCCACCCATGATGCCGCCGATCAGCGTCTCGTAGATGTCGGTAAAGTTCGCCCGGCCGCCGATCACCCAAATCGCGTGGATCGGTCCGGGGTGCATCAGGGCGATTTTGGTAAGCCCCTTGACTTTCTCCGGGGTGGGGTTGCCGCTGTACTCGGTGAATACGGCCGGCTTGCCGCCGAGGATGCAGAGGTCGTCCAAGGCCTCGACGCTCGTGCCCCCGCCCGATGCCAGCACGATGATGTCGCCGTCCAACTCGTAGAACATCCGGCCGGCGGCGCCGCGGGTGTCGCTGCGGTCGTTATCCAACGCAAGTTGTTCGAGCCTGGTTGGCGTACGTCCCGAGCCGAGCCGTTCCGGCAAGTTCAAGCCCGATTGGCGGAAGAGGGCGTCTTCGTCGATCTCTACCTTCGCATCGGCCGCGACCCACTCTCCCGAGCGGGTCCGCACCAACGGGTTGATTTCGGCCAGCGTGGCGTCGCAATCGAGAAACAAGCGGGCAAGTTTCACCATCAGATCGGTCGGCGGAGGGCAATGGGCGTCTAGTCCGGCGCGACGGGACAATGAGGACGCTTGCTCGGTTTGCAATCCACGGATGACGTCGACCGGCTCGGTCCATACGCCTTCTTGCGACTCCTGTGCGGCGGCTTCCACGTCCATGCCGCCCTGGTTGGAGACAATCATCGTCGGCGATGCGCCAACGTAAGTCACTGCCAAATATATCTCTTCGGCCACGTCGAGCTTCTGTTCGACCAAGACCCGCGCGATGGACTCGCCGAATAATTTACGTCCCAACAGGGCGGCTACGGTCTCCGCCAATTGCTCCTCGGACTCGCAAGCCAACACCGCGTTCGCCTTGCCGCGCCGCCCCCAAAGCACCTGGGCCTTGGCCATTACGCCGCCGTACTGCCCGGTTAAGCCGTTGGCCTCTACCGCCGAGGCCACCACCTTGCCGGGTGGAATGGGGATGCCGGCGCGCTGGAGCAAGCTTTTTCCTTCAAATTCATATAATTTCATGGAACATCTCGCGTGGTTCGGCTGTTGCGGCGGCGGGCGGCCGCGGGAAAACCCCGTGCGTGCAGAAGGCGACGATAATCGCTGATTTCGCGGGGTTTTTGCTGCAAACGTGGTCTTTGAAGACGCCTCATGGAGATTGCTCGACGGCCGCCGGCGGGTCAACGACTCTATAAAACTTAGTGATATTGGCCGCGATATTCGATGTCAAGAGGAAAATCGAAAAGATCGTGTAAAGGGGCGCATCTTAGAACGTGTTTTGAAATTGAAAAATTAGTACCCGCTCTCTTTGGGAGAGGGTTAGGGTGAGGGCCGATCGGCTGAAAAACATCGGAAGTTGACGATGCAATCCAAGCAGCCCTCACCCCCGGCCCCTCTCCCAAAGGGAGAG
>JAFGLH010000026.1 GCA_016928165.1 Pirellulales bacterium | reverse complement strand
GCTTGCACGCACCAGCTTGGTTTTGCCGCGAAATAAGGTGCGTGCAAGCACGCACCCTACGGATTTGAAGCTTTCCGCAACAGTAACTACTTGGTTTCAACATTTCGGAAAAGAGAAAGCATGATTGGCGCATGAGGCGATTTCTATGGTTTGATCCATGCGTCGCGCTGTTTTTTTGCGAAGTAGGAATATGCCATGACGGCCAACAGCGCCATCGCCCAGGCCGAGGAAATCCACCCGCCGCCGGCGTGATGTTCGTGGCCGGTGGGAAGCGGAACTTCCATATCCAGTGTGGCGAACAGCCAGTCGAGCGTCAAGCCGCCCAGGATCGCGCTGGCGGCTATTGTCAACAAGTAAATGACAATCGCCCGGCCGCCGATGTATTTCCACATCGCGGTGATCGTGGCGACGTTGGTGGCCGGTCCGGCGATCAGAAAGGCCAGCGCCGCGCCGGGCGAAGCGCCCAGGTGGATCAGCCCCACGGCGATCGGCACCGAGGCGGTGTCGCAGACGTAGATCGGCACTCCAATGGCCATCGCCAACACGATGCCCACGATTCCGCCGCCCAGGTGTTCCTTCCATTGATCGGCCGGAAAAATCGCGGCGATTACCCCGGCCACGACTATTCCAATCAGCAGCGGCAGACCGACGTCGCGCGGCAACGTGACCAGTCCGTATTTCAATGCACTGAACAACTTGCTCTCTTCGCCGTGGCCCGAGCAACAACACTCTTGACACTCCGGTTTTTCCTCTTCGGCTTGGTTCGCGTCGAGATCTCGCCGGGCAAATAACATCACCAAAACGCCGCCGACCAGCCCGGTAATCAACGCGACCACGGGCCGATAGACGGCGAAAACCACGCCGAGCATGGCATAAGTGACGGCGATGCTGTCCACGCCCGTTTGCGGCGTGGAGATAAGAAAGGAGGTGGTGGCGGCCCGGCCGGCCCCATGTCGGCGCAGCGAGGCGGAAACGGGAATCACGCTGCACGAGCAGAGCGGCAGCGGGATACCCAGCAGCGACGCTTTCGTCACCGCCCAAAACCCGCGCCCGCCGAGGTGCCGCTCGACGAACCGCGGCGAGATGTAGACCGACAGTACGCCCGCCACTAAAAAACCGAGCAGCAAGTACGGCGACATCTGTCCCAGCAGGGACCAGCTTTGCCAGGCGATTTCGACGGCGGTTTCGATCATGTCTATGTGAATAATACGCCTCAACCGGCGGATCGGCAAGTCGCGATAGTCCGTTTAGCAGGGCCGCTTGCGGCCCTTTAATAATCGCGGAAAAACACGGGCTGCTTGCGGCCCCGCTAAACGGTTCACTCCCATCATGCGCCGAGTTCGCGAAGCGCCTCTTCCACCGTCCAGGCTTGCGGATCGTCCAGCGGGCGACGGCCGAAGCGGACGCGATAGAACGCATCGACGACCACCGCCGGCAACGGCTCCAATCCTTGCCGGCCGGTGACGGCGGCCAGCCGCGCGCCGGCCGCGAGGGCGAACTCTCGCTGGGTCTGGCCCGGGGCGCGGACGATACCCCGCTGTGCGAGATGCGCTTCAAAGCGGCGATAGAACTCGACTTTTACGCGACGGCGCGAGCGGGCGGCGTTGTTGCCCGCCCATACGCCGCGAAGACGCCGCGCCAATCGCCACGACATCCAACCCGCGCCGGCCAGCAGCGCCGCCGCGAGCAATCCGATCAAACCGAGCAGCGCCCAGCGGACCTCGCGGCCGAGATGGTCTAGATAGAGGGCCACGGAAACGGAGTTGAAGATCGTCCTCCAGCGGTCGGGATTGGAGACTGCCCGCCAGCTTTTCTCGGCCGCCGCGACGATCGGCTTGTAAATGGCGTCCCTTTGTCGGTTGCAGTCCAATTCCACGACGTAGTTCGACCAGACCGACTCGATCCAATCCATTCCGCGGCGAAACGGAGAATACCAGTGTTCTTCGGCCGCGCCCGCGCCGGCGGGAGTGGGATCGAGCCGCAGCCAGCCGCCCTTCTCCTCCCAATTCCAGTAATCGCCGCCGTGCTTCAGATCGTCTGGAATCTGGTCCGGTTTGAGATACGCCTCGACCCAGGTGTGGGCGTGCATCTGGCGGACCTGGTAGTATCCGCCCACCGCGTTCCACTGATCGCACTTATAGCCGGAGATCAATCGCGCCGGAATCCGCTGGCTGCGGAGCATGAGCGTCAGCGCGGTGGCGAAGTATTCGCAATGTCCCTGCGGATGCTTTGTGATGAAATCCTCGATGGGGTCCAGATGCGGGTCGCGCTCCTGGCCGACGAGGCTGTATTTGAAGCGGCCGGAGGCGGCGAGCCGCCGCTCCAAATACTTCGCGCGGCCGTGGCGGTCCTCCTTCGGCAAACCCGATTCGGCCATCCAGCGGTCGGCCAAGGCCCTCAGGTTCGGCAGCCCCTCGGCGCCTTCTCCCGAAGGCAACGACCACGCGCCCAGGCGATTGTTGCTTTTGTTGTAGGGCGTCAACGGCTTCTGCACTCGATCCACGACGGCCGTCGTGCCCAAGGTGTACTTAAATTGCCTCGTGCGCGGCAGGCCCGTGCGGAGCAGGCGGTTCCTGGCGTGATCGACGGTGATGAAGGGGTTGTCCCGCATCGCCAAGTAAGGGGCGACAAAGAACAATTCGTCGCGGTTCATTCCCGCGATGTCGATTTGCTGCTCGACCACTCCGCTGGAGGGAAAATAGCGAGGGCGGAACAACGGTTCGGAGCCGTGCTGCGTCGGTTGTGCGACGTGCCATAGGCCGCGCTTATAGCGCATCAGCACCGCGCCTTGCAGATAAACTTCGCCGTGGAGCGGCTTGGGATCGTCTTCGCCGTCGGTGACGAACCGGACCCGCATCACCTCCTCGCGGCTCTCGATGATATTGCCCAACTCTCCGAGTTGGACCTCGTCGGTGAAGCCGACCATCGGTTGCGGATGGACCACGGCGCCGCGCCAGGCGACCTGTCCGAACCGGGGCAGGGCGAAAAACAAGACCGCGGTCAAGCCGAGCGTGACGAGCCCCATTCGCTCCAAGCGGCCGAACAGCGCCGAGCCGACGGCGGCCTGTCCTCCTCCGCCCGGAAGGCTGGCGAACACCGCCCCCCACTCCACGACGTCCGCTTCCTTGTGTACCCGCCGGTGGAGTTCCCCCTGGCGGTGCAGCGACAAAAGCGTCATCGCCGAAAAACCCAACAGCATGTAGACGACCAACAGCACGCCGAACATAATCCCCAGACTGAACAGCGCGGCCACCACCACCTGCAACAGGCTAAGCATCACCAGCAGCCAATAGGTCCGCTCGTTTTTCCGCTGGAACAAGAGGATGATCTGGAGGCAGACCAACAAACGGGCGAAACCGAGGGCCTGCAATTCGCTGCCGAACGGGGAAAAATCGTGCAACGCATAGGCGGCGGCCAGCAGCATCAACGCGTTGGAGGTCCACTTCCCCAGATGAAACCGCCCGCTCACGTCGGTCAGCCAAACGGACAGCACGGCCGCGGCCATCACCGCCAACGGCGCCCCCGCGCTCTGCTGCCCCATGCCCAGCAGCAGCGCCCCGAGGGCGGCCAACGCGGCCATGTTGATCTGCAACAGCCGTTCGAGATACATGGGAGAAAGTGGTCGGGGATCAGGGCAACCGTTCACTGGGGACTGTCCCGATTTTCGCTGTTCACCGCGAAAATGGGACTGTCCCCCTCGGCGATGGAGGAGACAAGCACATTTTTCGCCCTTGAAAGGGCGAAAAAAATGAGCCAGTTCTCGACCGCAAACGATTACGGGATCAGGGGCCAGGGGCCGGTTGTTTTTTTGTTGGGGCGGCAGTTGGACTGCCGCCTCGTCAGTCGATTGATTGTTTAGCCGCCGCGTCTACGCGGCGCGGCGTTCCTTGTTCACTCCAATTGAAAGTAAGCGGCGAATCGATCGCTGGAAACGTCCACGCAGCGCACCCGATGCACGCGCTCGCGCAAGGCGGGATGCGACCAGATCGGCGCCAGCCGGGAGGCGTCGGACAAATCGACCGGCCGCGTGCTCGCCAGCACGATCTCGGTTTCCGCGGGCGTCTTCCGCAAGACGTGGGCCAAGAGGGCCGGCAGCGCGTCTTCCGCCCGCCCCTCGGCCAGCGCGAGTCGCTCCATTAAGTTTTGCAAAGTGGCCGGCGAGGCCGGCCCGCCGACGCACTCAGGCTCTTCTTCCGCCAAAGCGAGAAAGACGTTGCCGCCCCCTTTGCGACCCAGGTCGGTCAGCACGGTGGCGGCGAAACTGACCGCCAACTCCACCGCCCGGAGGTCTTCTTCCCTCGGCGGACGAGGTTGCCAGAGATCGAGCGCCACGGCCAAATCGCGGCTCCGCGGCCGCTCGAATTGTCGGACCGCCAGCTCGCCGATCCGCGCCGAGCTGCGCCAATGAATCGCTCGTTTGCCGTCCCCGGCGCGCCATTGACGAACGCCGAAAAAATCTCCCTCCACGCCCGGTCGGTTCCTTCGCCGATCGGCGCCGGCGAAGGCCTCCGTGCGCCGGGCGGTCCAGCTCTCGGTCAACCTGCCGAGCCGAGGCAACACGATCAGCGTCTCGATTTGTCCCGCCTCGATCGTGCGGGAAAACAGTCCGAAGGGAAATCGCGTGGATAGCTTCAACGGTCCGAAATTGTATCGGCCGCGAAGTTCCAATCGGCCGCGATAACCCCCTTTTCTACTTTGGCCGGGGCGTACGAAGGGAAACAGCACGCTGGGGCGCAGCGTCGTCCGGCGCAAGCCGCGTTTGGCGTCCGCCTCGCGGGTAATTTGATCTTCCACCGCCACGGCCCAACTTCCCAGCTTCCGTCTCGCGTTGGCGAGGACTAGGTTGACGGCCAGCGGCTCGCCCGCCCCGACCCGCAGCGGCAACTGCCGTTCGACCCGCAATCCGCGGAGCGCGACGCCCACCGCCCGCCAATTCAGCAGCACCGGCCCGAGCAGCATGCCGGCCAGGATCAGCAACAGGTTGACTTCCTTGAACATCGCCCCGCCAAGGACCAGCGCCACGATGACCAGATAATACCAACCCTCGCGGCAGACTGTGGTTCGAGAACGGAACATATTTATAATCCGAACGCGTCTTCGTCCATTTAAGCATGCTGCTGACGCAAGATAAATTGCCTTAACAACGGCACGGCAAACGAGTATTTTCCGTGTCGGTTCTTATAGACTATTCCAGCATTGGCCAGCGTACTCAGCATTTGATTAACGTGACTCGGGCGAAACGGCTTCGGCAGCAGCGTTTTCGATTTTATCACGATCTCCCGGACCGTAAACTCCTCGTCGGCGGAATCGAGATGTGCAATCACGGAAAGCAGTTCTCGCTGGCGATCGGTTGTTCTGGCCCAACGACCGGCGTAAAAATCGGCGTCGAGCTTGCGGATAACGTCGGGAACGGGAAAGCCGAAGTCTACTTCCTGCTGGCCGTCTGCGTCGTGAACTTGAGGCTGTACATCGTACAGCTCTCTACATATAAACTGGATGAAGTATGGATACCCCCCGGACATTCGAATTATTTCGGGAACAAACACTCCGAATACCGTTCGGTAGAAGACCGGGAATTCCCGAAGCGGCACCAAAATGGCGTCGCGCGTGTCCGTATCGTTCAAATGGTCCAAAAATACCACGCGGAACATCCGCTCGGCATAAGTCCTGGCGCCGACCAAATTAGGAAACAACGTCGGCAAACCGGCCAAAATCAACAGGATCGGAATCCCCTTTTTCTGAATGGACTGAAATACGTCAAGCAAAAGAGACAAAGGGTATTCGTTGCAAGAAGGATTATCCGAAAGATTCTGGGCTTCATCGTAGGCAAACACCAACCCGCGCCGACGTGTGCATTGTATACACCGCCACGCGCTTTCCAAAACCTTCTTTAGTTTGTCGGCGACCAATCCGGGAGTTGACTGAAACAAAGACCACATCAAATCGTAATCGAACGTTTGTTCGACGAGCTGTTTTTCCGGCCGGTAACCAATGCCCAGAAACTCTTTTTCCCCAATGACAATTGTCGATGTGATAACCGCCAAATCGGTCATCAGTCGAATCGCCAACCGCTCCTCGCTGGAAGAGGATGATTCAGAGATGTTGTCGCCTGCCCAAGCCCATCCCGATTGGATTGCCTCGGGGCGAAAGGTATCAAGCAATACCGTCTTCCCAACCCCCCGAAGGCCGGTAATCACCATGTTCTCCAAAACCACGTCTTGCTTCAGTAGTCGCCGGAACTCCTCGGATTCGCCCTTTCTTCCCGCTAAATAAGGGGGAATATGACCTGCTCCAGGGCGAAAAGGATTCACTTGCCCGGCCATATTTAGCTCCAATTACACCAATAACTAAATTTAGCCTTCCAACTAAATATATATGGAATTGGTGCCGGCCGTCAATCGTTAGAGTATTCCGGCTTATTTTAGAAACCAAGCAATCCCAACGTCTATCCCGGCACGGGCACGCCTTCGACCAGCCGCTCGATCAGCGACTCCACCGCCTCGCGCTGACCGCCGTGCAAATAGCCCTTGGGGATCACGCGATGGGACAGCACGGGGACGGTCAGTTGTTTCACGTCGTCGGGAACGACGTAATTCCGGCCGGCGACCAACGCGGCGGCCTGGGAGGCGCGGTACAACGCCAATGCGCCCCGCGTGCTGACCCCGATGTGCAACTCGTCGCAGGCCCGGGTGGCTTCGACAATGTCCAACAAATACTCGTTTATCGAATCCTCGACCTCCACCTTTCGGACCTCCTTCTGCAAGGCGGCGACCTGATCGCAGTCGAGCGCGGGCGCCAGCGAATCGACCGGCTCGCCCTCGCGATGCGTCGTCAACACGCGCATCTCCACGGCCCGCTCGGGATAACCCAACGGAATGCGGAGCAGGAAGCGGTCGAGTTGGCTTTCCGGCAAGGGATACGTCCCCTCGAACTCGGCTGGGTTTTGCGTGGCGATGACCATGAACGGCAAGGGCAGGGAATGGGGCTCGCCGTCGGCCGAAACCTGCCGCTCGCTCATCGACTCCAACAACGCGCTTTGCGTCCGCGGCGTGGCTCGATTGATCTCGTCGGCCAAGATCACGTTGGCGAAGATCGGCCCGGGACTAAAGCTGAACTCGTTCGTCCGCCCGTTGTAGATGCTGCTGCCGGTAATGTCGGTCGGCAACAGGTCGGGGGTGAACTGGATGCGGTGAAATGACCCGGCGAGGCTGCGGGCAAGGGCTTTTCCGACCAGCGTTTTGCCCACCCCCGGCACGTCCTCCAACAGCACGTGCTCGCCGGCCAACAGCGCCACCACGGCCAATCGCACGACGTCCTCTTTGCCGAGGACCACCTGACAAACGTTTTGTTGCAACTTCGCGATCAGCTCTTGCGGTGCGTCGGACATGTTGCCTATCCAATTCGTTCGGTGGTTAAGCCCAGTTTTTCGGCGGCCTCGCACTGCGCGGCGTCGGCCGATACGAACAAATCGCACTGCTTGTCAATAGCGGCCGCGACGTGCAGCGCGTCGAGCGTGCGGAGCGAAGTTTGCTCCAGAATGTCCACCGCGCCCGCAACCGCCTCCGGGGTGATTTGCGCGATGGCGGCCTGAGCCAGATCGGCGGCCAGTTCTTTTTTCAAAGCGGCGTATTTTCGGGACGACAAGAAACCTTCGCGACGAAGTCGATTCATGCCTGAAATCATCTCCGCCGCGCAAAGCACGCTTACCACAACCTCCTCGGCGCCAGCGCACAACTCGGCGACACGCGCGGTGCCGCGCTCCTCGATGTATCGTTTGGCCAAGGCGGACGTATCAAAAGCGATGCGCATTATCGAGACGATTGCCGTTGGGATAGAATGGCTTTGCTCAACTCCGCGCCCTCGATGCGCAGCGGATTGGCGCGCTTCCAGCGGTCCATGGCGCGATCGCCGATCGGCGCCAGCAGCGCAACCGGCTTTCCGTGCCTGCACACGGCAATCGTTTCACCGTCATCGACCGCGTCGAAGTATTTTTTCGCGTGGTTTCGCAATTCCGTGAATGTTACGGTAATCACGCCTTGGCTCCCGGCCGATCCATCCGACGCCGAAATACACTATGTCATTGTAATGTACAGAATGGCGCCCAGCAAGGCCCTCCGGAAAGCAAATTGCTTACTCGGCGTCCTTTTCCGCCTTGCCGAACATGGCCGCGATGAGACGGACGAGCATCAACAGAACCAGTGCACCGACGACGGCGGCAAGGAACCCCAACGGGCTGATGGGATTGAACTGGCGCTCGGGAAAGAGGCGCTGGAGGCCGAGCAGCCCGACGGCGCTGCCGCAGATTCCCAGCACGACTGCCCAAAACGGCCCGGCCGGCCGGCGGAGCGGAAAGAGAACGGCGGCCAAAAGACCCGCCAGAGTGCCGAACCCGACCCAGACCAACACGGTGTATATCCATTGCTGGGCGTCGGGAGACAGCGTGGTTTCGGGCATGGCGGTATGCGGGCGCGAAGATGGGTTTCGTACTTCGGTTTCCTTGAGCTGCTGACGTCCAAGGGGCGCCGCGGCGACGGCACTTCACGCCTTGGGCGCCAGCAACACAAGGCGCCGTCCCCCCCACAACGCGATTGGGCGGTCAACCGCGTCCGGCGTAACTCCACAAGCGCAAAATCAACGCGGTAAAGCCTGCTGCGCCTGGTCCTGATTGTAGGCCTTCATGGCGGCCGCTTCCTGGGAAAGCTTAAACTCCGATCCCGAGGGATAGTATTGTACGTCGTCTTTCATATACCACGGACTAGGCAGCGTCTGGCCGCCGTACTCTCCCTGGCAGCCGGCGATCCCAATGCCCGCCAAAAGCACAACGCCAAGCGCCAAGACCCGTGGGCCGCGCCGCCAACTGAACAAGCCCCTCATGGGCCACCTCCATCCTACGGCTTATATATTTCCTGTTTTACCAAGTTTGCCCGATACGTAGATTCATTGCGGTCGATACATTTGTCGCAAGCGTTATCGTCCATCGGCGGGGGGTAACTTTAGAAGTAACCGTTCACCGGCCGGGGACTGGCACATTTTGTCTCCCTTTCAAGGGCGAAAAAATGTGCCTGTCACCTTCAACGCCCCGATACTTTTTTCTGATACCTTCTTTTCGCCCTCCTCCTTCCCTTCTTCTCTTTTTTTCCCTTTTTCCACCGAATCAACATACGGCTAATGAAACCTTCTCAAACCCCCGCGACGGGGTATAATTGTCATTTTTATATGGGTCCCATTGGAAATACTCGTCATGGCCAAGCGAAAAACTAACGGCAACATCAAAGCCGAAAACGGAAATGGCAATTCGAATCAGGCGCTGGCAATCAAGACGAACGGCAAAGGAGAAATATTCAGTCATATTCGGCATAAATGGCTGGTGGAAACTCCGGAAGAAAGAGTGCGGCAAGCCTATGTCGTTACTCTCCATAACGAATACGGTTTTGCTCTAGATCAAATGGACGAAGAAGTAAAGGTTGCCGGCCGGGGATCGGCCCGTGCAAGGGCCGACGTGGTGATCTGGCGAACGATCCGAGACAAGACCGACGGCAAAGCTCCCTTTATCGTGGTTGAATGCAAGGCCGACAATATCACCATCAAGCCGGCCGACTACGCACAAGGCGAAGCCTATGCCCTTTACTGCAATGCCCCGTTCTTCGTCACCCACAACAACCGCGAAACGCGTTACTGGCGGACCCGCAAGGATCTGATGCCCGGTCGTTGCGAGGAAATCGAGAACATTCCTCATGCCGATGCCAGCGACAAAGAAGTAAAAGACCTTATCGACAAGCTGAAAACATTCAAAGAAGATGAATTCGCCGATCTGTTGCATTCTTGTCATAACGTAATTCGTTACTGTTGCGGAAAGCTCCAAATCCGTAGGGTGCGTGCTTGCACGCACCTTATTTCGCGGCAAAACCAAGCTGGTGCGT
>JAFGLH010000148.1 GCA_016928165.1 Pirellulales bacterium | reverse complement strand
TGCACGCACCTTATTTCGCGGCAAAACCAAGCTGGTGCGTGCAAGCACGCACCCTACAGTGGTTTTCCGCAACAGAAACTAATTAGAACACGCCGCGCGGGCGCGGTGTCTTCCGCGCCCCGCACGCCCTCACAATTAGGAGGGGGGCGGAGAATACCGAAGGACGGACGCACAGTCAATGGCAGAACAATGCCAAGATAAACCACCGTCAATACGGGAAAAATAGGAAGGCTGGGACGCCGACTACAGCAGAATCGTATTGTGCGAGCGAATGAAGCGGATTGTCCACGGCTTGGGTTGACCCGTGATTTTGGCCGTGCGGGTTTCCGGCAGCACGGCGCCAAAGACAATCATGCGCGTGCCTGGCGTCGGCGTGAGGGCGTTATTATCCAACGGTACTAGCAACAATTCAGACATGCCCCGCACGTAGATAATTATTGCGTTCGCGTTCGAGGGCTTGATTACCACGTTGCAGACGACCATGCCCGAAAAGACTGCTCCGTTGCCGGGCTTTTTCACTTGGTCGGCGGCGAATTTGTTGATTGCCCCGAGGCGGTCGCCGGTCCAGGACACGGCCTTGATTTTCTCTAATAGCCGGTCGGCCGCATCGGAGAGTTCGAAGGAAGCCGTAGGCTCCTTCGCCAGGGTCAGCATCAGCGCTAGGTCAGCCAACGAATCGTAGGCTTCCTTGTCGACGGGTTTCCAGTCCAGGGCCGCGGCGGCGTCGAATAGTTTTCGCAGGTTCTCCGGCGTCGGTTCGAGGTTCCGCTGCCTGCGGCGTCGTTCGATCTGTTCGGCCCGCCCGGCCGCGGCGATTTCCGAGGGCCGTCTCAGGGGCGTCGGCTCGCCCGTGGCCCGGTCGGCCAATTCCTTCAAATATTTCACATGGCTAGCGAAGCCGAATCGCGCGTCGAGGTTGGCGAAGGTGTTGACGCCGATCACGCGGCATTTTTCATCCAACAGCGGGCCGCCGCTGTTGCCCTGAGACACAGTGGCGTCGGTCTGGATCCAGAGGTGATCGGGCGGCGAGCCCAAACGGCTCAATGCGTTGCTCCCTTCGGGTTGCTGGGCCTCGAATGCCGCCGTGGTCAAAACGCGGCTGACGATCCCCTTTACCAGCGAAAAATCGTTGTTCAGCGGATGACCGTAGGCGTAGACCTGCATGCCGACCTTGGGTTGGCTCCGGTAGCCGATGTCGAGCAGCAAAGCGTTCGAGGGCATTTCCGCGAGTTGGACGATGGCCAAGTCGCTTTCGGGGGCCAAGACGATGATCCCGTCGATCTCGACTTGCCGGCCGTCGTGCATTTTTACCCGCGCGGCGGTCGAGGCCCTGGCGACGACGTGGTGGTTCGTGGCGACCCAGCCGCGCGAGTCGATCAAAAAGCCCGTGCCCGTTATCAGTTCCCCGCCCGGTTGAGGAACCTCGAACTTGACCACGGCACGTTCGGCCTCGTCGAAAGTCCGCGCGATCTTCACCTCCATGTAGTCCGGCAGCAAGTCGACGGACGCCAAAACGGGGACCAGGCTTCGCGGCGGCGCGTCGCTCGACGCCCCGGTCGAAAACGGCGACGGCTCTCCGGCGTCGTCGTAATCGACGCCGGTATTTTGGGCCAATCCGCTCGCCGATCGAGAGTCAACCATTGAACTGGAGCCGCCGTCTCTTAAAAATCCGACCAGCAGCAATATCACGATCACCACCGCGCCGCTTCCGGCCACCCAAACCCAAGGGGGCGGCGCAACGCGTTTTTTTCGCCGCTGTGGAGAATGAACCGGAGTAAGTGGAGCGGGAACGTTCGTCGCGCCAGGCGATGGTCTCGATGACGCAAGGGGGGATTTAACGGCCGATTGTCTTTGGAGCTCGATGGTTTCCGCAACCTTGGGAACCCGCACCGCGCCGCCGCAGCGAGGGCACTTGCCCTTCATGCCGGCGTACCGATCGGCGATCTTCATCGCCGCTCCGCAACCTGGGCAGCGGACGGGAATTGGCATTGACCCGACTCTCAATCAAAAGCAAGGAGAAACGAACAGAAATAGATATCACAGTCTATAAGTAGTGTATACAGTATCGCAATAAGTTGCCAGCGAAAAGCAAACGATTTTCCCACTGAATTGGATGGCGTGGAATAACCCTCAAGGTGCATCAATCACCCGCTTATGCCGATTATGGCGTCGGATCGTTTAGCGATGGTTGCGGCGTGTTCTGTAAACGATCCCCGCGATATATAATATGGGGAACGAGGGCTTGGAAGTTACTCAGGATGACTCCGCAGGTCGGGGGCTGGCTCATTTTTGCCCTTTCAAGGGCGAAAAATGTGCCTGTCCCCTTCACCGCCGAACAAGAAGAAAAGCATGAAACCGGCCGCATCCCTCGCGCTTGTGTTGTCAGCCATCGGAGGGCTGTTGTTTTCCACGTTTCCCGCCGGCCGGGCCGAGGGCGAGGACATCCAAATCCAAATCCAAATCCGAAAACTCTCCGGCAGGCGGCTGACTTTATACACCGACCTAGACGGGGCAGAGATCGACCGGCTGCCGGCGGTCTTCGAGAAGGCGTTTCCGCAATGGTGCCGGTATTTCGGCGTCGACGAGGACCGCCACGCCGATTGGCGGATGACCGGCTTTTTGATGAAGGACAAAAAGCGGTTCGTGGCGGCCGGCTTTTTACCTGACGATCTGCCGCCGTTTCCGCACGGCTACAATCGCGGCGACCGCTTGTGGCTCTACGATCAGCCGAGCGATTTTTATCGCCGCGAGTTGTTTCTGCACGAAGGAACGCACGGTTTCATGTACACGCTGCTCGGCGGTTGCGGCCCTCCCTGGTACATGGAGGGAATGGCCGAATACCTGGGCACGCACCGCTTGGAAGACGGCCGGCTGACGCTCGGCTACATGCCCCGCAACCGCGATGAGGCGCCCGAGTGGGGAAGGGTGAAAATCATCCAGGACGCCGTCGCCGAGGGCCGCGAGTTGTCGCTCGACCGGGTGCTCGACATGCCGCCGACCGCGCATCGGAGGAACGAGCCGTACGCCTGGTGTTGGGCGGCGGTGACGCTGTTGGACCAGCACCCCCGCTATCGGAAGCGGTTCCGAGAGATGATCGCCCACGTCCTCGAGCCGGATTTCAACGCCCGTTTCCGCCGGCTCTTCGCCGACGATTGGCGTCAGCTTTGCGAGGAGTGGCAACTGATGACTGCCGGCCTGGAGTACGGCTACGACGTGGCCCGCTGCGCGGTCGACTTCACTCCGGCCAAAGACTCCCCTCTCCATTTGGTAGAGAGGTCGGGGACGAGGGCGGTCGCCGTCGCCGCCGATCACGGCTGGCAGAACTCCGGCCTGCGGTTGGAGGCCGGCAAAAAGTATCGGCTGACCGCCTCGGGCCGATATAAAATCGCCGCCGCTCCGCCATCGTCGCCGGATGAAAAAGAAAGAATCTGGTGGTCGGAGCCGAACGGGGTCTCGATCCGCTACTACAAAGGCCGGCCGCTGGGCGTCTTGCTGGCGGCCGTCCGCCCCGACGGCCCGCCCGCCGACGGCCAGTCCGCGCTATTGAAGCCCGCGGTGATTGGCTTGGGCGCGACAATCGCTCCCTCCGAATCCGGCACTCTCTTTCTGAAAGTGAACGACTCTGCCGGCGAGTTGCACGACAACGCCGGCCGGCTGAAAGTGGAAGTGAGAGCGGAATGACATATTTACGTTGAGCGGCCGCCCGAACGGTGGCCGCTAAACGGTCGAGTTCCCTCCTTGCTTGTGACAACACCCAAATACTTGTACATTATTACCAGCGTTTGCCGCTGCATCATCGACGGAAGGAATGCCATCATGAAAACCAGAAAAGTACGATTCCTGTTGCTTGCCGCCGTTGTTTTGTTTTCTTTCGCCGCTAGTGCCTGGGCGGCGAAAAACGTCGTCATCATGATCTCCGACGGCGCGGGCTTCAATGTCTGGGCGGCGGCCGACATGTACGAAGGACGACTCGGTCGGCAAGTCTACGACCAACCCGGTTGGGTCAAGCTCGGTTGCACTACCTTCCCCCTGACCCGCGCTCGAGGCGGCAACCTCATCGAAGGCCAAGAGCCGCAACTCGTCTACAGCCCCGAAAAGGCTTGGGATGCCGCGCCGCGGAGCGAGAAACCGGGCGACTTTGCCGGATACTATTATCTCAAATCGACCGCCACCGACTCGGCTGCCTCGGGCACCGCCCTGGCCACCGGCCGAAAAACCTACAACGGGGCCATCAACTGGTCGAACGACGACCGGCCCATGCGCGGCCAGACGATCGCCGAGATCGCCAAGCGAAAAGGCAAGTCGGTTGGCGTGATAACCAGCGTGCCCTGGAGCCACGCCACCCCCGCCGCGCTCGGCGGCGCCCACAACTGGCATCGGAACCACTACGTCGAAATCGCCAAGGAAATGCTCGACGCAGGACATCTCGACGTAATCATGGGCGCCGGCCATCCCGATTTCGACAACGACGGCGCGCCCCTGCCCGAGAAGGAAAAACGCGACTACAATTTCGTCGGCGGCGAGGAAACGTGGAAATCGTTGAAGGAAGGCAAGATGCCGTGGAAACTGGTCGAGAGCAAGGCCGACTTCGAGGCGCTGACCGCCGGACCCACGCCGGATAAAGTGCTGGGCACCGCCCGGGTCGCCGCCACGCTGCAAGAAAAACGGGGCAGCGGTCGCGCCGCGATCGACTACAAAAAAACGCCCGACGCCGATCCGCCGGACGTCCCCTTCACCGCCGGCGTGCCCACCTTGTCCACGATGACCAAGGCCGCCCTGAACTGTCTGGACGACAACCCCCAGGGCTTCTTTCTGGCGATCGAGGGGGGCGCCGTCGATTGGGCCTGCCACGCCAACCAGCCGCGGCGGATGATCGAGGAGCAGGCCGATTTCATCCGCTCGGTCGAGGCGGTCGTCCAGTGGATCGAATCGCACGGCGGCTGGGACGAAACCTTGCTGATTCTGACCGCCGACCACGATTGCGGCCTGATCTGGGGACCGGACTCGAAAACCGTCGCCTTCGATCCGATCCAAGATCGCGGCCCAGGCAAGCTGCCGGCAATGGTCTACCACTCTGGCGGACACAGCAACAGCTTGGTGCCGCTGCTGTCCCGCGGCCCGGGCAGCGACCGCTTCGCCGAATTGGTCAAGGGTCTCGACCGGCGGGCCGCCAACGTCTGGGCCTTCTCCGGCCGATACGTAGACAACACCGACGTCTTCAAAGTAATGAAGAGCGAGGTGGTCGAAGCGGGACAATAGTGTTGTATCATTGCGTTTGATATTGCCGGTTTAGCAGCCGCCGGCACGGCGGCTTGCGATGCGAGCAATGGCCGTCGTGCCGGCGGCCGCTAAACAGACTGAAAATTACGGCATGACTAGCAAGACGCTCTCCGAACCGACGCTTCCCCAAAAATTCCTCCGCGCCTGTCGGCGGCAAATGAGGGAAAAGAAGATCGCCGACTCAAGCGGCGCGGAACTGACCGGGGCGGAACTGCTGACCCGCACGCTGGTCCTCCGTCGCGTGCTCCGCCGCGAGGTGCTTGCCCCCGACGAGCGAAACGTCGGGCTGCTGCTGCCCCCGTCCGTGGCCGCCGTGGCGGCCAACGCCGCGCTGGCCGTCGACCGCCGCACGGCGGTCAATCTCAATTACACCCTCCTTCCCAAAACGATCGACTATTGCATCGCGCAATGCGGCATCCGGCACGTGTTGACGAGCCGCCGCTTCATGGAAAAACTAGGATTGAATATCGGGGACTGTCCCGATTTTCGTGTCAACGAAAATGGGACTGTCCCCTTTGCCGCTAAGTTGGTCTTCATGGAAGACTTCCGCGAAAAGGTGTCGTGGCGAGACAAGCTGTCGGCCGCGGCCCTTGCCCGGCTCGCGCCGCTGTGGTTTCTGGAGCGCCGGCTGGGTTTGACCGAGATCGACCCGGAAGACCTGCTGACGATCATATTCACGTCCGGCTCGACCGGCCTGCCGAAGGGTGTGATGCTCAGCCACCGCAACGTCGGCTCGAACGTCGCCGCCTTCGACCAAATCATCCACCTCGGCGCCGGCGACGTGCTGTTGGGCATCCTGCCGATGTTCCACGCCTTCGGCTACACGGTCACGCTCTGGGCGCCGTTGGCGCTGCCGCCGAAGGGGATTTACCACTTCAATCCGCTGGAGGCCCGCGAGGTGGGCAAACTCTGCCGCCGCCACGGGGCGACGATAATGGTCGCCACGCCCACTTTCCTCCGCTCCTACGTTCGCCGTTGCGAGCCGGACGATTTCACCCGCATGGAGGTCGTCATCACCGGCGCCGAGAAACTGCCGGCCGACCTGTCCGACGCCTTCGAGCAACGGTTTCGCATCCGCCCGGTCGAAGGTTACGGCGTTACCGAAACCTCGCCCGTCGTTTCCTCCAACATACCCGCCAACCGCGCGATCGGCGAACCAGACGATTGGGCCAAGGAAGGTTCGGTCGGCCGGCCGCTGCCCGGCGTGGAAGCAAAGGTCGTCGATCTCGATTCGGGCAAAGACTTGGGGCCGAACCGCTCGGGTATGTTGCTTATCCGCGGTCCGAACGTGATGAAAGGCTACTATGGCCAGCCGGAGCTGACCGCCGAAGTCGTCCGCGACGGCTGGTATACTACCGGCGACGTTGCCGAGATCGACGAGAAGGGATTTATTGCGATCACCGGACGAATCAGCCGCTTCTCGAAGATCGGCGGCGAAATGGTGTCCCACCTCCGCGTGGAAGAGGCCATCGCCGACGTCCTCGATCAGGACGACGAGGAAACGAAGTTCGTCGTCACTACCGTACCCGACGCAAAGAAGGGCGAACGACTCGTGGTTCTGCACACCGATCTCGGCCGCGGCGCCGAGGACATTTGCCGGGCGCTGGCCGCCGGGGGACTGCCGCCGTTGTGGATTCCTTCGCCGGATAGCTTTCGCCGCGTGGAATCGATTCCCGCGCTGGGGACCGGCAAGCTGGACCTGAAACGGATCAAGGATGTCGCCGTCGCGGCGTTCGCCCGATAAGAAATGTGTTATGAAACGGCGCCCGCATCAGAATAACCCGTTGCAGTTTCGTATTACCGTTTTACCTTTTCATTCTCCGCCCGCGCGGCGACGGATTTCCGGTTGACCGCCTCGGCCAGCACGACCAATTTCGCCTTGACCTCCGGCTGCACGCGGTCGAGCCTCAGCGCCAGCGCGCGAATGGTGCGGCTGCTTACTTCGGCGGTGCGTGAAATCGTGCTCAGGAAGGCGGCGGACTGGGTGAAGTTGTTGTCGGCAGTCTTGCCCACCAGCGGCGAGACGGTCTTGGTCAACAATTCCGCCCCGATCGGCTCGACGCTGAGGAAACAGTCCAAACGATTGGTGATATAGTAGCGGCCGTTGGTCTCGCGGACGTAGCCGGTTTTGAGCACCAGCACGCCGCGGCCGGTGACCGGGCGAGGCAACAACGGCCCGCGATAAGTCCCCTCCCCGTAGATGACGTGCGTATCGTGGCTCTGATGGACGAACCTCAAGGAAACGCTCGCCCCGTCCGGTTCGGAAAGTGCGAAAGCCCCGTCGCCGGTCTCGCTCATCTGCAATTTGCTGATCTTCAACAGCTCCCAGATACTGACGACCACGTCGGGGTGGCGGACCAGGAAGAGATACATTTTCGGGTCGCAGTCGATCACCTTCGTCGGCATGCGACGGAAAACGGTGACGTTCGAGAGGACCGCGGCGACTTTTTCCCGGTCGGACGCCTCCAACCGATCGAGCGGAATGGACTTGATCGCTTCCCGGCGGGTCCGAATGCTGGTGTCCGCGGTCGCGGACAGCGTGCGAACCGGCGGGCCGGCGGCGGCCAGCGCGGGCCGGTCAAACGCCAAAAATGCCCAAAAGAATCCCCCAAACAGGATCATCAATGCCAAACGCATTCCCACCGCGGCTCGACTCGTTGGTGTTCCGGCAACGACGAACATCCGACTAGGTAATCCCATCTATCCCCCCATCAGCGCAGAGCTAGGCCGTCAGATCAGTTTTCTGATTATTCGGTTTGCGCGGGGGCTGCCGGTCAGTGAAAATCGGCTGTTGTTAAGATGAGAAGGGGGGGTATACGGCGCAAATATCTCGCAAACCAGCCCGGCTTACGCATACTGCGGAATCTTCATCAACTCGCCGTCTCTAAGCGCCGATCGGTGAGCGATGATGCCGGGAACGGTCATGTTTAACGCCTGAATGACGTCCACCAGTGGTTTGCGGTCTTCGAGTATCGCCGTGACGAACTCGTTCATCAGCGGGCCGTGCGAGCCGCCGTGTCCGCCGGGGGCGACGCCCGGCGGCAGCGCCGGGGGATCCAAGTTTGGCAGGTTTTTCAGTTTGCCCTCGTATTTTCCGTCAAATGAACCGAGCTGTCCGCGGACCCGCCCGGTTTCACCTCCGTGGCCGGGCGTGTCCCAACTGCACGTCATCCGCGCAATCCCTCCTTCGCCAGTCCGCAAAAGAGCGATCTCCGTGCCGAAGGGATTTTGATAGCGGTTGTTCTCGGCCTTGAACTGCTCGATGGCGCTGGACATTCCCATACAGGATACTTCCCTGAAGCTGCCGCCGGCTACCGCAACGTAGTATCCAGTCGAGTGGGTGGGATACCAGATCGGCGGCGGCCCGACCCGCCAATCGCGGAACGACGGCAGCGGCCGGGGCATGTAATGGTTGTACTCGCCCTCGGCGTAGATGAGCTTTCCGAACCCGCCCGCGTCGTATATCCGTCGCATGGCGAGACAGTCGCCGCGATAGGCGGTGGTCTCGAACATCATGTATTTCCGCCCGCTGGTCTTGACCGCCTCGAGCAGCTTATCGGCGTCCTCGAGCGATCCCCAGACGGCCGGCACCGCCGAGGCCGCGTGCTTGCCGTGCTTGAGCACTTCGATGCAGAGTCGGGCATGGCTGGGGGCGTCGGTCGCCACGTAGACCGCTTCCAGCGTGTCGTCCTTGACCATCTCTTCCAGCGAAGGATACGTCTTTTCGCAACGGCACGCCTTGGCAAGACCGGCACAACGTTCCGGTAT
>JAFGLH010000147.1 GCA_016928165.1 Pirellulales bacterium | reverse complement strand
TGCACGCACCTTATTTCGCGGCAAAACCAAGCTGGTGCGTGCAAGCACGCACCCTACAGTGGTTTTCCGCAACAGAAACTAATTAGAGGGATTCGTCGGGGAACGTGCCGTCGATTAACGTTATTCCCCGAGATTCTCACCCGCCAATCAGGGAGTGGAACAGAGATGGCGGAACAAGAGGCTACGAAAAACACGATGCCGCATCCCGAGCCGCCGCTGGAGGCGGCCGGTATGGGGCTGTTCGAGAAGGCCAAACTTTGGTTCTCCGAAGAAGGCCCCTGGTGGATGTGCAGCTTCGTCTTCCACCTGGTCTTGATCTGCTCGCTGGCCCTGATTGCCGGAAAGACCGTGGAAAAAATGGTCGACCAGGCGCCGGCCTTCGACGAGGTGGAGTTGGCCAAGCCGGACGACGTTCCCCTGGAGCAGGAAGAGATCGAGCCGTTCGACGTCAGCCAGACGCCTCTTGAGCCGACGGAGTTGACCACCGATACGCTGACCCTGGAGAAACCGGCCCAACTTGCCCAAGAGGAAAAGTATTACGACGACAGCCCGATCTTCAGCGAGCGCGGCGGCGGCACGCCCTCGGGCAGCGAAGGCGACTTCGGCGGGCTGGGCGGATTCGACATCAAGGGCGTCGGCGCGGGGCCGGCCGTTCGCGGAAAAGGGGGCGTCGGCTCGGGGTTGGGAACCGGCACACATCCCGGACGAGGCGGAAGCGGATGGGGGTTCGGCGGACGCGGCACGGGAAGCCGTAAGAAAATGCTCGCCAGCGGCGGCGGCACTCGCCAATCGGAACGCGCCGTGGCCGCCGCGCTGAATTGGCTCGCGCGACACCAATCGCCAAACGGCGGTTGGAACCTGAAAACCTATACCGCTCGCTGCAAGGACGACACCTGCACCGGCGTGGGCACCGCCGGCGACCGCCCGGCCGCCGCCACGGCCATGGGCTTGCTGCCGTTTCTCGCCGCCGGCCAAACCCATCAGTCGAAAGGTCCCTATAAAAACACCATTGCCAAGGGGATTTACTATCTGATCCAAAATCAGAAGTCCGACGGCGATCTGCGTATGGGCGGGGCCATGTACGACCACGGCCTGGCCGCCATCGCCCTGTGCGAATGTTACGGAATGAGCAACGACAACAAACTTCGCCCCCACGCCCAGGCCGCCTTGAACTTCATCGCCAACGCCCAAGACCCGGAAGGGGGCGGATGGCGATACCAACCCAAGCAGCCCGGCGACACGTCGGTCGTCGGTTGGCAGGTGATGGCGCTGAAGAGCGGACAGATGGCGTACCTGACCGTCAATCCCGCCGTGCTGGAGGGGGCCAAGAAGTTCCTCGAATCGGTCTCGACCGGCGACCAAGGGAGCAATAGAAAAGGGGGGCTGTTCGGATACACCACTCCCGGTCGGGGACTTGCCACGACCGCCGTCGGCCTGCTCTGCTATCAGTACATGGACGTCCCCAAGGAAGACCCGGCAATGGTCGAGGGGACCGCCTTTTTAATGAAAAATCTGCCGAAAAAAAATAGCGGCCGGAACATATACTACTGGTACTACGCCACCCAAGTCCTCCACAACCAGCCCGGGCCGGACTGGGACGCCTGGAACCGCGAAATGCGACGCCTGCTGATCGACACGCAGTGCAATGAAGGTTGCGCCGCGGGGAGCTGGGACCCGGAAAAACCGAACGCCGACCAGTACGGCAGGTCGGGAGGAAGAATCATGACCACAAGCCTCTCCGCCTTGACGCTCGAAGTCTACTACCGCTATCTGCCCTTGTATAAACTCGACGGGGGCCGCGAAGTCAAGTAATCGGCAATGCAAAATAAAGATACTCTCCATCGAAATTCGCATTTTGCATTTTGCATTTTGCATTTTGCATTTTCCTCCCTCGTCGTTTTCGGCCTTTCGTTGCTGTCGCCGGCGCAAACCGCCTCGGCCGGCGAAGAACCGCTGCGGATTCTCCAGGTGCTAAGAGAAAACGGCTACGCCGACGTGGCCGTCAAGTATCTCGAAAAATTGGCCGAGCGACCCGAAATGCCCGCCGAGGTCCGCGACGTTTGGGACCTCGAGATGTCGAAGAGCCTCAGCGCCGCGGCCGCCGACGCCTACGACGAGCGCGAGTACGAACGGCTCGCCGCCGCGTCGCAGAGGCACCTGGCCAAGTTCATCCGCGAGCACCCCGACCATCCGGCGGTCGCCTCGGCGATAACCGCCTGGGGCGAGAATCTCGGCAAACAGGCGCTCGGCCGGTTGACGGCGGCGCGAAACATCGCCAAGAAAAACAAGGACTTGTCCGCAAAACTCTTCTCCGAGGCCCGCGACGAGTTGCAACAAGCGCGGGACAAGTTCGTACAAGCCCAGCAGTATTTTCAGAAACAGATCGACGCGCTCCCCCCTCCGCCTAAAATCGTCACGCGGAATACGTTGCAGAGCAAGTCCGCCAAGCGAAGGGCGGAACTCAATGCCGAGCTGATCGAAGCCCGCTTCCAAACCGCTATGGCCGACTACTACCTGGCGCAAACTTATCCCGATGATAAAAGCGGGCGGCGCGCCGACGCGCTCCGTCAGGCGGCGAAAACGTTCGATGCGATTTATCAACAAGAGCGCGTCGGCGGCGGGCTTACCTTCACCGGCCTCCGCGCGCACCTCTGGCACGGAAAAACCGCCGAGGAATTGGGCGACCTGCAACTGGCGGCCGACATCTACGACGAAGTGCTGGTCAACGCCGCCGAGCCGGGCGAACGGACCGGCAAGACCGGGTTGGAACCGCTTTTCGCCCAGGTCGAATACTTCCGCTTTCTGATCCTCGCCAAGCAGAAGCCGGAGCGGTTCCTCGCCGAGGCCGCCGCTTGGCTGGAAAAAAACCGCCGCCGCCTGCAAGAGGCGGAAGGCTACCAAGGCGTTTCTCTTCTGATGGCAAAAACCATTTACGAAACATCGCAGAAAGGGACCGCCCTCGAACGATCGAAAGGCCTCGCCGAGGCGTTGCGCATTCTGGGCGAAATGTCCAAGATTCCCAGCCCCCATCAGCAAGAGGCGATCCTCATGCGCCGCGAGTTGCTGCTGGCCTCGGGGAAATCGGACCTCGAGATCGGCTCCTTCGAGGAGGCCGTGGCGATGGCCGACGCGGCGGCCGAGAGCGGCCAATGGCAACAGGCCCGCCAGCTATACCGCAAGGCCCTCGATCTTGCAGATAAATCCCACAAGAAGGAGGACCCCGCCCGGCGTGCCGCGGTCGTCGAAGCAATGATCGGCTCGGAGTTGAAGATCGCCGCCGCTCTCTACGGCGAAGGAAAACTCGATGCGTGCATCGAGGCGGTCGGCCGCATCGTCTACAAAGACGGGGATAAAAAAATTGTCCGCCGCGAGAGCGAAGCGGCGTCCCAGGCGGCCGCGCTGGCCGTGGCCGCCGCGTTGAACCGCTACGTCAACGCGGCGAACGACCAAAAACCGGACGCCCTGGCAAAACTGACCGAGTGGGCCGAGTTCACCGAGTCGAACTGGCCCGACCGGCCCGAGGCCGACGACGCCCGAATGGCCCGCGGACAGGCCAAGCTGGTAACCGGCCGCGTCCGCGAGGCGATCGACATATTCGAGTGGGTGAACCCGAAATCGGAACGTTACGCCCAAGCGATGTATTACGCCGGGCAAAATTACGTCCGGCTTTATCTGGTCGAAAAAAACAAACCCGCTGATCGCCGCGACGAGGCACAACTAGCCGCCTTTCGGGAGCGGGCCATTGAACGGCTCCGCGCCGGATTGGACGTGCTCGGCCGGCGCGTCGAGTCGGGACGCCCTCTGCCCGATTACTTTATCGACGCGCAACTGCTGCTGGCGCAGGTCCACGCCGCCGCGGGCGAGTACGAGAAGGCCGTCGCACGCTATCAGCCGCTCGTCGATCTGATCGTCGCCGAGAAACCGCAAAACCTCGACCGGGCGACCATCGGCGTTTTTCTCGGCGCCGTCCGGGCCTACACCGCGCTGGGTCAGTTCGACAAGGCCGGCCGCGCGGCCGACGCGCTGATCGAGATCGGCCCCGACGCGCCGCAAATCAACGACGTCCTGGTCCGTTTCGCCGGCTCGTTGGACCACCAGCGCCAACAAGCCCTGGCCGCCGTCGCCGAGTTGCAAGCCGACGGCCATGGGTCCGACACCGCCACCGAAGAGAATCTGGCGAAAGTGAACGCTCTGCTCGGCGGCATCCTCGCCAAACTCGCCGAGCGGAAAAACCTCTCGGCCTACGGAATGGTCTTCGTCGCCGACGGGCTAAACGAGCTGGGCAATACCGGAGCGGCCGGAAAAAAATATCATGAGTTCATCGAACGAACGCAGTCCGATCCACAATTCGCCAAGGAAGCCGAAAAGGCCGTGTCCCACGTCCGCGCGCGGCTGGTCGGCCTGCTCCGCCAGGAAAACAAGCACGCCGAAGCGCTGGAACAGGTCGATCGGCTCATCGAGGCCAATCCCCGCTCCTTGGCCCCGCTGATGGAAAAAGGGCGGATATTGGAAAGCTGGGCCGACGAAGACCCGCGGCGATACGGCGACGCCGTGGCCCACTGGGTCATGCTGCGGAACAAATTGCAGAGGATGAAAAAGAAACCGGACGAATACTACGAGGTGATGTACAACGTCGCCGCTTGCTTGATTAAAGAGGCCGAGGCAAGCAAGGATGGAGCGATTGTCAAAGACCGGGCGAACAAGGCGGAAAAGGTGCTCAACGCGGCCTTGATCCTCAACCCCAAGCTCAACGGCCCCGACGCCGTCGCCCGCTACAAGGTATTATTGAATAAAGCGATAACCCTTCAAGGACGCAAGCCGGACAAACCTGAGCGGAAATAATCGTGAACTTATTTGCTTCCGTCCGCCGCGCGCTTTTGCCCCTCGTCGCTATGGCGATTGCGACGGGAACGCCCGGCGCCGCTTCGGCGGAGGAACCGGCGGACAAACCGGCCGAGCATAAAGCCGCGCCCCAAGAGGGGCTTGACGGGCTGGGATTCTCCGTTGCCCCGAAAGAAGGCGGCAAGGCGCGCACCGAGTTCTTCGGCGTCGTCGGCGAAGGATACAAGTTCGTCTTCGTCATCGACCGCTCGGCCAGCATGGGCGGAGATGGGGCTAACGCCCTGCAAGCGGTCAAGGCCGAATTGAGCGAATGTCTGAAAAACCTCGACAGCGTCCACCAGTTCCAGTTCATCTTCTACAACCAACGTCCGGCGTTGTTCAATCCCGCCGGCCGCCCTGGGCGGCTGGCCTTCGCCACCGAGGAAAACAAGCGCCACGCGGAGCGGTTCATCGGCTCCATCACCGCCTCGGGGGGCACCAACCACGAGGACGCGCTGAGGATGGCCCTGGGCATGAGGCCCGACGTAATCTTCTTCCTCACCGACGCCGACGAGCCGACGCTCGAGACGAAGCAACTGGAAAAGATCGTCCGCATGGCGGCGGGCATCGTCGTCAACGCCGTCGAGTTCGGTCCGGGGCCTAAGCCCGCCGGGTCGAGCTTCCTCGCCGAACTCGCCCGGCGAAGCGGCGGAGGCTACGCCTACGTCGATCTCTCCAAATCGACGGCTGAAAAAAAGTAGGCCGAATTGAAAACCCGGCGTTAACCGGATGCCGGGCCTTGACCAGGCCCAGCAACTGCCGGCCGGTCGTCGCTTTCCAAATCGCCGCTCGGCGAATCGCTTGCCACGTGGCCGCCGCGGAGATCGTCGCCGGGATATTCGACCTCGGCGCCGCAGGCGCATCGGACCCGGCGGCCGAACTCGAACAACGTAGCGTCGTAATTCGCTCCGCAGCGCGGGCAGATAATTGCCATTTGCTCCTCCCAAGCATCGGAATTTTAGCTCTCTTCCCAAAACCGTGCAATCTCGCTCTCCTTGGCACATTCCGGGCGATATGCGATAATTTCGCTTCATGGAAAATCATGTCGGGAAACAAGAGAACGCACTAGAAAACATCGAAGCGGCGCCTCGGCTGACGTTGGGCGAGCTGGAGGTCGCCTTGAAAGGCGCCGATCCGAACGCCTTTCTTGTTCTTCCCCGCATCCTCCGCCGGGTAATCAAACAAGACCGACAACTGGCCGGTTTCGGTCTCAGCGTGCCGCACCGGAAGAGCTACGTCATCGACGCCCGCCCCTTGCTGGAGATCGTCGAAAAGGACGAGTTGGGCCTGGCCGACGACGCCGAATTGCCGGAACGAGTCATCCTCCTGCCGCGTCCCGATCCGGGCAAACTGGCGGACACGCCCGCCGGGGACGTTCTGCTCGGCTATTGGCGATTGTTGTTCCACGCCCGGACCCACGTCGCGTTGGAAGAGAAGTTGGCCTCCGGCGGTCTGACGGCGGTGATGATCCGCAAACGAATTCACCGCGTCGGGTCCGCCGAGTTCGCCGAGGTCCGCGCGGTGCTCGCCCACGAAGACCTCCTTTTGCCCGGCGGGGGCGAAGAGTCGGTCTACGTCGAGTTCGCGGCGACGTATCTTGAGTTGCGATATTTCTCGGCCGGTTTTTTGCCGCATTACTTTCCCGGCTTGAAGAGCCTGGAGGTCGTGGACGAAATACTTGGGGAAGACATCGACGCCGACGAATTATACCGATCGACGCGCCCGATCGGCGCGCCCGATCCGCGGGATTCCGTTGCTTTGGACGAGTTGGCCGATTTGGCGGAGGAGACGGATTTTCTCCTCTTCGGCGATCTGTCGGCGGACGAGACGCCTTCGGAATCGAAGTACCGGATATTGATGCGCCGCAGCCGGCGGCCGGCATCTCTGGGCAACGTGGTCCGGTCGGCGATCTATCACGCCCGCGCCAGGCGCTGCGCGCCGCCGGAGTTGGCCGCCCGCGCCAAGGCGGCCGTGGGCGACGACGTGCATCGGCTGATCCATCGGCTCCAGGCGGCGTTGGAGATCGAGCCGACCGGGCCGCAGCTTTGGCGGGAATCGCTCTTCGCCCTGGTTGGCCGAACGCCGCGGGGAATTTGGACGGTCGAGGCCCGACTGCTCTACGACCTGCAAAAGGCCTGCGTCGACCACGAGCGCGAGGTGTTTGCGGTCGACGTGGTGGAATGGATGAAAACGCTTGGCCGCCGTCCCCTTCGTCGTCCCCTACCCAGCCAGCGCGACGTGTTGATGCTGAAACATCTGCGGAGCGCCGCCGGGCGCTTGGGGGCCGCTCGGATTCCCGACCCTCTCCGCCGCCAACTCGCCCGCCTCTTGCAGAACGCCATGCAGCGCGTCGAGGCGCGGCTGCGGCTGCGGCTGCGGCCGCGGATCGAAGCCGCCTTGGAGCAGGCGAAGCTCAAACCGCAAAATCTGCCCGAACGCGCGGCGCGAATAAAAATTGTCGAGGAGCTGCTCGACCAGGCTGCCGAGCGGGGGTTTCTCACCGTCGGCGCGCTCCGCGACGCCATCTCGCGCAACAACCTCAAGTTGCCCGATCTGGCCGAACCGCTGGACTTCCTTCGCGGCGATCAACTGCTCCAGGCGGATCGGCTTCTGTCGCTTTCCCTGGACGGCGTCTATCGGCACGGCGAGTTCTACATGCGCTGGATGCAGCGGCTCAGCTCGCTGGCCTTCGGCACAAAGGCGGGCCGATCCCTCACGCGCTTCGTCGCCGTCCCCTTCGGCGGCGCGTACGTGGCCCTGGCCGGCGTGCATGAAGTGTGGAAGTTGATCCGCGGCGTCGAATCCTCGCCGAAGGCGCCGGGATTCCATATCGCCTCGCCGTCGGTGCTGTTGCTGGGGCTGTTCATCTTGTGTCTGGTCAACTCGGCCGTCTTCCGCGGCGCGGTCGGACGCTTTCTCTCCACCGCCTTCCAGATATTTCACTCGGCGCTCATCGGGCCTATCCGCTGGATCGTCCAATCGCGGCTGTTGCGGCAGATATTCCACAGCCGACCGTTCACGATCGTCTACCGCTTCGTCGTCAAACCGACGATCTGGACGGCGATCGTCTGGTATTTGGCGCCAAGGGACGACCCCGGCCTGCGGACGCCCGCCTGGGAGATAGCGTTGATTTTTATCGTTTTCGCATTGTTGTTGAACTCGCGCGTCGGGCGGAACGCCGAAGAGGTGGCGGTCGACTGGACCGTGCGGGGGTGGCGGCGCTTCGGACTGCGGGTGATTGCCGGCCTGTTCTGGTTCGTCGTCGATGCCTTCCGAAGGTTCCTGGCGTTGGTCGAGCGGTTGATGTACTCGGTGGACGAGTTCCTCCGCTTCCGCAGCGGCGAGGGCCGGACGGCGTTGGTCACTAAAGCCGCGCTGGGATTGATTTGGTTTTTCGTGGCCTACGTGTTGCGCTTCGCGGTAAACGTGCTGATAGAGCCTCAGATCAACCCGATCAAACACTTCCCCGTGGTGACGGTATCGCATAAATTGTTGCTCGGCTTGATACCGCACTTTGCGACGGTGCTGCGCGGTTTGGGCATGGAAAAGGCCTTGGCGGGAGTCACCGCCACGGTCGTGATCACAAGCATTCCGGGTCTGTTCGGCTTTCTCGTCTGGGAGTTGAAGGAAAATTGGCGGCTCTACGCGGCCAACCGCCGCCCGCTGCTCGGCCCGATCCACATCGGCCCGCACGGCGAGAACATGTCTCGGCTGCTGAAGCCGGGCTTCCACTCCGGCACGCTGGCAAAGCGCTACGCCAAACTCCGCCGCGCGGAGCGTCACGCCCGGGCCGGCCGGGGCCGACGCGCCGCCCACAAACACCTCCGCGCCATCAGGCACGTCGAGCTGACCGTCCGCCGTTGGCTCGCCCGCGAGTTCATCGAATTGACGACGCTATGCAAATCGTGGACCGCAGCGCGGATCGTCATCGACGAAATCCGCTTGAGTACAAACTGCGTGCATCTGACGCTTGGCACGGAAGAAGCCAACGATGAGCCGGCGATAGTGGTCTTCGAGGTCGATTCGGGACGCTTGCTGGCCGGAATTAAAGACTCGGGTTGGATGTCTCGTTTGCCGCCGGACCAACGGCGGGTGTTGGCGGCGGCGATCGCCGGCCTCTACAAATCGGCCGGCGTGGAACTGGTCCGCCAACAGATCGAAGACGAATTTCAACCGCCCGTGCCTTGCTACGAACTGTCGGCCGAGGGGCTGCTCGTCTGGCCCGACGACGGTTCCGACACGATGGTTCTTTACGATCTTAACGAAGCAGACCAGTGGATCGCCCCCCAATCTATCCGGGGCTTCGCGCAACGCCGCTTGCCGACCATCGAACGAAAGCGGATCTTTTTCGGCGAGCTTCCCTTGCGGTGGGACCGCTGGGTAGAGGCATGGGAAGGCGACGCGTCGCGTGCGGGCAACCCGCTCGATACGCCGGCCGTTTCCTCCCTGTTGCCCACAGTGTAAAAAGAAGGAGGCGTCCCTGACGCACCTTCGGGCGGTTGTCCAAGAATGACGTTGCAGTTTTCTTGCGGCCGCCCTCACCCCCTACCCCTCTCCCGCAAGCGGGCGAGGGGAGCAATACTTGGACAACCGCAGCGTTGGGACGGCAATTCAACTGCCGCCCCGGCGAGAGTATTGCCCCCTGTCGTTTAACGGCGGATATATATATCATAGATGGTTTACCAACGCAAATACGATCCGATGAAACGCAAACAGCCAGTCCGCGACGTTACCGCTCTTGCCAGAGACGTGCTCGGCTATCTGAACTTTTCAGCCGGGGCCTCGGACCCGCAATTCCTTCGCAAATTAAATGAACTGTTCGCCGCGGTCGATGGGAAACCCGTCTGGCGGGCCGTCCACGAAAGGCTGCGGGCCGAGTTGGCCTCCATGCGCGGCGCGTCGGACGCCTTCCGGCAAGTCGAGCAGGCCGAAGCGGTCCTTGCCCTGGTCTTTGACAAGGCGCTGCCGGCCTATCGAGAGTTTCACCGCGATCTGTTGTTCCATCAGAGCGAGGAATCGCTGTTTCAACCGTTTTTCGTCGGCCGGGCATGCGAGGCGGTCTTGCAGCAGGGCGGCCCCTGGCAAGAGTCGGAGCGCATCGTGCCGGCGGCGATCCGCCGCTTGAACGATTATATCGGCCACCGGCCCGTGGCCGCGCTGCGGACGGAGCGGAAGATTCAGCCCTACGAGCACGAGTGGGTGCGTCCGATCCCGCTTTGGATCCGCGGTGCGGAGGTCGCCGTCGGCCCTTACACCGAGTTGGTGGAAACCGCACTGGCCATCATCGAGTCCACCGACGAGGCGCTGTTGTTCGACGCCGATTTCAACCTCGAGCAGCTCGACGAGTTGGCGTACGACCCGAGGGCCTACGATTTCGACCACCCGGTCAGCAAACGGCCCAACTACCTGTTCGGTCAATGGGACATGAACGTTTTGGACGGAGCGGGCCTCAGCCGCCGCTTCGTCGTGCAGCAAGTGACGCTGGACGCGCTGCTCGAACGGCTGGCCAAGCGCGGGCGGCTGCCGCGCATGCAGATCGTCTTCGAGGAGGCGGCGGTGTTGGCCGGCACGATGCTGATGGGTTCCGGCGTGAGCGGCAATCGACCCGACGCGCACGACTCGACCGTCACGCTGGCCAATTTATTGCCCAAGATCGCCGTCTACCGCAACGACTTCTACAAGATGATTCTCGCTAATCTGAAAGGCTCCCACGCCGATCGTTTGCGGAAGGAAGCCAAACACCTGCGGCAGCCGCTGGGGGGCGCCCGACAACACTTCAACCACTTCATATCGCAGCGTCGGGCGCAACAGTTGCAGCACGTCCACCTGGCCCAACTGTTTGCCTCCATCGGTTGCGAGGAGGAGGCGGAACACCACGCTGCGATTGTTCCCACGCCCTCGGCGCGGATGGCCTGCGAAATGAATTGCCGCATGGCGCTAGCCGGATTGGCGTTGGACCGTGGGCGCCTCGAAGAGGCCGCCGCCCAGTTGCCGCCCATCGAGGACCTGCTGCACAGGGCGATCGAATGCGGGGCGATGGTCGACCCCTGGAACATCCTGGGTTTCGGCGGACAGTACAGCCTCTTCCCCGCCGTGGAAAACAGCATCTACGACCATCGCGTCGACGATTTGCTCGACACGATGAGCGACATATTCATGCTTTACGGGCAAATCCATCGCGCGGCCGCCGCCGCCGGCGAGACGGCCTTGCAGCAAATGCTTTCGACCAATCTCGCCCAGTTGGCCCGCTGGTGGGACCGCTTCGCCACGGTCGAGGTCGGCTCCGTCGAGGGCATCTCGGGCCAAGAGACGCTTGATTCGGCCGAGAGCGTCGCCGCCGCGATCGTGGCCTGGCACGAAGGCGGCGCGGCGGCCGGAGACGTGGCCTTTTGGCGCGAGCACATCAAACACTTTCGCTCGCCGAAGGCGTACGCCTTGGTCGTCGATACGCTGTTGGAGCACCGGGATTTCGTCGCCGCCATGGGACTGTTGGTCCAATGGCTTGGCCGCGCCGATGAAATCCCGCTGGTCGAGGAAGATTATTCCTTCCACGACTTGGCAATGGCTTGGCTGGAAGAGCTTTGGGAAACCGACGACGAGCGGGCGGCGCGCAAGCCGCCGTCGAAAAAGAATCGTCGCGAGCGGAGGCGAACGACGACGCCCCAGACGCCCGCCGTCCCGCCCGAGCAACGATGGACGCTGACGCGAAAATACCTCGATTATCTCGAAGCCAATGCCGAGGATTACTGGCAGGCGCCTCGATTCGAAATGGCCGCCGAAGCGTTGGGCGAAAGCAATCCCCGCGACGATGAAGATTACGGCGAATTGGACGAAGGCGACGAGTTCGACGCGGACGACGAAGACGACTTATTCGGCGCGGCCTACGAAAACGTCACCTACCGCGACACCGCGGATGACGGCATCGAAGGCGAGATGTTCGAAAGCGGACCGTCGGACACCGATTTCGAGTTGGTCGGCGAGGCGGAGCGGATCGTCAGCCGCCTGAACTTTCTCGCCACCGTGGCGCAGTTGTGGGTGCTCGGCGCGACGGCATCGGCGGGCCCGTCTCCCGCTGGCCGGGAAGAGGCGTTGGCCGGCTGGCTCGACCAGGCGACGAAGAACCAGCGGCAGTTGATCGACCTGCTGGAAAGCGTGCATCGCCACCGTATTCCCCCCCCGCGCGGCAGCCAGGATTCCATGATGGAATACGACCGCCGCAGAAGCATTAAGGAGGCGTTACTGGAGGAAATCATCCAGACCTGCGTGGAGACGGCCGACGCCGCGCGAATGATTCGCGCCTCGATGGACAAACCGCCGCCGAATGAAACGGCGGAGGCTTGGGAACGGGTCGCGGACAAAGCGATGTCGGCGCTCTTGCGGGGCGACGTGTCCGGCCTGAAAAATGCGTGGCCCCCGCTGCTCGCCGAGCTTGGCAAACGCCCCTTGCTCTACATGGCCCTCGTTCGAGACGGCAATCCGAAACGGATCGTCGCCGCGCGGGGCCGGCTGCGGGTAATTCGCCGCTTGTTGAATTGCCTGCCTCGGCTGGGATTGCTCAGCGACGCCTTCGCACTGCTGGAAACGGCCCAGCAGATGGAAGCCCGCCACCCCGTCGGCCCCGGCGCGATTACCGAGTTCGACGCCGTCTTCGACGCCGGATGCCGGGCAATTGCCCAATGCCTGGCCGTCTCCGCCGACCAGTGGGGCGCGAAGGCCGACAACGAACTGGTCCTCTACCTGGAGGAGGTCATCGATGTCTTGATGCGCTGCTGGCTGAACCATAGCCGCCGTGTGCGGCTCTCGGTCTTGGAGACCGTCGCCGACCGGGAGCAATGGCGCGGACTGAAGCAATTCATCCAGCGATACGGCGGAGACCTCTTTACGCAGTCTTTTATGAATCTGGGCAATCTGCGAGGAATCATTCAACAGGGCACGGCCAGCTATCTGAAAAATCTTTTCAACGAGCCGGACGCGGACGAAACGCCCAGACTGATCGACGACCTGGACGAAGCAATCCCTTTTGACGAGGCCGCGCGTTGGTTGGGCGTGGCCGTCGAGGCTACGCTGGAGAACTACGGGAAGTATGTCGATTACAACAGCATCACCACCCAATCCGACCGCGGAGACATGCTCTATACGTTGCTGGACTTCCTTCGGCTGGAGTCCGACTACAACCGGATGGCCTGGAACCTGCGGCCGGTGATGCTCGTTCATCAGGTCTTGGTGCGCCGCGGAAAGCGCCGCGCGGCCGATGTCTGGCGCCGCGCGGTCGCCGAGCGCACGGCGCCGCCGGCCGACGAGTACCTGGCGCGCTTCGAGCGGCTGGCGGATAAATACGGCATGCGCCTGCCCAGCGTCGCCGAACGCCTGGCCGAGCGGTTCATCATGCCGCTGGAGATCGACCGGCTCTGCGAGTTGATCCGCCCTGTGGTCGATGCCCTGCGAGACGGCCGGCGTCCCCGGGCGCTGGATGAACTGAAAAAACGGATCGACCGCTTCAGCAGCCTGCCCTCGGGCGCGGGCTATGAGGTGCCCGACTGGATCGAAGCCCTTGAAGAGGAACTCGATCACATCCGCCATAGTTGGGGAGACGATGACGACGATTTCGAGCCGTATATTCGTCTGCCTCAGGTCCGTCTTTCCCCGGCGGAGCTTCACGAACACATCGAAAAGATGTACGGCGACGATCTACAACGCCGCTTCGGCAACTGGCCGTAGAAATTACCGGCGGCGCCGACATACGATCCATCCGCAAAGCGCCAGACCTCCGAGCGAGCCGACGGCGTAGGAGGCGATGTGCGCCCAGAGGTCCGCCAGAAAGGCGCCGTGTTTGGCGGAGGGAACCAGCGCGGCGAGTCGGCCGGTGAGCTGGATCGAACCAGATTCGGCCAGAAAATAGGCCGTTACTCCGGCCAGCAGCGCCGCGACGGCCATAACGCATAAAAGAATGATCACCAGCCTGATAATGCGAAGGGCGTCGAGTTTCGGCCACGGTCCCAGCCGGCAGGCGGCGAGTAATCGTTCACAGGGGACTGTCCCGATTTTCGCGGTTCACCGCGAAAATGGGACTGTCCCCCTCGGCGGCGAAGGGGACAGGCAC
>JAFGLH010000146.1 GCA_016928165.1 Pirellulales bacterium | reverse complement strand
TTCGGCCCCGCTGGGCCGCGAATACGCCCTGGCCTCCGGTTTGATGGAAATTACTTATAAGAGCGGCGCAAGAGTGATTCTCGAAGGTCCGTGTGCGTACAAAGTCGATTCCTCCGCCGGCGGATTTTTGGCGATTGGAAAGCTGACAGCGAATATCAGAACTCAAAGCTCAATGCCCAAAGCTCAAAGCTCGGACTTCTCCCCCCTCCCCCCTCTCTCCTCTCCTCTTTTCTCCGTCCGCACTCCCACGGCGATCATCACCGATCTGGGCACGGAGTTCGGCGTGGAAGTCAGCAAAGAAGGCAACACCACTTCGCACGTCTTCAGCGGCTCGGTGAAGGTGGCGGTGTTGGCCGACAGTGGAAACGAAGAGGCCGGGCGCGAGGTGATTTTGGGGGAGAACGAATCGGCGCTGGTGCGGCACGGCAAAGACGCCGAGGACCGACTGATCGTTATGCGCGACCCGGCGCCGGGGAAAGGCGACCGTTTCGTCCGCAGCCTGCAATCCAAGTCCGCCGAAACCGTCCGGATCGTCGAGAAGTTCGCCAGCGGCAAGCTTGGCGCCGCGTTCGAGCAGATGCCGCCGGGCCGTTACGTGATTGTGCCCGGAGCGGCCGAGCACCCGCGCCAAGAGCCGCTCGCGCCCCAGGGTCGGCAGACGCGGGGCTACATCCGCACCGTGGCCGCCGACTTTTGCGACCGCGATTTCGTCTTCGAGGCGACGTTCCAGGTGCATTTTGACGGCCCGGCCCACGTGCCCGGGACCCCCTCTCCCCACCACGTCTTCTTCGGCCTCGGCGACGGCGTGCCCAACGCCGATTATTACGACGTTGTTACCTGCGGACTGGTTTTGGAGTTCACCGCCGACACCGGGGAGCTTCTTGTGCGATTTCGCCACCCCGAATCGAAGTTGCATCGCCCAGGCGACCTCGGCAGGACCGTGACGGAAATGGCGCCGCCGGGCAGCCCGAGGCCGGGCCGGCACCGCTTCCGCATGAGCGTGACCGGCAAGTCGGTAACCTTCGCCGTGGACGCGGACTTCGATGGGGAATTCCAACCGGATTTCGTTAGCCGGCCAATCCACTTGTTGGCCGCCGGACCGTCCTTGTTGGACGCGACCAACAGCCGGTTGCTGGTCGGCACCGGCAACTGCGACGCCATGACGGTCCGTTTCGAGGAGTTGTCGATTACGTACGTCGAAACGAAGCCCCAAAAAAAACATAACGAGGACAACCAATGAATGATCCATGAAGCCGCTTGGCGGCGGTCGCGCCACAGGGCGAAACCGCAAGCGGCGCGGAGAAGAGAATTTGGACAACCGCGACATCGGGAAGAACTTCGGCGGCACGTCGCCGCCGGCCCGCAAACGGTTATGAAAACGTTTCTTTTTGGAGGATTGCGATGAAGACGAGAAGCATTATTATCAGCTTGGCGTTGGTCGTGTTGCTGGCCGGCGCTTGTTCCGTGCAGGCTGAAGTCATACGCTCTTATGATTTCAACGGCCTCAGCAACGGTTCGATCGGCAGCCAAGACTCTTGGACACTAATGACTCCCGGGTGGGGCGCTACTTCCCATCTTGCCGTCGGCGACGTCGTTGGGGCGGACGAAAACACCAGCAAAGCCGTTTACCGTGACACCGCCGTCCATAACGGAACCAATGTCGGCGACTATCGTTTATGGTCCGAGGGGCCGGTCAGCTTCACGAGTACGGATACGGCCATCACGCAGAGTTTCCAACTTAAGCTCGCTGGAGGCGAAAATAGGGAAGGCGTCGTCGGCGGCGCCTCCTTCTATGGGGCTAACTACTATTATAACATGGTGTTCGGGGCGGACTGCGCCGCCGGGGCGGCCAGCGGCCGTTTGCATCTGCGCAACTCCTCCGCCATCGAAACCTATGGCGACTCCATCTCGGTTAATAAATGGTACGAGGTCAAGCTGGTCATGGATTTTTCCACGGCCGGCGGGCTTGGCACTCTATGGTATCGCGACATGGAGACGCCGGGCGCCGTTTGGACCAAGGACGGCACCATCGTCGACAAACCCTTGGGCATCGCGCAGAAAACACCGGGTGTATATGAGGTCACCGGGCTGAAGTACCGCATTTTTGAATATACCCTCTCCACTTCACAAATCGGGTGGGCCGACAACTATAAGCTCGACGACCCGAAGGTGCCGGAGCCGTCCACGTTGGCTTTGCTGGCGACCGGCTTGATCGGCCTGCTGGCCTACGCCTGGAGGAAACGGAAGTAAACCATTGGGGATTTGTTGATTTGGGATTTGGGATTGGGAGCGTCGGCGGGTAATTCGATGCGGCCGGCGCCCCATTCCCTTTTCCAATTCTCGAATCGCTTATGAAAATGGAGAATGTTGACCATGCGTAATATAAATCCCAAATCTCAAATCCCAAATTTAAAATCCGGCTTCACGCTTGTGGAACTTCTTGTGGTCATCACGATCATCGGAATCCTGATCGCGTTGCTGTTGCCGGCGGTGCAGGCGGCCCGCGAGGCGGCACGAAGGGTGCAGTGCTGCAACAACCTCAAGCAACTCGCCCTGGGCTGCCTAAGCCACGAAGAGGCCTATAAGCGGCTTCCCTCGAACGGTTGGGGGTGGCAGTGGACGGGCGACGCCGACCGGGGAACCGACTGGCGCCAGCCGGGCGGCTGGATGTTCAACATACTGCCCTACATCGAGCTAGAGGCAGTGCGCGACATGGGGGCCGGGCTGCCGCAATCGCAAAAGTTCACCGCGCACATGCAACGGATATCCGTGCCGCTCAGCGTGTTCTACTGTCCCACGCGGCGGCGGGCGATCGCCTACCCGTATGTAGTACCGAAGCCCGCAAATGCGGACCTGCCGACCGTGTCGGGGCGCAACGACTACGCCATTAACGGCGGCGATTACTGGACCCATTGCGACTGTCCTGTACGTGCGGTCTGGGGGCGGGTCTCAAGCGCCGGCAGTGGGCCGCCCAGCGTTACCGATGTCGAGAACCCCCCGGGACAAATGACGTCCAAAGCGCAGGCCACCTTCGCTAACGTCGCCAGGGTTGCCACGGGCATCTCGTATTGCGGCAGTATGATTACAATGGCGGACATCACGGACGGGGCCAGCCATACGTATCTGTTAGGTGAAAAATACCTCAACCCCGACAATTATGACACCGGCTTGGCTCCAGACGACAACTCGGACACGTGGCAGGGCGACAACGCCGACACCGCGCGTTGGAGCGGGGTTACGCCCTCTGACCTGCTTCCGCCGCTCCAGGACACCCCCGGCGATGACACCAACTGGCGAAGTTTCGGCAGCGCGCACGCCAATGGCTTTCATATGGCCTTCTGCGACGGCTCGGTACAAATGATCAACTACTCGATCAACCCCGAAACGCACCGCCTGATGAGCAATCGCAAGGACGGCATGGCGATCGACGCCAACGCTTATTGAAGAACCACAATGATTACGGATATTCCCGCCATGTTTTTCGGATTAGTTCCGGCAAATGACATTTACGGAAATATTTTCTAGCACAGGCGTTCACGCCTGGGAAGGCGGGCGATTTCCATTTTCACGTCACGCCCGTTCGACGGGCGTCCTGCTTGGCGGCGATTCAGGAGACCCGTCGAAGGGGCCTGATAATTAGTTTCTGTTGCGGAAAACCACTGTAGGGTGCGTGCTTGCACGCACCAGCTTGGTTTTGCCGCGAAATAAGGTGCGTGCA